>CANGTC010000008.1 GCA_947456505.1 Beijerinckiaceae bacterium
GAAGAGCCCAACGTCGAATCACACTCAACAAATCCATGTCTATCACTCCCGATACCCCCGCCGCAGCCAGCCAGGGGGAAGTTCAACATGGGTCAAATCTCAGTGGAAATTACCATCCCTTAAGGGTCAGTTCTCAATGCAACTCTACATCTACGGGCTTGTGACGGCTTGAGCACGCGCAACGATACTCGACGAGGCGCTTGCGAATTCAGCCCACATTTTCGCAACCGGCTCACCTGCCATTGGACTGATGTCTATCCCGGTTTTTTCGGCGTCGGCCAAAAATTCCTTGTCGATCATGGTCTCCATAAACGCCTTCCGCAAGGCGGCCACGCGATCCCCGGGGGTATCGGGGGGCGACGCGTAGACACGCCCCAAAGCCTGAACGCCAAATAGAAGACCAAACAACTGCTTGTCCTCGGATGTCTTGATGAAATCCGTATAGTGCGGAATGTTTGGGAGCTCGGGTGACTTATCACCCGAAAGCTGTATCAAAGGACGGAAATCACCGGACGCCAGTTCCTGGCTCCAGAATGATTTGACGGTTGACCACGGCAGACCGCAAATCCCGCCCACCTCTGCACGCGACATCGCCAGCTTCACATCGGCGGAGCCCTTGTAACCGGGGATCACCTTTAGATTGGCGCCCAAGACATTTTTCACCGCCAACGCCGACTTGGCGAGCGGCCCGGTGGGAGCTGTGGCGCCTACCAGCGTTTCACGCTGCTGCAATTCAGTAAAGGAGTTGACCCCTGACGCGCGTGTTACCCCGCACACGGACAGGCCGGACTCCATATTGCCAATCCATAAAAATCTGGCGGCGTCGTAACGCGCCTGCTGATTACCAAACAAGGGCTCAAGCGGTACCGTTTGCGCAAAGGCGCCAATCACTGTTCCATCGCGCGGCGCAACGGAATAGAGCCAGTTCCCAGCCACTACCCCGCTTGCGCCCGTCATATTCTGTACAAGCATGCCAGGATTGCCGGGAATATATTTTCCCATGTGGCGAACCAACACGCGCGAATAAATATCAAACCCAGTGCCAACTTCATGACCCACGACGATGTTGACCGTCTTACCCCGGAAAAAGTCAGCAACCGTATCTGCGCGGGCGACGCCCGTCGCACTGATCACCATCGTTACAACGCCAAACAATCTAGACATCTTATACAACAACTACCCCCAAACCATTCTATACGCCGCTTTGACAGCCCAATTCAGATCGTGAGTTCGAGAATTTCAATCCCTCGAATACGATCTATAAGATAGACTAGCCCACGCCTGTCGATTGTCACATCATTGGACGACGCACGCTCTTGTCCTGGCGCGGGATCGGGCAAAAAATGAGCGACGCGCTTCGGCGCGAAGGGATCCGCCACGTCGAAAACCTGCAAACCCTGAGCAAACCACGCAAAGGGAATGACTGTGCCATTAAACCGTTCCGACGGTTGATGGCAACCAGTCATCTTGGGCTGCGTGGCGCCATCTTTATCGAGGCCAGGCACATTGATCGTGGCGATAGGCGTAGGCATGCTCTCGACAGTGATGTCATAGATCCAGGCGAAGGCGGGCGCAGAGGGACGCAATTGCGCCACATCCTCATCAGCAACCACCATGATGTCGCGCCCCCTCAACTTCTCCGGAATGACCAAACAGGTATGGGTGGGATGGGGAAAGGCCGGACTGCGCGCGTCATGACCTACCATTTTCGGCTTCGCCAGGTCAGAGATGTCGAGGATATAAAAGCCGTGATGCCAATAGCTAACATAGAGCCGATCGCCTGCACGCAAGGGATGGTGGCATTTGGGAACGACGAAATCATCCCAAGGATAAGCCTCGCCGCCCGCCTTCCACTGGCCCGGAATCCACCAGCGCGAGACTTCGCGTGGACGCGCAGGATCAAGCAGGTCGAGAATGACCACGATATAGCCGACATAGCCTTCCGCAGTCGCTGAAACATAGGCGTAACGTCCGTCGACGTCATAGCGATGAACGCCCGCGCCACCGGTCTCCCATTTAGTTATCAGCTTAGGAGCAGTGGGAACTTCAACGTCATAGATCGTGAGCCCGCCAGAAAAACCATCCCCGGCGTTCGCGCCATTTGTCTCATGGTTCACAATCATCACGCCGTCTCGCGTACGTACCTTGTGCGAATGCCAACCGTCTGGCATTTCTATACGCGAGAGCAAGCGCGGCCTCGCCGGATCGGAAACATCGTATAGACTCGTCCCTCCAGGCGCCCGCATGTGGCCGACGAAAAGCACGTCGCCCTCCACCCAAACCTGGCCGCCGCCCGGGCAATCGATCTGCCCCACACGCTTGACGTTCCAACCTTCGGTCATTGGCATTTCCTCCTGCGACAGGTTATCGGATTCTGACCGCCCGGACAATCACCTCCTACTTCAGGGCTTAACTGCTTTTCGGGCGCGTTCGGCGATTTCGCGCGGAGCAGCGTAAACGCGCTCGATGAAAGCTTGAACCTGATCGCCGTTCTGCGGTCGCAGGTCGAGTTGCGCGCTCTGCGCCTCTGCAGTTAGTTCCGGATCCTGCATGGCGGCTTCAAAGGCCGTGCGCAAGATCGTTACGCGCTCCAGCGACACGCCGGGGGGCGCCACAAAGGAACGTCCCAACCCTTGCGCCCCGAAAATAAGGTCGAAAATCTGTCTCTCATCTACTGTGTTCGCATATTGATAAACGTGCGGCACGTTCTTGATGTTGGGATGAGGCTCAAGACCAAGTTGCAAGGTCATCACCAAATCACCACTGTCGAACGCCTCGCGATATTGCGTGCGCGCCGTAGACAATGAAATGCCACAGACCCCATGCAATTCACCATTTTCGATGGCGATCTTGACACTAGCTGATCCTTTGTAGCCCTCGATCACCTTCAGTTTAGCACCAGTGAGAGTGCGCAGGGCGGTCGACGATTGGCTCAAGGGGCCAGAAGAGCCAGTGCCGCCTACAGTAACTTCACGTTGGCGGGCCTGTTCGAAGGTCAGCGCGCCGGAGGCTTTGGAAAAAGCGCAAACGCTGACGCTCGAATCCATATTCCCGATCCAGTTGTATTGGGAGGCGTCGAAGCGTACCCCCGCATGGCCCAACATTGGTGCGAATGGCACTGTAAAAGCGACAATGGCGATGGCGGAACCATCCTTCGGCGCAACGGAGCCCAACCAGTTAAAAGCGGATACACCGCTCGCTCCCACCATATTCTGGACGAGGACGCTGGGCTTGCCCGGCAGATATTTAGGTAAATAGCGAGCTAGCGTACGAGCATAAAGGTCAAAACCTGTGCCAGGCTCGTGCCCTACGACGATAGTTAAGGGCTTGTCCTTGAACATCTCGTCGCGCGTTTGCGCTTTTACAACAGGTGCGGCTGCCCAAATGCCGAGCAACGCAAGCATCCCGATGCGATTCAACATCTTCGACATCTCTTTCCTATTTTTCAAGCTTCAGCTGCCACTTGATTCCAAGACGCGCCGAGTATCAGGAATGGGAACGCAGGCCAATGTTCAACCTAAACGAACGGGACCAAGTCCCTGAAAACATAGATTTCCAACTCACTTGCGGCAACCAGCATCGCTCCGTATCAGAGCATGTGCGGCAAACTCCTTGGTCTTGAAGAATCTATTATTTATAGTTCAGCAAGAACGTGCAGAGCAAAGATGAAAAGAAAAATCAGCCGGATTAAAACGCTACCAAAATCGGGGCCCACTCTGCAAGATGCGGTTCTATTCCGGCCCTGTGATACGCCTTCGACACCTTCAGGAGAGGTTATAGTTTATACTGCGGAGCCAAAAAACGGGAATGGAGATCAACCCCTTGCCAGAAAGAGCAATCCAGAAGATGGTAATCGCATTTGCAAACTGAAGCCCCTCACAATCAGGACTTCCGGGCGGCTCATAAAATAGCGCGGATTTGAAACAAGGCTCGGCTAAACGCCTTTTTATATATGAAGGCCGGGATCATCATCGCGAGGTCATCATGTCCAAAATGCACCTGGGGCTCTCTATGCGGGGGATCGGCTACCATCCAAGCGGATGGCGAGATCCCGAGGTGCAACTGGACGGAGCCATAGATATCGCTCACTCCATCAGTGTTGCGCAGATAGCGGAACAAGGCCTTTTTGATTTCGTTTTTCTGGCGGATCAAAGCGCTCTAAACTTCAACGATGAGCCTAAAGGCGCTTTTGGCCGAAATCAGGAAGGCGCCGGTGAATTCGAACCTATCACATTGCTGGCGGCCCTCAGTCAGGTCACCACCCACATAGGTTTGATCGCAACAGCGTCCACCACCTTTCATCAACCCTACCAACTGGCCCGAAAATTTCTATCTCTTGATCATCTAAGTGGTGGACGAGCGGGATGGAATGTCGTCACTTCTTCTCGAAACGCTGAAGCGCAGAACTTTGGCGCAGACGCCATCCTTCCGAAAAATGAACGCTATGAGCGCGCTAAGGAAGCAATAGAGGTCGCCTTTGGCCTTTGGGAGTGCTGGGAGCCCGACGCCTATATTCGGGATCGCCAGAACGGGTTCTTTTTTGATCCAGCCAAACTTCACAGGCTGGATCACAAAGGCCTGAATTTCCGCGTTCGAGGTCCGTTAACGATGCCGCGATCACCGCAAGGTCGCCCTGTAATCGCCCAGGCCGGCGCTTCTGCTGACGGACTGGATTTTGCCGCCTCGGTCGCTGATATCATTTACGCCGTGCAGACACGCATGGAAGGGGCCAAGAGTTTTTATACAGACACCAAAGCTCGCGTCCTCGCCAAGGGCCGCAATCCGGCTGATGTCAAAGTACTGCCCGGACTTCTGCCTGTGGTTGGCTCAACTATGGAAGAGGCGCAACGAAAATATCGTGCCATGCTAACACATCTTGATCCCGTTCTTGGGCTTGAAAGGCTCTCTCGATTCTTTGGTGACTTGACGGGTTGCGACCTCGACGGTCCTTTGCCAGACTTGCGAACCGATCTCCCCCTCGTCAGCAGAGCAAGCCTCAATCTGCGGATCGCCCGGGAACAGAATTGGACAATTCGACAGCTCTACGAGGAGACGATCATCAGTCACGGGCATCATGTCGCCATCGGGACGCCCGAAATCATCGCTGATGAAATGCAAACATGGGTGCAACAGGGCGCCGCAGATGGCTTCAATATCGTTCCCGCGTTACTCCCGCAGTCTTTGACGGACTTTGTGACCCATGTAGTGCCAGAATTGCAACGGCGGAACCTTTTCCGAACAGAATATTCGGCAAAGACATTAAGAGAGCATCTGGGCCTACCGGCCATCAAACCTCCCAACCGCAGTCACCACGAGAGCGGAGAGTGATATGAGACGGGTATTCGATAAGATTATGCAGGTTGCAGCCATAATGGGCGCAATCGGCGTCACGTCGGCCCAGGCCCAATTTTACGACAAGAAGACATTGACTATTGTCGTTAACTATGGTGTCGGCGGCAATGCCGATCTGTCTGCCAGAATTTTTCAAAAGCATCTGCGGCGCCATATCTCCGGCGCACCAACCATTGTTGTGCAGAACATGCCTGGCGCTGGCGGCGCGCTCGCGATGAATTCCCTTGGACTTGAAATCGGCTTCAAGGCTGACGGCTATACCGCTGGTTTCTTCGGGCTCAATCCCCCAGCTCTGATTGCAGGCGATCCAGCCCTGAAGGTTTCACTTCAACAATTTGAAATGATCGGGGCCGTACGGGACTGGAATGTCGCCTATATCCGTAAAGACGCTGTGACTGGAATTCAGCGCCCAGAGGAAATCATCAAGGCGCGTGAACTCTTCGCAGGGGGCTATTCGCGGTCGAACGCAAATGATACACGCTCAAGCCTCGCTCTTGAAGTGCTCGGAATCAAGTACAGAATGATTTCCGGCTTTCCAGGAACAGCCGATTTGAACAAGGCGATGCTCCAGAATGAAGTCAATTTCGCCAACAGCGCCTTGCCAGGCTACATGCGACAAGCAGTGCCCCAGATTATAAACACTGGCATCGGGATGCCTTTATTCTATTTTCCAACCACTGGACCAGATGGAAAAATCAGCAAGGTGGAATCGCTTGAACGCATGGGCATTACTGGATTTACCGAAGTATACCAGAGAAGTTATGGCGCCCCACCTCGCGGGGTTAAGTTTGATGCTCTGCTATTAATGTGCGATCTGGATTCCGCCATGCATGGCGTCATAGCTTTGCCCAAGGGAGCGCCTGCTGAAGCGGTTGCTGAACTACGGCGCGCCTTCGACCAACTTCGCCATGATCAAGATTTCCGCGAAGAATACGAGAAGACAACCGGTGAAAAGCCCGAAATCGTTCTTTTTGCCGAGATGCTGCCATTATTGAAACGGTTTGCGGAGACTCCAGAGGCCATCAAAAACATTTTTCAGGAGTTGATGAACCGGTAGTGAAGGCACTGTTCATTTGCGTTCACTCGTCTTCGGTTAAATAGGGCCAACTTCACTCTGCTCAACGAGTTGCGGTGAATTTTGTTTCGCTCAACTCAACTATACTTGAGTGGCTATCCTCAACTAAAGACGCCGTCGATCTCACGTTACATGAACGCAGTCATTCCCCGACGGACGAGATCCTGAGCGCACAGAAAATTCCTCAGAGACGCACCACAACGAGAGGCTGCGAAAATATTTTGTTGATCCACTGTATGAAGCCTCCGGGTCCTAATGCACGGCGGGCGCTTGATTTTGCATCGCGCCCATCAAATGATTTCTGTCCTTTCCCGATCCAGGCCGTCACCCACATATGCAGGCGGAAAGAACAAATTCAGGCGCATCGTCAGCGCGCGCCGCGATCGGTCCGCCAGAGCCGCGTTTATTGAGTCGCTGAACAACCCAAAGGCCCACGCGGGCCAATTCCGCAGATACTTCGCTCGGACTGATCAGGGGGCAAGCTGCACGAGCGCGTTGGCTTGCGCCACATCCTCCGGAGTATTGGCGTTGAAGAAGGGGTCAACAGGCGCCATCGGCCATTGCGACGTCACGAGCCGGTAACGCGCCGTCCAGAGGCCAATCTTGCGACACTCTTCGACAATCAGCGCATGACGCAACTCATTCCGGAGCGATACCTTCCAAAGACCGATCACCGGATGGCTCTGACCGCCTGAAGCAGCAACCGCGAGTTCTCCCTGCTTCTCAGCGCGCTCGGTCTGCATGCGCGGCACAAGATCGCGCGGCAGAAAAGGGCAATCGGCGGCCACACTCACGACCCATTCGATGGCGGGATGATGCAATGCAGTCCAATCCAGCGCCGCCAAAACGCCAGCAAGAGGACCGGCGAAATCGGGAACATTATCTGGCACGACAGTCAACCCATGGGAACCAAAGCGCATGGGATCGCCATTGGCGTTAAGGATGACCGAAACGCATTGCGGCGACAGACGCTCGATCACATGAGCGAGGATCGGGCGTCCTGCGACCGTTCGCATGGTCTTGTCGCCGCCCCCCATTCGCCGCGACAGACCCCCGGCGAGGATGACGCCGAGCGTTGAAATTTGCTCAGTCATCCAGTTCCGCCTTTTTGCGCACTCCCATGGACTCCTCTTCATCATAGTCAAGGTTCTGATCGCCGCTCGGACGATGTTATACCTTATACCTTATGAAATCGCGTTTCTTATTCATACACGCGAGCTCAGCTAATATCGACCACGCGCTCTCATCAGCCGCCATCCCTCGTTCTTCATGCGGGCTCCTGTGAAGTGAAGCAGCGTGGTCTTGGCGATAGGCGCCCCAGCTTGCATTATCGCACAGACCCGCCAATGCGTCTCAAAACGCATCGGCAACTTCGCGTTTCATCCGCTCACGCATGATACAGAATCTCCGAACCCTGGTAAAAGCCGTACAGATCGCAAGCTTGTTACTGCGTAACAAGTGTCGGTTGACCTTCGAGCGATCCTTGGCCATGCTTGCAATATGATAATAAAGCTGCTTGATCTGTCCGGCTACAAGTGTCCGTTGCCCGTCCTGAAGACGCGAAAAGCTCTGAAGAGCATTGCGGTGGGAGAGCAATTGGAGGTGCGCTGCACCGATCCCCTCTCTGCCATTGATATTCCTAACCTAATACGTGAAACAGGCGATCAGATGGTGAGCCAGCAGCAATACGAAAACCAAATTGTATTTGTGATCGCCAAGTGCGAGCCTGTCGAAATATTATAGCAGTTTGCAGTTTGCATTTTCCACGTCTTCCTGACGCGCCTCTGAATGGATGGAATTAGCCCGACAAAGGGCTCAACCTGCCGCCTGAAGCACCAGCAACCCGCGACACCATCGACCGATGGACCGAATCTAAAGAATGGAATCCATCCCTCCAATCGGCTGCTGCGACCTGAGTCAAATACGATGATCTGGAATCGCTGAGCAATTCACCTTCGACAACCGTTCAGTTTTCTGAGCCGCTTTCCACCGAAAGCGATCCAGGTTCAAGGCACATGCGATCTGCAGTCAGAGGATAAACCGCGTTACGCTTTAACAGAGCGTCAACATAATTATTTTTTGACCTCCGCTGCGGCCACAGCGGCGACGAACAACTCGTAATCCCTCTCGAAAACCGATCTGACCTCAGCCTCGGCCTGACCGCCAGGGACTATGCCCAGGTCTCGGAGCCGCCTCTGCAATTCAGGTTGAGCCACCATATCAATAACCGCTTGCCGCAAGCTCGATATGATTGGTTGGGGCGTGCCTACAGCCACAAAGAAGCCGTTCCACGACGAAAAGACAAACCCGGGCATAGTCTCTGAAATCGTGGGTAAATGCGGGGCAGCAGCGATGCGTTCAGACGTGCCCACCGCCAAAAGTCGGATCTTGTCGTTATCAGACTGTTGCAAGAGTACGGATGCATTGCCAAAATAGAAATCGACGTCGCCGCCTATAAGATCGCCAACTGCTTGCGGCTCGCCCCGCTGCGGGACCATAACCAAATCAACATTGGCCCGCTTGAACAAAAGTAACGGCCCCAAATGGCTGATGTTGTTCACTCCTGCCACAACATAATTAAGCTTGCCGGGGTTAGCGCGCGCGTAGGCGAGAAACTCGCTCAGGGAAGAAACCGGAAGGCTCCTTTTGACTGCGATCACCTGCGAGCCTGTCCCCACATTCGTAACTGGCGTCAGTAGCTTGCGTGGATCGACGGAGATCTGCTGCACGAGCGGCGTCAGAAGAACCGTAGCGCTTGGCGAAAACAGCAGCGTATATCCATCTGCTGGAGAATTGACGGTCTGCTCCGTCGTCAACACGCCGCCGGCGCTGGGTTTGTTGATAACGACGAACGGCTTGCCGAATTTATTTTGTAGATACTCCGCGGCGAGGCGCGCCATCAAATCAGTATTGCCGCCGGCCGCCGTCGGTACAAGAATAGTCACTTGCCGGTTAGGCCATTCATCAGCACAAAAGGCGTTTGTCGCCCCCAAGGACATAAGACTCAATGCGAGCCATTTCAGTAAGGATCGCCGTTTGGGCTTCATTATGTGCCTCCGTTAACGCATTTGAATTGAAAAGGCGAACATGCGCTCACGCGTCGCTATCCTATTCAAAAAAACATGGCGCGCCAAGAAGTTCTTGGCGCGCCCAAAATAAGAGCGAAAATTCACCCAGTGGATTGCCGGCTGCCATTGCAACCACAAGGGCCAACTTGGCTGCGCTATGCGCAAGTCAAGCGCAGCTGGTTTACTTGCGCCACTGGTTTAATCCCAATGAAGATCGTCGCCGTATCTGATGTCGCTTGAAACCAGAGGGCAGGAGTGTCTAGTATTCAAAAATCCTTCAGAAGCCCGGAGAGCTCCATGCATTATCCCTTTGTTCCCATGCCGCAACGCAAGCCATTGAAATGGCCCAATGGAGCCCGTGTCGCTTTAATGATCACCACCAACCTGGAATATTGGGATGAGGTGCGCGAGGGCGAAAAGCCATACTATCCTGGTGGTCCGGGCATCGTTGGGGACACTTTAGCGGGCAACGTCTATGATAACCCAAATTGGACTTGGCGCGAATATGGGCAGCGCGTGGGTGTCTGGCGTATGTTCGATATTTTCGAAAAGGCAGGTGTGCCGACCACCTGCACAATGAACGCAAAAATGGGCCTCAAGCGCCGCGAAGTCATCGACTACGTGAACGCCAAGGGTTGGGAACTTGTCGCACACAATTTCGTCCAATCCGACCTGTTAACCAATTATGCACACGACATCGAGGGTGAACGCAAACTGATCCGCGAAACGCTCGACACCTACAAGCAAGTCGTCGGACGCCCCGCAAAAGGCTGGCTTTCGAGCTCTCTGCGCAGCACGCTCAACACCATCGATTTACTCGCCGAGGAAGGCCTGATCTTCATCACCGACCTGTTGAACGATGATCAACCCTACCTTGTTCAGACGAAATGTGGGCGTCCCATGGTTTCGGTCCCCTACACCTCGGAGGTCAACGATTTCACCGTGTTCATGCGCCAGGGTAAGGATGTCAACGGCGGCTTCGCCGTCTTCAAGGAGCAGTTCGACGAACTCTATCGGGAGGGCGCCGCGAGTGGTCGATTGATGAACATCGGCCTGCATCCCCATGTCATTGGGCAGCCCTTCCGCATCCGCGCGCTGCGCGAATTCGTCGATTACGCCAAAAGCTTCCCAGATGTATGGTGGGCGACCCGCGAGGAGATCGCTGAATATTACTTGGCGAACCATACAGATCATATTTGACACACGTTCGCCGGCCGAAATAACGCCCCCGCGGCTTGCTCGCGAGGGCGGTCTTTTCAGAAATAGATATCAACCTTCCGTGCAGGCTTCTGCGGGATGCTGATCGAACAAATTCCATTTGAGATCGCTGATCTCGATGATGAAACCTGGGAGTCGCGCATCACGGGCGGCGTTGAAGCAGATATTCTCGCCGGATATTCCGGTGAAGCGAATGCCCTTCAGCGCATCGCGAATCGCAGTGCGCTCGACAGCTGCTTTCGATGGATCGCCGGTGACGTTCCCCTTCTCCATGGCCTGCTTCAGCAAGTAAACGATGTCATACCCCCAAGCATCTGTGTGATGGGGCGATTTCTTTGAGGTGAGCCCCCGCTTGGCGTTCTCCTCAGCATATTTCTTGACGAAGCTGCGGGTGGCGTCGTTGCGGTCCCCCCAGAAACCAGCGACGATGAGAAGCCCATCCGCATCGCGCCCAAAGAGCTCGAGCGAATTGGGATCAGCGAAAATCTGCGATCCGATCACGCGCCCTTTAAATCCCTGCCGACGCAGTTCCTTGATGACTTTGCCAGCGCTATCGGGCGTACCCGCGAGAGCGACGACGTCAGGCTTGCGCTCCAGCACCTGAGACACCTGCGGTGAAAGGTCGAAACTCTTAAGCTGGAAGGCGACTGGTTCGCCAACGCTGATGCCAGCCGCTTTCAGAATCGCGGGATAGAATTGCGTGCCCGAGACATTGGACACGCGCTCGTCAGAGACATACATGATCTCCGCTTTAGCGATCGGGATATTTTTCGCCTTAAGCGTGTTGAGCAGACGGGTGAACTGCGTGCCTTCGTCAGCCGTCAGGCGCCATGCGTAACTGAAATTACCAGTCAATCCGGGAGCGGAAGCGGCATTGGGTATTTGCACCACGCCAAGACGCTCGCCAACAGGAAAGGCGACCGCCGCTTCGGCGGACGAGAATGGGCCAATCACGGCCAAGGCGTTGTCGTCCTGCACGAATTTTTGCGTGGCTGTCGCCGCCTGCTTCGGGTCCGACCCTGTATCATATTTGACAAGCTTGATTTTATGCCCGTTGATTCCGCCCTTGGCGTTGATTTCATCAACAGCGATATCAACGGATGTTTCCGTCGCCTCACCAACGGTTTTCAATGCGCCTGATTTGACCATGTTGAGACCGATGACGATATCCTGCGCCATCGCGGTCCCGGCCCCCGCCATCAATAACGCGATCAGACTGATTGTCGCTTTCATCGATGATCTCTTTCGCTTGAACATATTCGTCTCCTCTTTTGAATTTCAGCTGTGAATCTCACCGAGATAGGCTGCGGCGAGTCGATCATTATTCCGTAATTCGTCCGCCGGCCCCTCAAGGACGGCGCGGCCCAACTCCATGACTATTCCACGCCCGGCGACTTCCAGCGCCAATCGTGTGTTTTGCTCAACCAAAAGAATGGCGAGACCATCGCGATGAATAGCGGCGATGAGTTCAAACAATCGTTCCACAAGCAAAGGGGAAAGCCCGAGCGAAGGTTCATCAAGCATCATCAGACGGGGGCGCGCCAATAGTGCACGACTGATGGCGAGCATCTGCTGCTCTCCACCAGAGAGCACCGAAGCCGACATATCGCGGCGGGAGCCCAAATTGGGAAAGCGTGCGTAAATAGCTTCAATGTCGCGCATTATATCGCCATCTTCCCTGCAATAGGCTCCCATGAGGAGGTTTTCATGCACCGACAGGGTAATGGCGATCTGACGCCCCTCGGGCACCAGTGCAAGGCCACGCTTCAAACGTTGCGGCGGCGGCAACCGCGTCACATCCTCGCCGGAGAACAAAACTCTCCCGCTGGCGGTAGGCGTTAGCCCCTGCAAGGCGCGCAGCAAAGATGTCTTACCTGCGCCGTTACTGCCAAGCACCGTCACGATCTCATCAGCCGCCACACCAAAGGACAGAGATTTGACCGCTTGGTTGCGGCCATAGCGAACGTCAAGATTTTCGAATTCAAGCAACACGGCCCGCTCCTGACGTTGGAACACTGCGCGCGCCCAGATAGGCCTCACGTACAGCCGGGTCCGCCTGGACGCCTTGGGTTAGGCCATCATAAATCAACCGTCCAAAATTCAGAACGACTGTGTGGTCGCAAAGCCCATGCACGAAAGCCATGTCATGTTCGACAACCAGCAAGGTCAGACCATCAGCGGTGGCGTTCTTTAAAAAATCCGAAAGTTCGGCGGTCTCGCGTGGATTGAGCCCCGCCGCAGGCTCATCGAGGATCAACAAACGTGGCCTGCTCATCAGGGCGCGCACCACTTCGATCCGCTTACGAGTACCGTATGGAAGGCCAGAAACAGGTCCATCGGGATCAACGTCGACACCAGCGTCGCCAAGTTTTTCAATGGCGACGTGACGCGCCGGGTGATTGCGCATCAAGCCGATGGGCGCAAACAGGCCGCCTATGCCCTCGATCTGGGAATGCTGCCCGAGCATCACATTCTCCACAACGGACAAATGCGGCATCAGGCGGATATTCTGAAATGACCGCGATAGACCAACCCCGATCCGCTTGCGCGCAGGCAATTGATCGATGCGGCGGCCATCAAGATGAATGGTTCCTTGATCGAGTGGCACAACACCAGAAATCAGGTTGAACGTTGTTGTTTTACCCGCGCCATTGGGACCTATGAGCGCAGTTCTCCCACCGCGAGGAACGGTAAAGCTTACATCCTCGACGACCGTGACGCCCCCAAAATTTTTGCCGAGCTTGTCGATCACCAGCATTGCGTCATTGGACATCGCGCGCTTCCGCTTTGGGATTTGCAGCCCAGCGCTTTCCAAAGCGCGGCGTGAGCCGATAGATCAATTCACGAGTAATCATGCCTTCGGGCCGCACCGCCATCATCAACACGATCGCCGCACCGAAGATTACGAAGCGCCAGGAACCACCAATACGCATCAGTTCCGGGACGATGGTGAAGAACAGGCTACCCGCAAGCGGCCCCCAAGCTGTTTGCGCACCGCCAATGAGGACAAAGAGAAGAACGAAAATGGAAAGGGTGGAGTTGAAATACTGAGGTTCAACGAAGCTGAAATGATGCGCATAGAGGGCGCCGGACAAGCCGGCCAGCGCGCCGCCCAGAGTGAAAACCGCAACTTGCGCACCGCGCACATTCACGCCCATGACGGTGGCCACGGCTTCATCATCATGAATGGCGCGTAACGCGAGGCCAAAACGTGTCGTCATCAAAAAAAACACCAAAAGCGTGGCGCAAACAGCCGATACAATCAGAACAGAAACCGGCAAATAATCGGGAACGACAAGGCCCACAGCGCCACCGAAGAAGGTGGCTTGCAGGAGTATGCCCGAGACGACTTCGCCGAAGGCGAAGGTGGCGAGCACCATGTAAACACCCCGCGTTCGCAGGACCGGAAAGGATATGAGAAAGCCGACAAGCGCTGTGATCACCATTGCGGCAGGAATTGTCACCCATCCCGCCGTCCAGCCATAATTCGAGAGGGTCGCCGCCGCGTAGCCGCCAATGGCCTGAAAACCAGCCCCACCAAGATTCAGCTGACCTGCAGCCGCAGTCACGAATATCGCGTATGCGAATATCAAGTTGATGCAAAGAATGGCGACTATGCCCGATACGTAACCGCTCATGAGGTGGGGCCTCCTGCATGACGCATCATAATTTTCCCTTGCCCACGACCGCGCTGCCAATGAGACCTCTCGGTCGAACGATAATCACGAGCAGCAAGAGCCCCCAAATGATCATCTCCACCGCGTCGCCACCAAAAAAATGAATTGTCATTGTTTCCGTGAGACCAACGATCAGGCCGCCGAGAATGGCGCCCCAGATGGAGCCAATTCCACCCAGCACCATCGCAGCAATAGCCTTGGCGCCAACATGATCGCCCATGAATGGCGAAACATCGCCGTAATTCACCGTGAAGAGCGCAGCAGCCAGACCACATAAAAGACCGGTCAAAAGAAACAGCACGGGAACAACACGGTGCACGTCAACCCCAAGTAGCGATGCAATTTCTGGATTTTCCGCAATGGTGCGAACAGCGCGCCCTATCCTGGTATGCTTAAGCACAAAGGAGAGGGCCGCAACAACGGAAAGCGCGCAAAGGAGACTGGCGAGTTGCGGCAACCCGACGACGAGACCAAAGAAATGAGCGTCGGCCTTGAATGGCACTGAGAACCGTTGCGATTCCGAACCAAGCATAATGATGACGAGATGTTCGAAAATTAGAAGAAACCCAAGCGACGAGACCAGTGGAATCGCGTGCTCCGTCGCATCGCCATGCTTCGTCTGCAAGTACCGAAAGGTGAAGCGCTCTACGATCAGCGAGGCGACCGTCGCCACCAGGATTCCAGCAATCAGCGCAACCAACCAACCCCATCCGCCGGCAAAAGCAATATAGCCACCCTTGGTCAAACCCCATGCAGTCATGCCGGTTAACATGAACAAAGACGGAATCGTGAAGTTCAGGAAGTTAAGAACGCCAATGGTCAGCGTGAAGGCGACAGCAACCGTTAGATAAATTGCACCAAGCATGAAACCCGAGACAATTTGCTGTGCTATTACACGTCCCCCCAGGCCGACGGCGAGCCCTATCATTCCAAGCGCGACAGTCGCATAGATTGCCCGCGAGGCTGCGGCTGACCGTGTTGCACGCATTGCGGGGGCAAGGCTCATGTTGTGAAAAATCCCACTACGCGTCTGATTTTGCCGCGCCGCCTCAACGTCATCAAATCACGTTTCCGAAAGCAAACCCCATGCCATGAGCGACAAACATCTCCCCCTCCAGCGAAGCTAAGAATATATCCAGCCTGGGCGGACGCAGGTTGTCGCATGGTCCCTCTCATCGCGGCGGTCACGGCCATCAAACCTCTTGTGAAGCGTTGTGAAGTCAGCCATGTTGTCCGGACAACCTCATTCTGGCGCCGTGGCGCTGACTGTCAAGCGGGATGTTTCTAGATGCAAAAGCAGGTCGTGATCATCGGCGCAGGCCCCGTCGGTCTGGTCTCAGCATGCCTGCTGGTGGACGAGGGGATCCCCGTCACGATCATAGAATCCTGCTCCGATTTGCCACGTGATCTGCGCGCTTCCACCTTTCATCCACCGACAATGGACATGCTGGAACGGTTCGACGTCGTTCAACCCATGATCGATCAAGGGCTGATTTGTCCGACCTGGCAGTTTCGTGATCGTGCGGATGGTGTTGTATCAGAGTTCGACCTTGCACTTCTGAAGGGCGAAACCAATCATCCCTATCGCCTGCAATGTGAACAATGGCGACTGGGCGAAATGCTCCTGGCGCGCCTGCAGACTAATTCTCTGGCCAACATACTCTTCGGTCTCAGCGCAAGCACCGTACGACAATCTGACACTGGCGTCGAAGTTGATGCAGTCAACGCAAGTGGTGAAACGGAAACGTTTTCAGGCGCCTTCTGCGTTGGCGCCGATGGCATACGCAGCGTCGCCCGCCGCGCCATCGGAGCCGAATTTGACGGGATGACGATTCCTGAACTCTATCTCACGCTTTCAACCACCTATGATTTCACAGAGGCGATGCCGGATTTGTCCAACATCGCCTATCTGTCAGATCCGGATGAATGGTTTGTGCTGATCCGCACCGCCAAACTCTGGCGGGCGCTTTTTCCCGTCAGCGCAGCACTTTCGGACCAGCAAGTCACCTCCCCCGAACTTGCGGAAAAACTTTTACAAGGAGCAGCCAAGCGGAGCGCCCCTTATGAGGTCATTCACCGCACAGCTTATCGCGTGCATGAGAGAGTCGCCACCCATTATGTAAAAGGCCGCATCGCCATCGCGGGCGACGCCGCCCATGTAAACAACCCGCTTGGCGGGATGGGGCTGAATGGTGGCGTTCACGACGCCTATAACCTTGCCTCGACACTCGTCGAAATTTATAGGGGCGCGCCGCTTGAACTTCTTGGTCGGTATGAGCGGCAACGTCGAAAGGTTGCGCTTGACGTTGTTCAGCAGACAACGTTGCGGAACCGGGCGATACTGAACACGCGCAGCCCGGAGGCCCGCGCAGCCTATTATGACGATCTGCGCCGCACGGTCGCAGATCCGATCACGCACAAAGAATATCTTATGCGCACGTCCATGATCTCGTCGCTCAGAGATGTCGCCAAGATCATCTAGACCGGACGACCGAAGCAGTCGCAAAAAATCGGCCTATGGCGTGCGCCCTCGCGTTTGATGCGCATGCCGAAGGCCTCTCGTACATGGGCTGGCGCAAGCACCAAATCGGATGACGATGCGCGCTCGATGATCGATTCGCGCGTGTTGATCGCAGCCGACGGATCGAAGCACAAAAAGCTCGCCCATTCGGGATAGGGAACCTGAACAGGGGAATGAATGGCGTCTCCGCAAAATAAGACATCGGGCCCATTGAGCTGTGAGATCTGCAACCCTATTTGTCCGGCAGTGTGGCCGGGCAAGGGGACAATGACCGCGCCATCGGCAACTTCATCATTCGCTGCAACTGTATCGATCATTCCTGCCTCAAGAACAGGCAAGACGCTATCCTGATAGGAACCGTGGTTTACCTCGGGCGATTTCGCGGCCTGCGCCTGCCAATATGCAAGCTCTTCGTAGCCGACGATGTATCGGGCGTTGGGAAAGGTCGGCGTCCATTTCCCATTTTCAAGTCGCGTATTCCAACCAACGTGATCGGCATGCAAATGGGTGCACATCACGATATCTATGTCTTCGGGCCTACAGCCGACTTGCGCCAGCTTCGACAAAAAATCTGTACCCTGGCGTTGATGCCACTCCACCCGCTGTGGGCGCTCTTTATGCTCTCCTACACAAGCGTCAACCAGAATGGTCTGCCCCCCGACGCGAGCGACATTGCTCTTGATCGCGATCCGCACCATCCCGCGCGCGTAATCCACATGGTCGCCTTCAAACAAATGACGCCAAGGCTCCAAAGCCGCCACGTTCCCCGCAGGCAGGAGCATGGATAGGGGCATTTCGTAAAGGTCGAGATCGACAATCGTTTCAATCGCGGGACGATCTGTGGCGCGCATGCTGAAGCCTCGCAATACGGGTCGCTAGAATTCCTCAAGTAGTCGCCCAAGCCCCTCGATCTTGTCATTGATGCCATTGGCCCTAAGAGCATGCCAATAGGTAGCGGTGTTGATGGCGATCACGGGCTTGCCAAGCCACATTTCCGCTGCGGCCGCCAGCCGCACCATGGAAAGATTTGTCCCAACCTGAACAATGGCGTCGATGTCGTCGCCGTCAAGCTTGCGCAGGGCGTCGCGCAGGGTCGCAGTGGTCTGTTCCGCGATATTGGTCCAGGAGCGACATTGGAGGGGAATGTCGCGGACAACTGTGAAGCCCATGTCGCCGAAATAGCGCGCGACTTCGGTGTTCATCACCGGCCAGTAGGGAGAGAGGATGGAGATGCGCTTCACGCCGCCGTAGACGCCCAGGGCTTCAGCACAGGCTTTGCTGCCCATGCTCAACTTGACGCCCGAAACGCCTTCCACTTTTTCCTGAAAGGTCGCCGCGCCCTTGGCTCCGTCGAAAAAGGTGACGGCGGACATGCCCATCACGAGATAATCGGGCTTGGCTGTCATGACGCTTTTCACAGCGTCCAAGACATTATCGGCGATGGTGTTCGCACCCGCACGAAAGCTTTCATTGCTAACCGCCTGGGCGTCCGGGGTCCAAATTCGGCTATAGTGGTTCGTCACACCCACCGGCCGCATAGCCTCGAAGTCGGGCTGGACAATGGTGTTGGTGGAAGGGCCAAGCACGCCGAATTTTTTGCGCCATCCCAATACGTCCCGCATCCAAGCCTCCTTTGTTTATTGTCCGCTCATCGCCGTCATGATTTCGGCCGCCGTCATGAGGTCAGCATATTTCTGTCCCATATCGAACAGATTCGCCTCATGTGGTCCCAAGGCCCGGTCGCCCACTCCGTCAGTCACCACGATGGTGCGCAAATTATGGGCTACCGCATCAACCACCGTGGCGCGTACGCAGCCAGAGGTGGTGCATCCCGTCACAAAGAGCGTATCAACGCGGTTCCATAGCAACCACGATGAAAACTCAGTGCCGAAAAACGCTGAGGCCTGCCGCTTGCGGATAACCAACTCCCCTGCATTCGGCTGCAGAGAATCGACGATCTGGCTGAGCGGGCTTGTTTCAGTGAGCTTGCGAAGGCCGGGCGCCTTGCGCGTGAAGGCGCCCGCATCCGACCCATCCTCCGCATAGACAACGCGCGTGTGAGCGACGGGCCAGCCATGCTTACGCGCGAAAGCCAGTAACCCAACGGTATGGCCTATTGCGTCGTTGATATTGCCCCCGCCAAAATGCGCAGGATCCGTAAAGCCGACCACGAAATCGACCATCACCAGCGCAGGCCTTTCGCCAATGCCGATTTTCTGCGCAAAGCCCTGCCGGGCGTAAATATCAAGTTCGCTCATCGCTGCATCCGCCTGAAAGTCTCGCTGCTAGCGGAATAGTGGCACATTAGATCTGTCCGGACAAATCTTTCCGTTCCCCGTTTTGTGCGCTAGGATGAAGGTTGACCTGGACTGTTGAAGCTGGGAAAAGTTCCGGCAAGACAGCCCGATAAGACAATGAAGGCGGATAAAATGGCCAATCCCGTATTACGACAGATGATAGAAGCGCGTGATTTCGTCGCGGCGCCCGGCGTCTATGATCTGATCTCTGCGCTTATCGCTGACCGAATGGGCTTCAAGGCGCTTTATGTCACGGGCTATGGGACCGTCGCATCGTCACTAGGGCTGCCCGACGCCGGGCTCGCCACCTACACTGAGATGATCGAACAGATCGGTCGTATTGCGGACATGGCGAAGACGCCCGTAATTGCCGACGCAGATACCGGTTACGGTGGGTTGCTCAACGTCCGCCACACAGTGCGTGGATACGAAAGGGCCGGCGTATCCGCGATCCAGATCGAGGATCAGGAATTTCCGAAAAAATGCGGGCACACACCCAACCGGCGCGTGGTTCCCATGGCCGACATGGTGCGCAAGATAAAGGTCGCCTCAGACAGCCGCTCAAGCGCCGACTTTCTGATCATCGCGCGCACCGACGCGCGCACCTCACTTGGTCTGGAAGAAGCTTTGCGACGCGGGGAGGCATATGGGGCCGCTGGCGCTGACATTGTGTTCATTGAATCCCCGGAGAGCGAAGAGGAACTCGCCATCATCGGCAGCCGCATCGGCAAGCCGCTCATCGCGAATATGGTCAATGGTGGCCGTACGCCCATGCTGCCGACAAAGCGACTGGCTGAGCTTGGATATGCGGCAGCGATTTTTCCGGCGGTTGGCTTTCTCTCCACCGCCCATGCGCTAACTCAAGCTTACGTCGATCTACAGGAGAACGGGACGTCAACAGCGCGCGCGCCAATGTATTCTTTTGCGGAATTCAACGAGCTGATTGGCTTTCAGGATGTCTGGGATTTCGAGCGACGGTACGCTGAGACGGAATAGATCAAAATACGGTCCCCTTGGCCAAGCCGGACGCGCCCATGAGCAGGACGTCACCAACCATTTCGCCGCCGCGTTACAAGCAGATCCTAGCAACCCTGCGGGCGCGGGTGGAAGATGGCTCCTATCCCCTGGAAACGAGCCTGCCCACCGAAAGCGAATTGTGCGAAGAATTCGGCGCGAGTCGCTACACCGTGCGCGAAGCTCTTCGTCGCCTCGTAGAACAAGGCATGGTCGCACGGCGTCAAGGCTCCGGCAGCGTTGTTGTCGCCAGCCAGCCGCAAGCGCGCTTCGTCCATTCCCTCTCGTCGCTCGCGGGACTCTTTCAGTTCGCTCTTGAAACTCATTACGAAGTCATATCGATCGATAAAGCGGTTCTTTCCGACGCGCTTGCCCACCAAGTCGGCGGCGAGCCTGGCTCAACCTGGAATCTCGTAAAGGGGATTCGTCGTGAACGCGCGGGCGGCGAGGTTGTAAGCTTCACCCATTCCTACATTCCCAATCGCCTGTCGCGCCATGTCGCGGGATTGCCTGGATGCGTCGGCCCATTCTATGCGCAACTCTCACGCCTGGCTTGCGAGGAAATCCTTGAAGCAGACCAGGAAATTCGGGGCGAGCCCATGAATAAGGAGATCGCTCGTCATTTGAGCTGTAAGCCAGGGGACACAGCGATTTGCGCCCTTCGCCGCTACACTACCGCAAAAGGGCCGATCATCGCCTCACTTAACTGGCATGTGGCCGAGCGTTTCTCTTTCCAGATGAAACTTTTGAAGAATCTATAAAAAAGAAGCAAAGAGAGAATAGGGCCCAATGCATGTTTTGGGCTAGACTCGCCGAGTCTGGCGCCCTTTGCTAAAGCAACTCATACCCAATGAGACGTATCCGCAGATCGACAGACTGGGCCGCGCCTTGAACAAGATTAGGGGTTCCTCTCACCTATGGCATTGCGCCCGATATTCTGACCATTCATGCGCGTCTGGGGACGCCTTTACACCAGCCGCTGACGCGCCGATGCATGCGCATTATTGGCCTGTTCGAGAAGCCGTTCAGGATCTAAAGCTCCCGTGCCTTTGGGATTTGATCGGCAAATACGATGCGGTGGAGAAAAAACGAGATCTGGCGTAAGTCGAACTGGATGAAGGGACGCAGTTCCATTTTTTTGTAGTATCATAAACTGTGTGTCGTTTCCCACCACTGATCTCGATCGAATTCGATCATACGCCGACTGACCAAACGTGCGCCCTCAATACCCCAAGGGCTCCATCCGCGCTGCCGTCCATCTTGCAGCTGCGGCTTTACTGGTCAAAAATTTTACAAAAGCAGCGCCAACCTCTTTTTGCAAAGCATCGGAAAAGACGCCGCCATCGTAGTTGGTATATTCTTGGAGAGTTTGAGGTATCAGGCCCGCAATAACGCACCCAGGCGCCTCCGCCTCACTTGCATTGAAAATTCCTATTTCGAAACGTCCATTGGCCACGGCCTCTCTTCCCTGCGCAAGCCCATCCACTTTGCCTTTGGCGCCCACAAGGTCCCAGACACCGATTTTTTGCAAAATTGCTTTTGTCTTCTTACCACTGCCATTAGGGGTGGTGGGATCGGTGTAGATGATCGACTTTGCAGCCACTAGGGCGGATTTCAATGCTTCGGGCGTCGAAAGATCCGGTTTCGCTGCGCCTTCCTTCATTGCTATGGCGATACCACCGCGCACCACCTTCACATGCGAGGAGGCGATAATCTTTCCCGCCTTCTCAAGATCGACAATGGGTTGATTTGCAACGACTATGACATCGAAAGGTCCATCGTTCGCGAGCGACTTCGCAAGATTGGCTGGATTCGTGAAATTGAATTTTACGATATTGTTTGTTTCTTTCGAAAAATCAGCAGCGATCGGCGTTATGCCCTTTTGCAGCCCCCCGACTGTCAGGACCTTGATCTCAGCGGCGCGACTGACTGAAGAAGCTAACAGGGTAAAGGCGCACACGCTTACGGAAACGCGCGATTTATTATGCATTTCAATCTCCCTTGTGCGGCGTTTTCTCCACCTTTTCTGATAATTTATGCTTGGCGTCGAGGCGATGCAAGGACCTGGAGTATAGCTACGCCAGGACCCCATATGACCAGCTTGAGCAGCCGTTGGCTCAGATTTTTTACCAAACCAACTTATAGCCAGCCGCAAGAACGTCACCGATCAAGTGAAAGACTGCATGTCCTAAACGAGGAGAGCCTGCCTTGGCCCTCTAAATCGGCTTGATCTCGACCTTTCGAAATTTCACTAGGCCGGCCCCATATTGCAGGCCGATGTAGCCCGAAGCGAAACTTTTATCCTCAGCCTTACCGACCGTCACAACACCGTTGAAAATGACGGTAAATTGCGATCCTTTAGCCGTAATCTCCATCGTGTTCCATTTGCCGCCTGCTTTAGGCATTGGAGAAACTTTGGCGACATTCACGATGGCTCCCGTCCCATAATCGGGATCCGGCCGCTCATCATAAATATTCACTTCATATCCAGTCTTCGTGCTTGGACGAAGTTGGTCCTGACATCTGATGAAGATCCCGCTATTGGCCTTTTCATCAACCCAAATCTCGGCGCGCAGAGAAAAGTCAGCATATTGCTTTTTAGACACGAGATAGCCGTTGCCCTTGTTGGCTTGCATCAGCCCATCCACTAGGCTCCAGTTCGCATCACCCGTGCGTATCCACTCCGCCAGGTCCCTCGGCTCGAACAGTTCCTTATCGACAGCGGCCTGCGACCAGACAAAGCTCGGCGACATCAAAACACCAACCACAAAACAGGCGGCGGCTGAAAGGATAGTTTGGCTTTTCTTCATCTCCTGACCTCCTCTGAACTTGAAAAATTTCTCCGCCCCGACTATTGGGCGGCCGCAGGCCTGCGGATGGCGTCGCGCACACGCGGCATGACCTGATTGGCCATCAGTTCCATGGAACGCTTGGTGAGGGCGGGATCAACCCAATCCATCCCGGCGTAAACCAACTCACCAAAATCGCCCACCTCATCACGCAAAGCGAGAATCTGATCAACGACGCTATTCACCGTTCCATAAATGACCAACTGATCCAGAATTCGCTCCAACGTCACGGCGCTGTCGGCCTCCTCGGGGGCTTCCTTGAAGATCGCCTGACGCTTGGCGCGAAACATCTTGCGCATCATCTGATCGTAATAGGCGCGGTAGGGGCTGTTCAAATCTTCGATCCCATAGCGGCGCGCGGTCGCCTCATCATCGGCCACGAAAACCGTGCGCGCGACACGCCAGTCCGCGGGATTCGCCACCAGCCCAACTTCGGTCGCGCCCTCCACATACCTGGCCCAATGGGTCTTCACCCATTTCGTCAGCAGAAAGTTCGCAGAGAGCGGATGAAAATCCCGCTTTCCCATGGCGTAGGCGCTGCTGGAATGGGGAGTGACCACGGTGCCCACGATCTCGGGATGCGGGTTTTGATAAGGCTTGGCGAGATAGCCTATGCCAAGGCTCAGGTCGCCCGTCTTGCCGGTCGAAACCTTGAATTGATTGTCAGGGAGGTCGATGTCGTAGGGTGGATCGCGTCGCCAGATCTCCAGGATCACATCAATGGCGTCGCGGTACATCTTGTGCCGGTCCTTGTCGAGATTTTGCAGCGCTTCGGCGTCTGTTGGCAGGGCGCCCGCACTTATTCCCAGAATGAACCGCCCTTCCGACAGATGGTCCATCATGGCCGCATGAGAGGCGATGAGGGTCGGATGCATCTGGGACAGGTTAGACGTACCCGTCGCCAGTTTGATGGTTTTCGTTTCAGAGATCAGGCTGGAGAGAAAGATCATGCTGCTGGTCACATTTTCCAGCTTGTCGGCCAGATGCTCGCCCACAAAGGCGTCATGAAAGCCAAGTCGGTCCGCCATAATGATGGTCTGCCGATCTTCCTTCAGGGTCTGCGTCCAGTTACGCTCCATCGGATGCATGGGCATGGTGAAATAGCCGAGACGCATGACGTCCTCCCATCAGCAATGAAATCCGGACCGCTCAGGGCCCCTGACTCCCGAGAATAGCCAAGACGGACAAAGGGATAAATTTCCAAATTAGAAATGCATTTGTGCCAAAAAGTGCAAAATATCTTGAGCCTGAGAGGCTCTTTCGCCATGATGGGTCAGCTCCGCCCCAGGGGCTGGGGTGGGGGTAAAGCGTGGACCGGTTTCAGGCCTTACAGGTTTTCAGAACGGTGGTGGAGCAAGGCGGGTTCACCACGGCTGCGCGCAAGCTCAACATATCGCCTTCCGCCGTCACCAAGAACATCTTGGGTCTGGAGGCCCATCTGGGAGCCCAACTGCTGAACCGTTCAACCCGGCGCATTGCGCTGACTGATCATGGGCGCAGCTTCTATGAGGCCGCTATCGCCATCCTCTCGCGTCTTGAAGAGGCCGAAACCAGCGTCGGCGAGGCAAACGCCACCGCACGCGGCCTTGTGCGCATCGCCATGCCCTCATCCTTCGGTCGCGTCACCTTCACGCCCGAACTACCTGCCTTTCTTGATGAAAATCCGAGCATCACGCTGGACATCCATTTCAGCGATGTGACCGTTGATATCATCAAGGAGGGCTTCGATCTGGCCGTACGCTCGCGCGAGCAGGAGGATTCCCGGCTCATCCAGCGGATCCTGCATCGCGGGCCCATGGTCACGGTGGCTTCGCCGACCTATCTGGCGCGGCATGGGGCTCCCCAAACCCCGCAAGATCTGGCAGGCCACCGCTGCATCACCGGCGTTTTCGGGTCCGAATGGCGATTCCGGACGCCCGCAGGCGGAGAGGAGCTGGTCAAAATCGATAGCGCTGTGATCCTGCGCAGCGGCGATAATGTACGGGAGGGCGCTGTGGCGGGCGTTGGTATCGCCCAGTCCACCTGGTGGCTCTTCCGCAAGGACCTCGCGGAAGGCCGCCTCGTGCGGATCCTCAGCGCCTTCGAACGCGAAGCCGTCCCCATCTCCGTCTACTACCCGGCCAAGCGCAACCTGCCGCGCAAGGTATCGAAAGTCATCGACTTCCTGCTGCGTATCGGCGCCGAGCGACCCGAACCCGCCTCACGATGAGACGCCCCGAACATACGCCTGCATAGCGCCCTTTTTCTGAGCCTTGCGGAAACGCCTCGAAGTTCATTCATCCCTTGAGCCCGAGAATCGCACGAGCTTCCTTGGGGCTCGCCAATTCGCCATCGAGCGCTTCGACGATCTTGCGGGCTTTCTCCACAAGAGCCGCATTGGTGGGCGCGGGCTTGCCATAGGCCAGATAACGATTGTCCTCGAAGCCAACGCGAATATGCCCCCCCAGCAGGAATGTCTGCGCCAGCATGGGGAACTCCATGCGCGCGATGCCGAAGGCGGCCCAGATAGCGCCGGCGGGCAGGAGATCCTTCAGATAGAGGATCGTCTGGACGCTGGGACTTGCGCCAAAGCCAGCGCCCAGCACCAATTGGAACAGGCCGGGACCGTCGATCTTGCCCTCCGCGATTAATTTCTTGGCAAGGTGAATATCGCCGGAATCAAAGACTTCATATTCCGGAAAGACGCCCGCTTCGCGGATCGCCGCCCCCATCTCCGCGATCATCCAGGGAGGGTTGATCATGGCGTTATTGCCCATCCACATGGTCTGGAAATCCAGCGAACAAATATCGGGCTTCAACGCCACCACATGCTGAACGCGTTCGGCGGCGGTCTTCATCACCGATCCGGGCGCAGCGACGCCCGGGTTCTCCGGCGTGGGAATGAACCGGGTTCCGCTGCCAGTAGTGAGATTGATCAGCACCTCGACGCCGCTATCGCGAATGCGCTCCACAACCTCACGATAATATTTGAGCTCCATGCTGCCAGCGCCGCTTTCGGGGTTGCGAACATGTATGTGCACAATAGCCGCGCCCGCTTTGGCCGCGCCGATGGAAGATTCAGCAATCTCTTTTGGCGTAACCGGGACCTGGGTGTCCTTGCCGATGGGAGCGGCGCCCGTCACCGCGCAAGTCAAAATTCTCTTGTCCATGCCTGTGTTCCCTCTCGCGTCACCACGCTCATTCATTGTTTCTGGATATTGTTTTCAGCAGCCACGCGCTCCCAAAGGGCCCGCTCGCGCGCAAGGAAGCGGTCCGCCTCGGCGGGAGCCGACGGCATGGGATCAGTTCCCATGGCATGGAAGCGGCTTGCAATCATAGGATCCTTGAGTGCGTCAGTGATCGCCTTGTTCAGCCATTCGATGATGGCGTCGGGCGTGCCAGGCGGCGCAACCAGCGCATACCAGACCTTCAGCACGAAATCGTCAGGGTAACCCAGCTCGCGAAAGGTTGGCACATCAGGCGCGTCCGGCGAACGGGCCTCGGCGCCGACTGCGAACATCTTCAGCTTCCCTTCCTTGTACCAGGGAAGAATATTCGCAAGCGGCGCCATGAAAAGATCCACATCCCCTCTCAACAGCGCCTGGGTGGCGGGCTCTGCGCCATTGAAGGGGACATGCACCATATGCGTGCCGGTAAATTTCTCTAGGAGCAAGACGGCCATGTGATTGCCCCCGCCCAAGCCCTGGCTGCCGTAGTTGATCTTGCCGGGATTGGCTTTCGCATAGTCGATGAAATCCTTCATCGAATTGACCGGAAAATCGCCACGCACACCCATCACGAGCGGCTGGCTGGAGATCATGGTGATCGACTTGAAAGCCACCGGATCGTATCCGAGCGTCGCGTGGGTGAGTTGATTGAACACAAGGGGCGAGTTGGGCGAAATCAACAGCGAATAGCCATCTGGCTTCGCGCGCGCGATATTGGTGGCGGCGACCATGCCCATCGCCCCTGGTTTGGGCTCTAGGACAAATGGTTGACCACCCTTGCGCTGGACCACCTCGCTGATCATGCGCAACTGAACTTCCATGCCGCTACCTGCGGTGGTGGGCGTCAGAATATTGATTGGCCGATTCGGATAAGCCCCCTGCGCCAGACCAGGACAAGAACCAATAGAGAGGCCCATGGTCGCCAAGGCGGCAAAACCGACGGCCCGCGCCGCAGAAAAACCCCCAATCATGTATTCTCCCCCCGATGCAGCGTTCGTATTTTTAAAACGGTAAGACCGTTTTTCCGAATTTGAGCATCATGATAGCAAGTTTTTTCGCTATTGGAAGAGATCGACCCACCATCGGATGCGCGTGATCACGACGCCAGAGCCCATCGTCAAGCGCTGGTCGAAGATTTGGGCGCCTTGCAAGAAAGGCGTTCTGCGATAAGCTGTCATATCGCAAAAGACGGGTGAACAAATGTCGGGATCACACGGGCTTAAAGACGCAAACCGGCTCAAGATCGGCGCCTTTGGCCTGAATGTGGACGGCGCCTGCGCGATCACTACAATCGACGGCGTCTTCCATCCAACCTGGGATGATGTGCTGGATCTCACGGGAGCAGCCGACGCGGCGGGCTTTGACGCTCTGGTTCCCGTAGCGCGGTGGCGTGGCTTTGGCGGAAAAACCAATTTCAATGGCGCCTGCTACGAGACCTTCACCTGGGCTGCCGGCGTCGGCGCAACAACTCGACACAGCACGGTATTTTCGACCTGTCACGTGCCGACCATACACCCCATCGTCGCAGCCAAACAGGGCACGACGGTGGATCATATTTCGCGTGGACGATTCGCGTTGAACATTGTTTGCGGCTGGTTCGAGCCGGAACTTGAAATGTTCGGTGCGCCACTCATGGCCCATGACGAACGCTACGCCTACGCGGCCGAATGGCTGGAGGTGCTCAAGCAGCTATGGACCGCGAAAGATGAATTCGACTACGCAGGCCGGTATTTTCATATCAAACGCGGATTTCATGAACCAAAGCCGATACAACAGCCCTTTCCCCTCATCATGAACGCAGGCGGATCTGGCGTCGGACGGCATTTCGCCACCAAGCATTGCGATATGATTTTCGTCCATATCAAGGGCGAGAATATCGAGGCTGCAAAACACGATATCGAGGAAATCCGCGAGCTTGCGCAGACAAAATATGACCGCAACATTCAAGTCTGGGCCAATTGTTATTGCGTACTGGACGACACCGACGCCAAGGCCGAGTCTTTTCGCGACTGGTATGTAAACGAGAAAGGCGATTGGGAGGCGGTCTCCAATCTCTGCCGCAGTCTCGGCATTCAAACAGGCGTGCTGCCACCAGAGCAACTCGAAGCGGCGAAGTATTATTTCATCGCGGGCTGGGGAGGCTATCCCCTTGTGGGATGTGCTGAAAAAGTCGTCGACCGAATGGAGGCCCTCAGCGAGGCGGGCCTCGATGGAGCGCTTTTGTCCTGGCCACAATATTCAGTTGGACTGCGCCGCTTCATTCCAGAGGTTCTTCCCCTCCTGGAGAAACGAGGGCTAAGGGGCGCGGCCGCAAGAGCGTTTGCGCCATAAAGTTACTTGAACACGCAACCCTTCACGGGATCGACCACATCGGGAACGGTCTCGATTGTTTCAAAGCCGATGCGGTCGGCTTTCTTGACGGTCTTGACGATGTAGAAATTCTGAGTTGCGCCGTGATTGGATGGATCAATGCTGATTCGTCCACGCGGGCCGTTAAAACTCGCCTTTTCCAGAGCGCCCACAAACGCGACCTTATCCTTCGTGTCGCCATTGCGCGCCTTCACTCCTTCAATGATAAGGCGCATGGATTCATAAGCCATTACTGAAAATTCGGCGGGCAGAACGCCAAACTTCTTTTTGTAGGCGGCAACAAACGCCGCGTTGCCCGCCGTTTCAAGGTCGGGCGTGTAATTGACGGACGAGACCACCCCCGCAGCCGCGTCGCCTTGAGCCGCATGCAACATCTGCGGCGTAAGACCAATGCCGCTATAGAGCGGGACATTACCCATGCCGAAGGATTGATATTGCTTGGTGAAGAGCACAGCCTCGCCGCCAAAGAAAACGGCGAAAACACCATTAGGGTTCGCTGCCTTGGCCTGGGCGATATAGGGCCCATAATCCTGCGTGCGATTGAACGGCGGGAAGACCTCGCCCGCAACCGAGCCGCCCCCTGACAGATAGCCATCCTTAAAGGCTGCAACGTACTCCTGAGGGGCGACGAAATCAGAGGCCATGATGAATATATTCTTCATGCCGGCCTTGGCCAGATAAGCCCCCATGGGTCGCGCCACCTGGGCGCTGGAGGGAGCCACGCGCAGCACAAATCGATCACATTTATCGCCGGTGATCGAATTGGCGCTCGCATTGGAGATCACAAGCGGAGTCTTTTGGGACGAGGTAAAGGGCGCGACCGCCAACGCCACCGCTGACGAAACAATGCCCGCGAGCACATCGACGCGCTCTGAGATCACCAGCTTGCGCGCCTTGCTAAGCCCAACGTCAGGCTTGGCTTCAGTATCCTCGACAATCAGATTGATCTTGCGCCCAGCGACCTCGCCGCCCGTCTCTTCGACAGCGAGTTGCATGCCATTCAGTTGCTCTGCGCCAATCGGCGCGAACACCCCTGTGATCGGCAGGAGCACACCAACGTTCAAGGGATCGGCGGCTCGAGCGTTGCCTGCTTGTGACAAAAGGATCGCAACAATGGCTTTCAGCGAAACATGCATGGTTTCCCTCCCAAACAACTTGGCCCCTTACAAGGGCTTGTATCTTGGCGACCACGATATCGCATAAATCTGAATTGGCGCAATATCCTCCTGATGGACGCTCAATGAATGGTGCAAGCAGAACCTTAGCGCCAAACGGACCTGGAGCCGCGCTCTGAATGTCTTGAAGAAAGGTCGGGCTAATAGGCCCGATCCCTTCCAGAAACAAAGCGCTGCCAATGTCCAGACAAGCAATCGCCTGTTACGCTTTTAGAAAGTAGCGTCCCAGATCGTCGCGCTCTACGCCCGCCATCGCGAACATTTCACGCACGATTTCACGCCCATCACGACTGCCGGTCGCCGCCATGAGTTCTTCGAATCGCTTGGGACCATCTTCCAACGCGGCCTTGAGGCTGGCGAATTTCTTCCCGGGATATTGCGGCGGGACAGGAATTTGCAATTCCCATTTGTTCGCGTATTGCACAGGCCAAGTAAGATCAAAACCCGCCTTCGCGCCGGTAAGCGAGCCGTGCAGGGACGGGTCCAGCGGGGACAGACGCACAGCCGTCGCCTGAATGAGATCCTTGTCCACCTGAAAGCGCGTGCCGAAGGCCCATTCAAACTGCTGGTCGTTGAAGATGTCGATATCGGGATCGACAGCGAAAGCATGCTTGGCGGAGGTGCTGCCAAGCACGGTATGAAGAGCGCTGCGGGCCTCGCCGGGATAACGTTGCTTCAATGAGAACCGAACGCTCATAGAACCACCTGCCGAAACAGGCGCATAGATCGCGATGGGCTCGCGCACCACGCTCTTCAGAGCCTCCCAGGCGTTTAGTTCCGTGCGCAAAGCTTCGAGATTCGAAGTGTCGGTCATGTCCATCCGGCTACCGCTGATGGTGGCCGTCTGGAACAGCGCATCCGTGCGATGGGTGATCGCGGTGATGCGAAACACCGGATTGCGCTTCACGCCGCCGTAATAGCCCAGATATTCCCCATAGGGGCCTTCCTTCTCGGTATAACCAGCAGGATCAAGATAGCCTTCCAGCACCATCTCAGAATCCGCGGGGACCATCACGGGTTGGGTGACGCATTTCACCGCCGCCATGGGGGCGGCGCGCAGAGAGGAAATCAGACCAAGTTCGTCACCGGGTTGCTTCATGGTCGCGGCGACCATGTCAATGGGATGCATGCCGATGACATAGGCCACAGGCACCTTCTCGCCACGGGCCTGGGCCGCCATATAAATGGCGCGCAGATCGCTGGGAGCATTAAGGTCTACGCCTGTCTCCTTTGGGCCACGCAGCATGAGCCGGCGGATGCCGCAATTGGAAAGCCCCGTCGCCGGATCAATGCTGAAATCGACCGTCGCCGAAATATAAGGGGCGCCGTCGAAGGCATGCTGGAGGTGAGCGGGCAATGTCAGCACATCAATGTCATCTCCGGTGATGACCACCTGCTGCACAGGAGCCTCATCGCGAGTGAGTTCGACGATTTGCGGCTGCAGTCTGAGGCGACGCTGCAATTCCTTGACGATCTCTTGCCTGGGCACGCCGAGCGCGCGAGCAAGCCGCTCACGACCACCCACAACATTCCCGACGACTTCAGCGCCCTCTGGCCCCGCCTTTTTGAACCAGACAGCTTTGGGATTGCCTTGCATGATCGCCGCCATATCCGCGAGATCCACAGGATCTTCGCGGACGTCGAGCTGATCCGAGCCGCGCAGATTTTCAATAAATGTGCGAAGACGGAATCGATCAAGATCGATGCTGTTTTTCAGCTCTGGGGTTTTTCTATCGTCCATTTGGGGCTTCCCAACCAATTGAGTTTACGATCAGCGAAATTTTTCGCCGGTGACAATGCCATTGATCAGCCCCGCATGCACCTTGCGTGCGGCGAAGGACATTTCCATCGACGTGTTCAGATAGGTCTTGATGCCGCGAACCACGGGCGGCGTATTTTTCGAAAGTTGAACAAGGATCCGTTCAACCTCGCCATCGAGCTGCGGTTCCGGCACTACGATGGCGATGATTCCAATCTCCTTGGCCTCCGCCGCCTTGATGACATCACGGGTGTAGACCATGCGGGCCAAGGTCGTGCGCGTAACACGCTCCGCCAGCGCGGTCAGCACCAGCGTTGGCGCAATATCGTGATTCATTTCCGGCACCGAAAATTCGGCGCTGTCAGCCGCGACGGCCACGTCCGCCAATGCCGCCAGGGCGCAACCAACGCCCGCAGCCTTGCCCCGCACCTTGGCTATGACGGGTACAGGCACGTTGCGCAAGACTTCATAAAAATCGAGCACCGGATCGGCGATCAGCGCCTTGAGTTCCAGTGCGGTCTTGCGCGTCCCCGGTGGAGGCATGGTCGCCCGACGGCCCGCGCAGAAATTGGGGCCATCCCCGGTAAACAGAACCACGCGTGTTTCAGGATCTATCTGCCCCAACGCCGCCGTAACGTCGAGCGCCATTTCCGCCGACAGCGCATTTCCAGCATCAGGCGCATTCAGCGCAATTTCGAGAATGCCGTCGTCCCGTTTCGCGACTCTTATTTCCGACGCCATGATTCCTCCGGAGGTCTATTTCTTGCGACAGAGCTTCGCGGCGTACCAAGGTAAAGTCAATGGCGACTTAACCGTGAGGGGAGCGGTCGTCTAGATGACGCGGGCCAAAGCGAACCAGCTTTCACCTTGGACGAAAATGGCGGTGACGAATTACATATGTGGTCATGGACGTGGATAGCTCCGGTCCGCAGGCGCGCCCTTCAACTTGCACTGAGCTATGGGGCCCCCGCGATTTTCGGGACGAGCCCGCAGTCAGCGAAAATGGGCCTTTACGCAGAAAATCCAAGTGGTCATTCCTGCGCGCGTCAAATAATAGCGGACAGGTCCAAAGGAAATAGGGTTTCGGCTCGCTGACGACGCCAGCACCATGATCGTGCAATGTCCGGATCCATGCCGCCCTGCAAAGCCTAATATCAGGCGCTATAAGCCGAGATAGCGGCCTGCACCTGTCTGGAATTCAGCGGAACGGATTGACTTAAAGTTTGCCCTGAATTCTGATTAAACGTGACCAGACGCAAATGACGACTTTTCTTCAAAGCTACAGGCGACAGAGCTTCGACAAGATCCGAGGCGGCTTGAGCGCTGGCTTCGGGATTTAGCGTATCAAATTCATCCTGGCGCACATCGTCATCAGCCTCAGTCCGATCACGTTCCGATCCGATGTTCAGCATGATGATCTCCGCTTACCAGGCCTCGGCTGATAATAACGGCGATCATTCGCCGAATTTTAGGCTTCCGGCGATTCAGCAAGATGGTACGGAGCATAACCCATGGAGCGTATCTGGAAGACAGCTCATACATTCACAACATAGGAGGCATTGCCGCAAACAGAAGGCGCAGGAATGCATCAAAAATCCTGCTGTGCGCTTCCATTGTGTTGGAAGCCGCCAGCGGAAATTTGCTTGGCGATGTTCTTGAATGGAATTAGGTACTGAATTTCATCAGCAACAAATTTTTCTGCGAACCGCGCTCCTTGCGCCATTCCTAGTTTGTTAAAAAACCCTTTACGGCGACCACCTGCGCCATGCCGCTATCGACGGGCATGATGGCGCCGGTCATGCAGGTGGACATATCCGACAGCATGAAAACAAGCGCCTTCGCGATATCTTCTGGCTCGGCTGGACGGCGCAGCGGCAGGCTCGCTGCGATGTCATCCCAGAACTCTTGGCCCAAACCCACCAAACGCGGCGTGCGCACGAAGCTTGGGGCGACAGCATTCACGCGAACATTCCTGGGGCCAAGCTCATGGGCTGAGGTTTCCACCAGATGATGCAAGGCGGCCTTGGCGGCGCCATAGGCCGATTGACCGGCGATGCTCAGGTTCCGGCAATGGAGCCGACAAAGGCGAGGGACCCGCCGCCACGCGCCGCCAGTCGTTCTCCGCCGATCTGGATGGTCAGAAAGACATGGCGCAAAACAACATCGAATTGCTGATCCCAATCTTCGTCCGTCAGCGCTCCGAGGGGCCCGATTTTCGCCATGCCGACGATATCGGCGGCGCCGCAAAGATCCTGACCAAAGAGATCATGGGCTTGTTCAAAAACACGGATGACATCGGCGCGTTTGGTGACGTCCGCCCCGCTCCACGAACCACCGGTTTCCCGAGCTATGGCCTCGCCTCGCTCCCGGTCATTATCAACGCACAAGAGGCGGGCGCCCAAACCAGCGAGAGCCCGGCATGTGGCTGCGCCGATACCCTGGCCAGCGCCTATCACCACATAGCCGCGTCCATTCATATCGAGCGACCTGAGGATATCGTCAGCTGGCGAGACAGACATGGCGCGCTCCCGAATGGCCCAAATCTCCTGATTGCCCCAGGCGACGTCAAATCCGGCGCCATACGCTTCTCATGGCACGCCGCACACCGAACCTGCGGACGCGATCATTTTCAGGCGCGTTCGCCAATGACGGACGCGCCTGATGCATCCGTTTTTCCAGATCAGTTCGCCAGAGGATCCGGCCGCATCTGGAACTTCACGACTTTCGAGAGCGTACCCTTGCCACCCTCGAGGTGTTGAGGCGTACGGTTGCCCGTGGTGGACCACAGGCCCCTGCCCTTCCATCCCGCCTTCGGGTCATCAATGCGCGCGTCCATGCCCTTGGCGTAGAAGCCCATGGGATAAGGCACACGCATATTAATGAACTTGCCATCCTTGAAGGCGATGAGCGAATCATTCGCATTGCCGGTGGCGAAGGGCGTATTGGCGCCAAGACCGAAGACATCGTGCAGGTCGACCCAGGTGTAATAACTGGCTTCCGCGCTGCCGGAATCCGTCACGTCCCGGAATTGCGGTCCGGGCAAGGGATAAAGCGTCCAGCCTTCGGGGCAATGACGACCTGTGGCGTTCAGACCATTAAGCTGTCCCTTGCACTTTGAACGATCAAAACTCGCCAGATGGCCGCTGGCCAGGGGGACCCAGGCGACGCCATTCGAATCGATGTCGAAGCCGCGCGGCGAATAGCCGCCGATAGGCGCCTTGGGATCCTTCCACGGTACTTCGTAGTATTCGGCAAGGGCAGTCTCCGTCGGGTTCTTGCCCGGATCTATGCGCAGAATTCCGCCGGGAAACCCGAGCGTCGAACCCCAGACCGTCCCGTCTTTCGGGTTTACGGACACGCCATAGAGCCCCGCGGAAATCCGCTTGTCCTTTCCGGGAATCAGCGGACGGTTGGGCTCGACATAGTCATGACGCACGCCATCGCCCACGGTATCCAGCACGATCGGGGTCCAGCCCTGGGCCTTTGCCTCGTCGCCAGTTTCTTCGAAAAGCTTGACGTTGAACCAGCCGACCGCATCATTCTGCGGTCCGCCGCCACTGGTCCAGATCGTGTCCGTCCCATCCAACGAGAAATTGAGATGGTGGGTGGAGAAGCAGGTGCGCACCAGTGTGGTCTTGCCGGTCTTGGGATCATACATCGCCAGATGCCGGTTAGACTTTTCAATCGGGAAGGCCTTCGCCGACGGATGCTCCGATCCCTTCAGACAGAAGGCCGGATTATCAGGCGGTCCGACGCGGGAGGTGAACCACACGCGTCCCTTGCTGTCGATCATGGGATTATGCATGTTCGCCTGGCTGTCCCAGACCTTCTCATCGCCCCAGTAGGGCGAGGTATTCGCCATATTATCCTTGGTCGTCGGCGTGTCAGGATCGCGAACGGGCATCTTGAATTCGCTGGCCTTGGCGGCCACCGGATCCACCATGGGCACATAATCCGTGCTCTCTTCCGCCGAACCGTAAATCGGCCCATTGGCGTTCACAGAGGGATTACGCTTATCGGTGGCGATCTGGTCATGCAGATAGGTGTAGGGGCGCGACCAGTCCCACATGCTGATGACGACATTCCTCTCAAGCCCCTGAGGACGCTCCGGCTTGGCGAACGGAAGCTCACCGGCCGCAATGCGATCAGACCAGTCGCCGAAGTTCTTGAACGCCCGCTGGGGATCGATCTTGCTGATCATGCGGGTCATGAACTCCATGGCCTGCCCAGACTGGATGCGCCGCTCCCAGGCTTCCGCCGAGGTCTTGTATTCCGCTTTGAACATCGGCTCGATTTCGCGGGTCGCCTTGTTCCCGATTTGATGGCAGGTGTAACAGCCGTCAGTCTTGATCACGTCGAGCCATTGTCCCTGGTCCTTGACCCCAGTGGACATGCCATTGCCCTGCGGGCCCGTTCCGGGAAACTCACTGGCCTTGGGGATCCCCAGCATCGCGAACCAGTAAATGGCTGGATAATATTCCGCAGCGGCCTTCTCGCTGGGCGCTATCACCGCCGTCAGGTCGAGGAGCTTGCCTGGCTTGGCGTCCACTTTCACCGAATCGACAAGGCCATAGCCACGAACCCAGACCTTATACTGGGCCTTGGGGAGCTCCGGCATCACGTACCGGCCTTTGTCGTCGGTGACAACCATCTTGGCGAACTTGGTAGGAAGGTCCGTCGTTTCGGCGATGACCCAAACGCCAGCCTCCGGTCCCTTCGAACTCTTGACGACACCGCCCAGATCGCTCCCGCCGATCTTGATGGCGGGATCAGCCTGCTGGGCGCTGGCCCGCAGCGGCGACGCCACCATGAGGGCGATGACGCTGACCGTGGCGAGCCCCAATTTCCAATGATTTCGCATTCTCTTTCTCCCTTGGTGTTGCGCTCATGGTCGCAAGCGATTTCCGCCCGAAGCCCTTATTGATCATCTCTATCTTGCCGAAACGGACAATACACCTGGCGCAATAAACGCTCAATAAGTCACCCGCTCCAATTGCCTGAAGCAAGCATTTATTTTTCCGCTTTCACAGGAGCCATATCACCCAGCGCGTCGCTGAAAAAATAGTTTAAGTCAGCAAATATTCCCCAAATTTAGAACCACTTAGCCCAAAATACATCACATAGAACGTTATTAGGAAAGAAGGTCAGAGGCTACCCTTATTCAGCTTTCCGAAGCGAGGCGTGCTTGCCCAAGAGCCGCTTTCTTGGTATCAGCAGTTTAAGATAAGTAACAAAAAATATCGGGGAGGGATCGAATGAAGCGCTCTGCGTCAGCTTTCATGTTTATCATCGCCGCCATGCCCGGCCTGGCTTGGGCGCAGCAGGGGACTGCGACCCTGAATGCGAGCCAAATGGAAGGACAGCGCCTCTTCGTCCAGCATTGCGGCCTGTGCCACAACAAAATTCAGGTCAATGTGCCCGCGCCCAATGGGCCGGTGATTACGAAAGCTGTGCTCGATAACGGAAACGAAGCCCAGGTCAAAACGCAGATCGCCAATGGTTCGCCAAACATGCCCGGCTACAAATTGATGTTTGAACCCGCGCAGATCGACGCCCTCGTCGACTACATCCGGACTCTGAACCCGGCGTCTGCCTCCACCGCGCCCGCGCCCCGCTAAACTCCAAGAAAAAGAGAGGAAATGCCATGAAAAACTCAATGCGCATGCACTCCGCCATCCTCAAGGTGGGCGTTTCCGCCATCACCCTCGCACTGGGCTCGGTCATGATCTGCGCCCCCGCCGCACTTGCAGCGGATGCGATCATCTCAGGGGTCGTCAAGGACGCTTCGGGCGCGCCCATGGGCGGCGTCACCGTATCGGCGAAAGCGGCGGGCTCGACCATCACAACCTCCGTCTACACCGACGAACAGGGCGCTTACTATTTCCCGGGGCTGCCAGCAGGAAATTATCGCTTACGCGCGCAGGCGGTGACCTATGAGACTGCGACCAACATGGTGGCGGCGGACGGAAAGGCGAAACAGGATTTCGCCATGAAACCGATCAAGGATTTCGTCAAGCAATTGCCCGGCGACATCCTTCTGGCGGCCCTGCCCTCCGATACGCCTGAGGACGCGCGCATGCATCGTCTTGTGCGCAGCAACTGCACTGCCTGCCATTCGGCGAGCTATGTATTGCAGCACCGCTTTGACGAAGAGGGTTGGTTCAAGATCCTCGGCTGGATGAAGCAGGTCAATGTCTATGGCATCAAGGCCGACCGCCCCCCGCAGGACGTGATCGATCATAACCAGAAAGAACTCGCGGCCTATCTCGCGCGGGCGCGCGGGCCCGGCGAATCTTCCATGAAATTCGACAAGATGCGCCCACGTCCCTCGGGAGAAGCCGCGCGCGTCGTCTTCCGGGAATATGATGTGCCGGTCAATCCGCTCTCCGGGCTGCCGGACAAGACCACCACCAATGATGGTTCGGACTGGGCGCTTGGCACTCCCTCAGGCATCGGATCAGTGGTGCATGATTCCTGGGTTGATCGCGACGGCAATCCCTGGTTCACCACAAACGTGCCCAACCGCACTTCGTCGCTCACGAAAATCGACGCAAAAAACGGGGAATTGAAGAATTTCCGTCTGCCGGGCCCGGGAGGATTCGCAGGCCCCACCCATGGTATGACCATCGATCCCAAAGGCCTGATATGGTTCAACGTCAATACCGGCAAGGGCGGCCTTGGACGCATGGACCCCAAGACAGAGAAGGTGGATGTATTCACGCCGCCAGAAGGCATGATGCCCACCGGCGGCGCCACCACGGTCGATTACGACGGCAAGGGCCGCATCTGGGTGTCCGCCCCCGAAGGCGCCCTGATGTTCGACCCGGTGGCCGAAAAGTTTTCCGAATTCAAATCGCCAACCTTCAAGACACCGAACGGCAATGGGGTGACCTATGGCATCGCGGCTGACCGGGATGGGAAGGGCTGGTGGGCGCAAATGGCGCTGGACATCATTGGCATAGGAGATCCCTCCACCGGTAAATCCTCCGACCTGAAACTGCTGCCCATCAAGTCGGAGCTGGATCTGCTCTCGCCTTCTGATCGCGCCTTCTACGACAAGGCGGTGGCCCCTGACTTCAATGCGCCAACTCCGTGGCAGCAGGGACCGCGCCGCATGGGTACCGATAAGAACGCGGATATTCTTTATATCGCCGCGTCGTGGGGTGGTCATTTCGTCAAGGTCAACACCAAGACCAATGAAACCACCACCATTCCCTTGCCAAACCCCAAGGCGAATTTGCCCTATCATGTCCATGTCGACAGCAAGGGGGCGGCATGGACCAATATGTGGATGACTGACCAGGTCGCCCGCTATAATCCGACTGACAACAAGTGGACCCTGTTCGACCTGCCGACGCGCGGCGGCGAGGTGCGCTACCTATCGATCATGGAGACGGAAAAGGGCGCCCAGGTCGCGCTTCCCTATTTCCGCGCCAACAAGGTTGCGGTGATGACCTTCCGCAGCGAGGCCGACATGCAATCAGCCAGGGCCGCCGCCCAGTAACTTGAACCGGGCCTTTTATCATCTCAGCGCCACTCTGGATCCGGAGTGGCGCTTGACGTCTTGGCGCTCAACTGGCCGACGAAAAAAGCATGAAGTGCGAACAGGGGCCTTCCCTCACCGCTGTCTATGACTTAGGCTTTCCGAAAATAAGCTTTGGGAGGTTCCAAATCATGGCCCGTATCGCGAATTGTGTTTTTTTCGTTTCCATGGCGAGCGCAGCCCAGGCTCAGCAGTTTTCCATTCCCGACCTGACGCCCGTTGAAACCCAGGGGCGCGCCATCTTCAGCAGATCCTGCACGATTTGCCACCTTTCCCAGCAATTGGGCACAGGGACCTTCGGGCCCCAACTGAGCAAGGCCACGCTTGATGGCGACGCATCAGTTCTGCGCGAGGTGATTTCAAACGGCATGCCGCATATGCCGGGCTTCAAACACATGTACCAACCCGCCCAGATCGATTCCATCATCGCTTATCTCAAAACAGTTCCCGCCCCGGCGCCTGTATCGCCGAACGCCGCCCGCTAGCCCGGACCGACAGGAGATCGCCATGACAACCAAGCATCTGCTTCTGGCCGCCAGCCTCATCGCACTTTCCCCGGTCATGTCGGCCAAAGCCGCTGACGCTCTCCTCTCCGGCGCAGTGAAATCTGCGACGGGTGAAAAACTTGGCGGCGTCGCCATCGCCGCAAAGCAAGAGGGGACGACCATCACCACGACCGTTTATACCGACGCTGAGGGCGCCTACTATTTCCCGCCCCTGCCCGGCGGAAAATACAAAGTCTGGGCCAATGCGCTCGGATTTGAACATGCAAAGGGCGATCTGGACCTCGCGGCCGCCAAAACCTTCGACGTAACGCTCAGACCCATCACCGATTACGAGACCCGCTGGCGTCAACTTCCCGGTGACGAGATGCTCGCGGCCCTGCCGGACGCCACGCCCCATGACGCGAACATGAAGGGCGTCATCCATAACAATTGCACGGGTTGTCATACGCCCAGCTATATCCTTCAGAACAAGTTCGATGAAGAAGGCTGGTTCAAGATCATCGACCTGATGAAACGTCTTCCGGGCACCGGGGTCTATAGCGAGAAAAACCCGATCAATGCGGTCATGGAATTCAATCAGAAGGATCTTGCCGCCTATCTGGCGAAGGTCCGTGGACCTGACGCCAGGCCCCTGACCCTGCGCGACCGGCCCCGCCCCTCTGGCGAAGCCGCGCGGGTGGTGTGGCGCGAATATGACATGCCCGTAAACCCCGATTCAGGTCTGGGTCTGTGGCGTATGACGGAGGACGGAAGCGACTGGACCGTCGGCACCCCGTCGAAAAACGTCTTGATGCACGACGCCTGGTTCGATCTCGACGGGCACATGTGGTTCACCAGCAATAATCCCAACAAGCACGTCTCCATCGGACGAGTCGACCGCAAGACTGGCGACGTCAAGTTCCTCAAGCTGATGGCGAAGAACGGCCTCGCCTCGAACTCGCACGGTCTGGCGCGGGACGCCAAGGGCTATCTGTGGTTCGACATCAACACGGGTCGTCGGAGCCTGGGGCGTCTTGATCCAAAGACCCAGGAGATCAAGGTTTTCGTGACGCCAGATAACATGTCTCCGCTCGGCGGAGCCGTAACCATAGACATAGACGGGAAGCAGAAGGTCTGGGCGTCGGCGCCTGATGGCGCGCTTCGCTTCGATCCGGACACCGAGAAGTTCACGGAGTTCAAGTCCCCGACATACAAGACCGCGAACGGCCTCGCCATGACTTATGGGGTGGCGGCGGATCGTCATGGCAATGGCTGGTGGGCGCAAATGCCCATTGATGTGATCGGCAAGGCGAATTTCGAGACCGGCAAGGTAGAGGCGATTCCCCTCCCCGAGGTCGCGGGGATTAAACAGCGGCAGTCGCCCGAGGCCCTCAAGGCCTATGAGCATAACGAGATCGGCTTCAACTATCCCTATCCCTGGCAACAGGGTCCTCGCCGCATGGGCGTCGACAAGAATAGCGATACCCTCTGGATCGGTAATTCCTGGGGCGGGTCCCTCACGAGGATCGACGTCAAGACTGGCGAAATGTCCTTAATCCCCATGGCTGATCCAAAGAATGATCAGCCCTACCACATTCACGTTGACAGCCAGCATAACGCCTGGGGCAATTTGTGGGGGGCGGACCATATCTTCCGCTATGATCCAGCCCTTGGCCGCTACACAAGCTTCGAATTGCCCCGCCGCGGCACGGAGGTGCGCTTCATCTCCCTGGACGAAAGCCGCGGGCAACTGGAAATCCTGATCCCGATATATAGAACCGGGCAGATGGGCATCATGACGATCCGTAGCGAAGCTGACATGGCCGCAGCGAAGCGGGCGGTCCAGTAACGCCTGCCCGCCCAGCCTTGGAGGCGACGCACTGGCGTCGCTTGCGGGCGTGACTACAAATCGAACCCCGCTCAGGGCAGCCTTTTGGTGAGCGGTGGCAGGCCCAGCGACCACCGGCCGCCGACAGGGCGACCATTTACGCCGACGGCTGAAGCATGCGATAAAACAACAGCGAAGGATCAACGAAAAAGATGGCGGGGGGAAAGATGCGCAATCCATCAAAATTCATGGCTGCTTTGGCCCTCAGCTCCTGCCTTTCTGGCCCTGTCCTCGCCGCCACGATCACAGGATCCGTCACTGGACCGGATGGCAAGCCACAGATGGGCGTTTTCGTCGTCGCACAGGACGTGAAAACGAAACGCACCGTCAGCGTTCTGTCCAATGAGCAGGGCCGATACCACATCGGCGATCTGCCTGCCGCCAATTACAACTTCCAAATCAAGGGAATCGGCTTCAAGGCTGAGGCGCGGCGCGATATTGTGATCGCTGCGGACCAAAAGGCGTCGTTCGATTTCACGCTGCAAAAACGCCCGGTGGAATGGGGTGAGCTCACGACCTATCAGGGTCGCAAGCTCCTGCCCAAGACCGCCGAGCATGATCTCAGCCATAAGGATCCATTCTTCGGCGCCTGTTTCCAGTCCTGCCACTCTTTCCAAAACCGCATGGCCAATGGCTCGCGCGATTACGAAGGATGGCTCGACCGGGTGAAATATATGAATGATACGATGATGGCGGGCGAGGGCCGTCGCATCACGGCAAAGGAGATAGAGGACTTCGCCAGATATCTGACCGTCCTCTTTGGCCACGACTCGCCTAAACCCGAATCGCCAGAGACGATGCCGGAATACAAAAGCCTCACGCGGAGCTTCAGCCCGAAGGCGATGAACATCGCCTATGTCGAATATGAAATGCCCGCGCCTCTGGGCATGGGCCCTTGGAGCGGCGTCGAAGACCGCGATGGGAAAATCTGGATTCCCTATTACGGCCGCGGCAATGAAGTCATCAGGCTTGATGCGGACACGGGGGAAACGACGCATTTCAAGCTGCCCTTCGCGCGCACCGCCGGCATTCACTCGGTCATTCCCTCGGCGGACGGCACCGTCTGGTTTGTCGAGACTGCGCTGGGCAAAATCGCGCAACTGGATCCCGCTACGAAAGAGATCAAGGAATTCCAGCCGCCACCACTCCCGGATGGAAAGAAACCCGGCGCGCACACCATCCGCGTCGATGATCGCGGTCTCGTCTGGACGAGCGGCGGGCCTGTGATCAGCATGTTTGATCCCAAGACCCAGGGTTTCCGGCATTATGACGTACCGGCGACCTACGCCAACACCGTCGGCCATAATGGCGATCAATGGTTCACCTCGTTTCGCGCCGATGGCGTGATCGCGCGTATTTCCAAGGACGGCGTGCTGTCAAAGTTCCAGCCACCGACCGCTGGCAAACCGCAACGGCTTGAACTGGATCCAGATGGCAATGTCTGGTTCAGCGAGCGTCAGGGCAACAAGATCGGAAAATTCGATCCCAAGACGGAAACGTTCAAGGAGTACCCCCTGCCCGGGCCTGAAGCCAGCCCCTATGCCGTGGGCATCGATAAGGATCGCATGGTCTGGTACTCGTCCCATGAGCAGGACACCATGAACCGCCTCAATCCCGAAACCGGCGAGGTGACGGAATATCCCTACCCGCATCCGGAAATTTCGATGCGCGAATTCTTCCGCGATAAGAAAGGGCGCATGTGGTACGCCAGTTCCGCCAACAACAAGGTTGGCTATTTCTACTATAATGAGCAGATAAAGTAGGCCGGATCTGTCTTGGCCAGCGGCCTCTTTGATCCGACTTCTGGCTCTTCCATCGCAGAAGCGCGCGCGCCCTTACCAAGGCTAAAGGGCGGCAAGTGAAATGCGGAAGACAACAATCGTCACAGGAGGGACGCCGACCTGGCCCTCCAAAGGCTCTTACTTTCCGCCCTGTCCCAATCCCGCTCTCAAATACTGCAAGTCGACGAAGGTCTCCGCAGGCGGAACAGGCCCCTTCACTACACCGCCCTCCCTGAGGAAACGGATCACCTGGTCGACCCCTTTAAGATTGATCTCCCCTTCATAGGGAAGCACGTTCTTCTCGGGCTTGAAAAAAAGATCAAGCGTTGAAAGAGCTGTCTCTTCGGATGATCCCCACCACTCCTTCATCAGAACAGCGATCCGCCCGCGATTCTGGGGATCGCGAATGAATTTGAAGGAATCGCGCATGGCGCGCACATATCGGACAAGAACCTCCTTGTGTTCAACGGCCCAGGATTTGCGCGCAGCCGTAACGGTATAGACAAAATCCGGCACAGCTTCGTTGGTGGCGCCCAGCAAGCGAAACCCCTGCCTCACCGCGTGGAAATCCTGCGGCTGTCCCAAGGGGACAGCATCGCAATCCCCACGCATCAGACATTGGAAGCGCCCCGGCGTTCCTTCGATGACATTGATGTCAAGATCGTCCTGAGTCAGGCCATGCTTCTCAAACAGAGCCAAGGTGGCGAGAGACACGGATCCGTTCATGTCAGCCATGCCCACACGCCGCCCCTTCAGATCAGCGATGGTCTTGTACCAGGGTTTGGCGACGAGGCTGTAAATCGGATTGTTGAATTCTGAGATAATCGCCACCGTATCCGCACCACGCAGGGCGGCCGTGACGAGGAAGGATGTCGCCACATGCGCTACATCAGCTTGCTGTTCTTCCAGAGCCACGAGGCTCGTTTCAGCGCCCCCTATAATTTGAACCATTTTAAAGTCGAGACCATTGGCGGTGTAAAAGCCCTCTTTATCTGCAATGCGCATCGGCAGGGAGAAAATGCTCCGCCAGGTCGAGGCTGTCTGCGCGTATCGCAATTCCAGCAGTTCCTGCGCCTGGCAAGCTGAGCGGGAGAGGACCAGGCATAAGAGCGCGCTCAACAAGGTTGAACGAATCGATATCTGCGCCATGATAAGATCTATCGGCCCTTCTCAAGAAGGCAGATCACCTCGATGGGAGAGCGCGGATCCGGCCCCGTCGCCTGACGACTGATCGCATAAGGCTTATAGCCCTCCATGCTGCAGGTGATCTCGATCTGGTCGGGTTTGATTTCTTTATCAAAGCCCTTGACGTTAAAATGTCCCTGATCGTCTGTACGAATAAAAACCGTCGAATTATAGGCGGCCACGGTAACCGATACTTTCGCATCTGCGATTGGCTTTCCGCTCTTATCTTTCACATCACCTATGAAAGGTGGACCGGACTCATCATCGTGTTCGTCCATCTCATCGAACGATCCGCCGCCTGCGAAAGCTGCAACATTGTGAAAGACGCTAATCCCCGACGCAACAGCGATCAGCAGAATGATGCGAAACAGAATAATGCGCATGTTCGTTCCCATCTGATGCGTTGACGGTTTTTTATTTTATTCCGAACCACGTGCGTTCTATGTACAGAAGGAAGAGCGTGAGCAGGACGGGAACCACCCATACCCAGCCCGACCACACTTTCTTATCGAGGTGTTGAGGAACAAGGAGCGAGACAATCCCTGCTCCGCCACCCGCCAGAAATGCGGTGGTCAACCAGCTGAACCAATACATGCCTGGCCCACCCCGGCCAAGGTCGGGAATGCCCATATGCCAATCACCGGATCTGGGCGCATAGGTAAAAAGGGTTAAACTGGGATGCAAATACATGGACGCCAGATAGACGATCATGAAGGCGACCGAGAAGGCTGGGCAAGCGCGGGACAGGTTCATCTCACACCCCTCTGATGTTGTTGAGAACATGCCCGACCATGAAACCCGCCCAGATAAAAATCGCCATTAACAGCGCGATGAATTTTCTCGTCCAGGCATGTCTGGGATCCAGAGGCTGCCGCCAGAAATACCAATAGGCCGGCAACAAGCCCAGCGCGAAACTGACCAGATGCTCCTTAACCTCAAAGGATCCGACGGCGGCGCTCATACGCAGGTTCTCCATGAACACGCGAGCACCGATGCGATAGGTAGGATAAACAACGGCGCCAAGAGCAAAGGTGATGAGAAACAAAATAATGATGGCATTGGTGTAACTGGCCGCCTTCACCGCACGAAATCTGCCAAGAAAATTCGGGTCGGAAGATTTGTAGGGCCACCAGAGACCAACGGCCTGATGGGTGATCGCGCCCAGAAGCACGATCGCGAAAAGCCCATGCAAGACAAACAGGAACGTCATCATACGACAGCATCCCGCATTTTAGATAGCGCGCCTGGAAAGCGGCCAACCTTTTTTACTTTATTCAAGATTTCGTAGCATGCGCCATTAAATTCAATCAAGGGGCTCAACCTTCACAATCGAGGCGCCGTGATTGGATCCCACCCACAACGCCTGCTTGTCTCCGATCTCCTGAACAAAGACGCGCCGGATGTTTGTGTTGCGTGGCAAGAGGTAATCCACCACCTCGCCTGATTTCGTATCGAGACGGCTCACGAAATCCGTCAACATGGAGCCAGTCCATGCTTCAGCGCCGCCTTTGCTTGCAACGACATCATAGGGCTGGCTCCAGGGGATGGGCAGTTGCCATTCCTTTATGGATTTTGTCTTGGGATCGAACATGCCAATCCCGTTTCCGCCATATTCTGCAAACCACAACTTGCCCTCGGCGTCCACACGTCCGCGACGCGGACGCGAGCCAGAGAAGGGCGTGGTGAAAACATCCGCCACTTTTTTCTCGGGATCGAACCAACCAATGCGCGTGCCTGAAAACTCCAGGAGGAAGGGGCGATTTTTAAGGTCAGTCGGCATGCCATAACCGGGAATGGGCTTGCCGGCGGCGTCCTTTGTTTCGCCCATTTGCTCATAAACGCCGGTCCTTGGATCCAGACGCAACAGGGAATGATCTTGCTGATCATTGGTCCAGACATAGCCATCCACATCCGAATGCTGCGGCGAGACCATGGATTCCTGCGTGCTGGGCGTCTGCCATTGATCCGGGATCTTGTAAGCATGCACCTTGTTGGCCGCTCGTTCCCAACGATAAACGCCGCCCTGATACATGCCGGAAACCCAGATGTCTCCATTGGGTGCTTCACCGATCTCCAGTCCGCCCTTGGGGGACCCATCGGTCTTCATAAGCGGCAAGGCGATGGATTCAACCTTGCCGGTTTTCGGATCCATGCGGCCCATGAACTGATCGCCAAAATCAGAGAACCAGACCTCTCCCTGCCTGTCGACGATCACGTCATGGGGCTGCCAATCCTTGCGCGGCAGATCATATTCCGTGATCACCACTTTTGTCGCCCGCCCTTTGGGGCGCGGCAGGGTCTTCAATTCAAAACTGCGCGTGGGCGATTGACTGAGATTCGCATTGGCGAGAACCTCCGCAGCCCTCGGCGCAGCGGAGGCGCTTACGCGCGGGCGCTCCCCGCGCGGTCCAGGCAAGAGCGGCTGTGGCTTGGTCGGCATGGAGCCTGGCGAATAAAGACCCATGCGTTTGAAGATGTCGAGAAAATCGGCGGCTTCATAGGTTGTGTTCAAGACTTTTGAAATGGTGTGGCAACCCGAGCAATCATCCATGAAGCGCTTGTCGCGGTCAGGCGCGGGAATGGACATGATCCATTCCGCATTTGACAATTGCGAGGCGAGATTTTTTGTAGCCGAGAGCTTCAAATCGGCCTTGCCGTCGGCTCCCTGCTCGATGGCGATCTCCTTGGGACCGTCGAGAACATAACCAATCGCCCGAATGCTCAAAGAATATTTGCCGGGCTCAAGGCGATCAGCGGGAAACGAAAACCGACCCTGCGCATCGGTGACCGCCGTCACAGAAATGGTGGCGCCGGCCTTTTTCGCGGTGACCAGCACGCCCTCCATGGTAGGTTCGCCGCTTGAGGTGACCGATCCGGACAGACCGACTGCAGAAGCCTGGCCCCCAATCAACATCAGTGCGCAAAAGCCGAGGGCGAAGGTCGAGCGGGATCCATTCTTTGGCACGGCTGTCTCCCCTGTGTGGGTTTTTCCTTGATGTAACAAGGAAAACGTACATTTTTAACGCATCCTAATTGTTTCATCCCTCACATTCAATAGAACCCTTTAGGGACCCCAATTTTGTTGCTTTGCACAAATTCCACGGCATGATTGATCGTCACCACCATGGGCTTCCATGCGCCAGCGCCGGTTGTGCAACCGATGAACAATGTTCACTCCCGCGTTTGTCCAACGGCCAGGCGAGAAACCCAGATCATCCTCTAGCCGGCCATGATGTCAGAAGGATTGACGCGAATGAGCCAATCTTCGGACCGGGGGGGTTGCTCTATAGCGCACCCTTGACTCTCGGGAGGTTTCAAGCAGCTTCATAAGAGATCCTGAAAAAAGGTGAGGAGGCTCCCATGATTGATCGCCGCGCCCTGCTGCAGAGCACCGCAGCCGCCCTCCTGGGGCTTGCCCTTGCGACGCCCGCGCGCGCTGACGGACGCTTCGCTTCCGGAGACGTCACAATCTTTTACAGAAGCTTCGGCAAACCGGGGAAGACGCCGTTGATTCTGATGCATGGCGCAAATTATTTCGATTCTTTCGACTGGATCCATGTGGCGGACAAGTTGGCGTCAGACCGGGAGGTCGTCTGTTTCGACATGCGAGGCTTCGGGGAATCCACATGGAGCCCATCAAAGAATTATTCAGTTGACGCCATGATGGGGGACATTCGCGGGCTGATCGGGCATCTGGGGTGGCGCAGGCCCATTGTGCTTGGACATTCGTTTTCCGGGCGCCTTGCCGTCTCCTTCGCCTCGCAATTCCCCGATGAGCTGTCCAAATTGATCGTCGTCGACAGCGCCTTTGGCCGCGATGAGCCCGGGCCGAAGGGCGTAGGCAACCCGCCGGTCATCTTCCCAAGCGTTGAGGCGGCCATGGAGCGCTTTGGCAAACTCGCAAATCCCCCCCGTATTTCAAAAGATCGCGCCCGGGCGGAACAGGCTCTGACGAAGGGTGCCGAGGGCTTTCAGCTTAAGCGTGACCCTGATTATTCCAACGCCGTCCCCATTGGCGCGCCTGCGGATGTACGTCCGCGTCGCGAACTGAATGTTTGGGAGGAACTGACGAAGGTTAAGGCGCCGATGTACTTCGTCTGCGGTTTGAAATCGGACAGGTTCACCCCCGATGTCATGGAGCGTCTGAATAGGGAGTTTCCCAAAATCACCTGGGCGACCGCAGACTCGATGCATGACATCCCCTTTTACGCTCCTGAGGAATTGATCGCCGCCGTGAAGTCCTTCATCGCAGAAGCCTAAGCCCGTTCGTCAAACGAAAAGTCCGGGTTCAGCACACCGTCAATTGTGATACAATGATCCCAGGCGCAGGCAGCGTCACCATAAAACAAGGAAACGACCATCATGCGCAAAGCACTCATTCTTGGATCCTTCCTGACCCTCCTTGCCGGGCAGGCGCTGGCTCAGGCTAACAACGCCATCGCCATCAACGGCGTCCTGGAAAGTTTCGACGCCGCATCCATCTCCGTAAAGGCCGACGACGGCGGCGCCGTCCAGACCTTCAAGCTCGCGCCAAAGCTGCTGCTGCTTCAGAACAAGGCCGCGACCCTCGCTGACATCAAGTCCAATGATTTCGTCGCTTCAGCCGCCGTGCGCGGTCCGGATGGCAAGCTGCATTCGACCGAACTGCGGATTTTCCCTGATGCGCTGCGCGGCATCGGGGAAGGCCAGCGCCCCATGAATGATGCGCGCAACCAGACCATGACCAACGCCACAGTGACTGGCGCCGCCATCATCAACGGCAGCAACAATATCAAGGTGAAATTCGACGGCGGAGAATCCGAACTGATCCTTGACCCCGGTGTGCCCGTCACCGCCATCGTGCCCGTCGAGCGGGAGATGGTGAAACCTGGCGCCAAGGTCCGCGTACAAGGAACCAAAACGGGCGACGAGGCCGTGATCAACCGCATCACCCTGCAATAATCAGGCACGGCCGAGCCCAGGCTTAGAAGGCTGCGTTTGTCGGCGTGCCCAAAGGCGGCTCGCCGCTACGCAGCCTTCGGCCCGCGATAAAAAACGGCGGAGCTCAAGGCGCTTAAGGGTTCAACAAAACCCGTAGCCGGTCCCGAACATTGATCGGCGTCGCCTGAATGGAGTCCAGCATCTTCTGCATCGTCTCGCCACTGGTCTCCTGGGGCTCGTCGCCGCCATTGGATTTGGCGAATTCGGCGCGCAGATCCTTGTCAGCAAAGGCGAGCATCCAGGCCTTGCGCATCTCGGCGACGCGTTCGGGGTGCATGCCCGGCGGACCAAGATAGGGTCTGCCCAGACCGCGCGGCGTCGCCATCACGCGGATCATGGCCTTCTTGTCCGGCGTATCCGCAAGATCAAGCGCCATGGGCGCGCCCTTGGCCCCTGCCTCTGGCTCCAGACCCAACTGCACGAGAATATTCAGCTTGTTCTCCCGGAGCCAGTCCGGCTTGGAAGGCTTGATCGATGCGAAACCAAAAGCGCAGCGACCATCGACCTCGCCGCGTTCAAGGGCAAGCGCCGTCTCCTGTGTGCCGAGATATCCCGTGATGACGCGGAATTTGGTCCCCAGCACCTCGTTGAGAACGAGCGGTTCAGTATCGGTGGCGGAACCTGCGCCCGTTCCAGCGACCGTCACCTCGCGCTTCTTTGCATCGTCAAGGGTCTTGACCGGGCTGGTATGCCAGGTGGTGCACAGACCATTGTCCTTATCCGTCGCGCCCAGAGCGACAAAATCCGCAATGCCATAGGAAGGTCTGCGCGGTCCGATCAAAGGGTCAAGCAATGGCCCGGATGCGAAGGCGCCGATCCAGGTTCCATCCTTCGGCGCCTGCGCATAGAGATATTCAAGGACGCGCACACCTCCGGCGCCAGGCATGTTTTGTGCGAGCACTTGCGGATTGCCGGGCAAATATTTGCCAAGGTAGCGCGCCAAGATCCTTGCGCCCACATCGATGCCGCCGCCTGCGGTGCCAGCAATATTGATCTGCACGATCTTGTTCTTGTAGTAGCCCTCGGGCGTTTGCGCTGATGTCACGCCTGTCGTGACAGTCAGCGCCGCCACCGCGAGGACGCCATATCTGGCGAAGTCCCACATGCGTTCCCCCCTTCTATTTCATCCGCCCCAGGAAGGTTGATCCACCGCCCCGGATCTCGCTTTCGCATCAATCAACGAGTTCGGGGAAATTGCTGGCGAACGAGATCCGTGAATCCTCCCGCAGTCGCGGCGCCACTTCCGTCGCAAAAAGCCGCATGCTTTTTCTGGCTAGGTCATCGCGCATGTTGCCCATGTGGAACTGGATCAGCAGATTGCCCACCTGCGTCTCTCGAATGATATCCATGATTTGCCGATAAACGGTTTCCGGACTGCCAAGGATGATGGACTGGGCCTTCTTCAGCGCGTCCCAATCCTCCACGTCGCCCAGCATGGATCCGCCGGGTTTGGAGTTTTCGAGAATGCGGCGATAGTCGGAAACCTCCATATTGGGCACGGCGGCGCCAAAAGTGAGCGAGCGCCCCTCGTGGTTACGCAAATGGCCCTTGAGGCAGTTCTTGAGGAAATACCAGACGCCCTCATGCGCTTCTTCCTGCGCTTGCTCGTCGGTCTCGGCCACGTAGGTCGACATCAATATGCCCATGCGGAACGGGTCATATTTGCTGCCATGATCCTCCAGCACCTTGGTGAACTCGTTCCTGACCTTGGCGATGGCGCCGCCGTGGACGCGCGATGAGAGGAAATAGCAATACCCGCGCTTTGCGATCTGCCGCAGGGTCTCCTTTGACTGCGAACCGGGAATCCAGATCGGCGGATGGGGCCGCTGCTGGGGCTGCGGCCACGGGTTCACATAGCGCAGGGGATAGTGCTTGCCCTCGAAGGGGAATGGCCCCTCGCGCGTCCAGGCCTGGTGGATGAGTTCAATCGCCTCCCAGAATTGCTCGCGCTGGATGGCGGCGGGGGTGTTGTAATTGAAAGTCTCCTGGCCGCCACCAGGCGCAAACCCGGCGATGATGCGCCCATCCGACATATTATCGAGCATGGCGTATTCCTCCGCCACGCGAAGGGGGTTGCCATGGAGCGGCAAGAGATTCGCCAGCACCACGATCTTGCTGTGCTTGGTCTTCTGCGTCAGCGCGGACGCGATGATATTGGGCGAGGGCATCAAGCCGTAGATGTTCTGATGGTGCTCGTTCAACACCAATCCATCAAAGCCAAGCGTATCGGCATAGGCGAGTTGATCGATATATTCATTGAGCAGACCTCGCGAGCGATCACGGTCCCAAAGCTTGTTGGGAACGGTGATCCACCCGGTATCATAGGTCTCATCGAAATCCGCCGGGAGATGGGGATAGGACATAAAGTGCCAGCAGAAGAGATTGACAGCCTTGGACATGAGTTTCTCCTCATTCACACTTTGAGAAAGGGCTGGACGAGGGCCAGCGTTTCCTGCGGCTTTTCCAGATGGACTGCATGCCCCGCGCCCGCGACGATCTTCAAACCTTTGGCGTCGCCGAGCTTGGCCGCATAGGCCTCCCCATGGACCAGAGGCGTCATGCCATCATCTGCGCCCCAGATGATCAGCGAAGGCATGCGCGCACGGCCCAACCGCTGCACCAAGGGCCAATTATAGAAGTACGGCGGCTTGAACCCGATGGCGGAGCCAAAACGCAACATGGCGTAACGCCGCGTCTCCTCCTCAAGATCGCCCTTCCCATCGGGATAGTAGCGCAAGCCCATCGGCGAATCCGGGGACGCGAAGAGAAGGCGACGCAAACTAGACAGATCCGTGCCCCGATCAGGATTGGAGTTGAGAAAAATGTCGCCAATATGCGAGCCCGGAACGAACAGGCCGGATGCGCCGATGAGCACCAGTTTCTCGACCCTCTCTGGGTGGCGCACCGCATATTCGGCAGCGAGCCAGCCGCCTACGCAATGGCCGACCAGCGTGAACCGATCAAGCCCGAGCGCATCGATCACCTCGCTATAGTGGAAAAGAAAGTCCTCGACGCGATTGCCATCGCTCAACTCATCGGAGCCATTGCAGGCAGGATGGGCCGGAGCGATGACGCGATGGTTTTGCGCGAGCCCCTCATGAAACGGCAGGAAATCTCCAGAGACCCCATGCACATCCGCAAAGCCATGGAGATAGACCAGCGGCGCGCCGGACCCAGCTTCAATGACTGCGACGTTCCCGCCTCTTACCCTTAGCTCACGCTTCACCATGGCGTTTCCCTTGTTTTGTTTTATCTGTTCAAATCTTCCCAAATCGCGAGAGTATGTCTTGCCGTTTGGGCGTTGCAGGCCGCCACAAGCAGAGAGTTGGTGGCGGCGACCGCGCATATCCGTCTTGACGAGCTGACAAGATCATGTCCCAACCCTTGGCGTCCGCGCGCTGTTTTTTATCGAGCGATCCGGGGAATGCTAATCTTGAATGATAAGCCTTTCAAGCTTGCCCACCATCCTCACTCCTCGATGAGTTTTTTGTAGAGATCAATGACGCTGCGCGGGGTTCTGGCGGCGCGCTGAATGACCGCCAAAACCTCATCGCCCGAAATCGGATCGATGACGAAATTCATTTTTTTCGCATCGGCCAGCAGGGCGGGATCTCTGGCTGCCTCTTCAAAGGCCTTTTTGAGGGCGGCGGCGCGATCCCTGGGGATATTCGCAGGCGCAGCGACAGGAAGCGCCATTTCAAAGGGCATCTCCGCGAACTCCAGAAGCGCCCGCATCTCCGGCGTTTTGGTCAATTCACGCGCGAGAGGCACATCGGCCAGCGACGGCAGACGCGTGCTGCGCCCGGTCTGAAGCAGGGGCGTCAGGCCGCCTTTTTCCCAGATGTCCCGCATATTGTTGGCGAAGAAACTCACATCCGCGAACTGGCCGTCAACTTCACTGCGTTGCTGCGCGAGATTGATGTCGGCGGCGCCGGGATAACCGCGCACGATTTCGTATTTAAGCCCCAGCGCATACTGGGCGACAATGGCGATGGTCAGATTGGTGGAGCCCGAGCGGTTGGAGCCGATGCGCAGCTTGGCTCCCTCAACGGCGCTCTCTTCAATCTTCTTGATGGGATGGGACGCGTTGATGGCCAGAATATAGGAGTCGGTCGCATAGGCGGACATGGAACCGATCCACGTGATCTTGAGCGGATCAAAGCGAACAGTGGGATCGCCGGTCAACGCAAGCTGTGGCAAGCCCCTTTGCAGGGTTGCGATGGTTAGACCATCGGCATCGCCAACGCCGAAGCGGTTGGCGAGGCCAATACCGCCAGCCGAGGGCTGATTCTGCACAACGATGCTTGGCTTGCCCGGAATATACTGGCCCATATAACGCGCGAACAGGCGCGCGCCCGCATCATAGTAACCGCCCGCAGAGAAGGGTACGATGAAGTTGATCGTCTTGCCCGTGTAGAACTGTTCAACCGTTTGCGCCTGGGCGCCGCATGCTATGGCCAGCCATCCAAGGGCGGCGAGCACTTTCGCCGTCAGTTTCATCCCATGTCCTCCCTCGCGCCCGTTGTCGGCGTTGTTGCTTACGTGGCGCTCTGATGGATGTCGGACAGCGCCGTTCCCTTGAAGGCTGTCTGCCCACCATCCACGAGAAGGTCTGTGCCCGTGACGAAAGAGGCTTCGTCAGAGGCGAGAAAAACCGCTACGGAAGCCACCTCCTCGACCGTCCCGGTGCGTCCCAGCACCTGCCCGCGACCACGCACCTTGTTGGAATTTTCTCGCGTTCCAAAGCGACGCAGCGAACGGGCGGTATCGATAGGCCCGGGCGAAATCGTATTGGCTCTGATGTTATGGGGTCCGTAATCAATCGCCAGCACCCGGGTAAAATGCATCAGCGCAGCTTTGGTGGAACAATAGGCGGACCGTCCCGGCAGTCCGAAATGACCATGGCTTGAGGCGATATTGACAACAGCGCCGCCGCCCGCCGCCCTGATGTGCCCCATCACATATTTGCACATGAGGAAGACTCCGGTGAAATTCACATCAATCGCCTCCCGCCAGGCTGCGGTTGAAAGGGTCTCGACATTGCCGTCGGGCGACGCGGTCGCTGAGGCGTTGACGAGCGTGGTGATCTTGCCAAAGATTTCAACCGCCCTGCGCGCCGCCTTGTCACAATCCTCTTCTTTGGAAACATCGACTTTGAAAGCAGCAGCGCGCCCGCCCGCGTTACGGATCGCCTCAGCGACCACTTCAGCTTTTTCGAGGGAAATATCGCATACGACCACAGCCGCGCCTTCGGCCGCATAGCGCATAGCGATGGCGCCGCCAATTTCTCCGCCGCCGCCTGCGACGATGGCGACGCGATCAACCAAAAGCTTTCTATCTGACAAGCCACTTCCCTCCCAAATCCGTTTCATTTTTGAATTATGAGGTGATCTTCGGCGTTCAAAAGGGCAGCGTCAAGGGCGACGGAATCAAGCAATGCTCATGGTGATCGATCACCTGTCACTTTGGTAAGGCATAGGCTTAAGCCCGCAATGGGACGACAAAACCACGAGCCTTGCTTGCGGCCGCCGCCCGGCCTCAGCTGAGCTTCAATGCCTGCTCCGCAGTCTTGCCGAGAATGGCGATCTTGTCGCTCGTGCTCAGACTTGTCGTGGAGAGCACATGGCCAACTGGATCCTTCACCCAGGGAAAACCGAAGTCAGTGCCAACCATGATCTGCTTTGGTCCGCAGACGGCGGCAAGATGGCGCAGGGCCTCAGGGGTGAAAACCAGAGAATCAACGTAAACGTTCGACTTCAGATATTCCGTAGGCGGTTTCTTCGGCAGATTGGGCGTGCATCGATCCGGAAAGGTCAGACAGACCGCGTCGGAGCGATCTGCATAGGAGGCGAGATAGCCTCCGCCATGGGCGCCGCAGATCTTCAGATTCGGGAACCGGTCAAAGACGCCCTCAAAAATCATATGCGTCAGGGCGATGGTCGTCTCCAGCGGATTGCCGATGGTGTTATCGAGATAGCCATTGCCCTTCACGCGGGCGGCGACGCCAGTCGCATTGGAGCTGTCCTGCGGATGCAGAAAAATCAGGGAGCCAAGCTCCTCCGCCTTGGCCCAGAAGACATCCAGCCTGGGATCGGACAGTTCCATTCCCCCCACGGTCCCGCCGATGGCTGCGCCGCGCAAACCAAGATGCTTCGTGGCATGCTCCAGTTGTTCCGCCGCAAGGTCGGGGAATTGAAGGGCGACTGTCGCGAATGCGACCAACCGGCCGTCCGAAGCCTTGCACATCTTCGACAGGCCCTCGTGTTGCACATCGATCAATCGACGCGCCAACTCCCGGTCCGCCCCATACCAGAAGGCGTTGACGCTCATCGCTTCGATATCCACGCCCTTCGCATCCATCGCGGCGATACGCTTCTCCATTGAGGGATTGTTGAACTCATTCTTCAATGTGGCGGAAAATCGGGCTTCCATGGAGGAGCCCTTCAAGACATTGAGAACCTCAGGCACGACGCAATGGCAATGCACGTCGATCACCTTGACGCGCTGACCCTCCACCTCGACGCGCCGACGCGGCGCGCTGGGCGAGCCTTGCGCAAAGGCCCCGCGCAGCCCGCAGGTGAAGCAGCCAGCGATGGCGGCTGTTGAGGCTGCGGATGCAAAGAATTGACGCCTGTTCATGAGTTCTTCCCTTATCTTGTCCACCAGTTCAATTTTTGGGATTGCTGAGATTGAAGCTGGAGCTCTTCCCCAATCCCGGGCAGGCGCTTCTTCTGAGGAAACTTCGGCAGTCAAGCTAATGCAATTGTGGCCAGCCGTCGACCGATCGGGAGGCGGCGGCGGTACATGCCCGCTGGCCTCCAGGCGCCTCAGATCGCCAAAGGCCGCCCGAGACCGCGGGATCATGGCGGGGCCTTTCAAATGCCCAAAATCTTTCCTACATAGGGCCAACCAATAGCAGGCCGGACGCGGCGAACGGTTGAATCGTTCAAGCGAAAAGGCGGAAGGAGAATGGTATGGCGAATGAGCTGAAGCTTGTGGAAACACGGGCTCTGATCATGCGTTTCGGCTCGGTGACGGCTGTGGACGGGATTTCATTTTCTGTTGATCGGGGGGAAGTGGTTGGATTTCTGGGCCCGAACGGGGCCGGCAAGTCCACAACCATGAAGATCATCGCCGGTTTTCTGGAGCCCACCTCCGGTTCGGCCTTCGTGGCGGGCCATGACAGCCGCAAGGACCCCATCGCCGCCCGCCAGCGCCTGGGCTATCTACCCGAAGGCGCGCCGGCCTATCCTGACATGACAGTCGCAGATTTTCTCAGTTTTGTCAGTGGCTTACGCGGTCTCTCGGCGCGCCAGACCAACCACCGTCTGGCCGAACTGGTGGAGAGCATTGACCTTGCCGAGGTCTGGAACCGGCGCATCGAGGCCCTGTCCAAGGGCTACAAGCGGCGGGTGGGCATCGCCATGGCGCTGGTCCATGATCCCGACGTTCTGATCCTGGACGAGCCGACCGACGGTCTGGATCCCAATCAGAAGCATGAGATGCGCTCGCTCATCCGCACCCTCGCCCCCAGCAAGGCCATCATCGTCTCCACCCATATTCTGGAGGAGGTCGAGGCCATCTGCACCCGCGCTATCGTGATCGCACGGGGCCGCATGCTGGCGGACTCCACGCCAGCGCAGCTGCTGGCCGCCGCGCCGGAGCGCGACCCATCCCTGCAGCAGCTCGTCAAGACCACGCGGCTTGAGGACGCTTTCCGCCAGATCACACTTCATCAGGCCGGGGTCTGATCGCCATGAAAAGCCTTTTCATGATCATCCGCCGCGAATTTGCGGCCTATTTCGCCACCCCCCTCGCCGCCGTCTTTCTGGCGGTCTTCGTGGGCGTGTCCTGCGGGATGACCTTTTTCGTCTCCAGTTTCTTCGACCGGGGCCAGGCCGATCTCGCCCCCTTCTTCACCTGGATGCCCTGGCTCTTCCTCGTGCTGATGCCGGCGGTGGGCATGCGCCTGTGGGCGGAGGAGCGGCGGCTAGGGACCATCGAGCTGCTCATGACCCTGCCGGTTCAGCCCTGGAAGTTCGTGGTCGGCAAATGGGCCGCCGCCTTCGGCTTCGCGGGCCTCGCTCTGGTTCTGACCATGCCCCTGTGGATCACGGTCAACATGCTGGGCTCGCCCGATAATGGCGTGATTCTGGCCTCCTACCTCGGGGCATGGCTGATGGCTGGCGCCTTTCTGGCCATCGCCGCCTGCATTTCCGCGCTGACCAAGAACCAGGTCCTGGCCTTCATCGGGGCTGTGATCGTGGGCTTCCTCTTCGTCATGGCGGGCTTTGACCTCGTGCTTTCGGCTGTGCGCCCCTGGGCGCCGGATATTGTGGTCCAGGCCATAGCCTCTATGTCCTTCATCGGGCATTTCCAGCGCATTACGGACGGCGTCTTCGACGCTTCCGCGCTAGTCTTCTTCTTTTCACTCATCGCCTTTGCGCTCTGGCTCAATGTCCAGATCCTTGATGCGCGCAAGGCGGCATGAGGCCATCATGACAAACAAGACTTTCACGACCAATCGCCTCGTCGTCATCGCCGCCCTTCTGGGCGCGGTGATCTTCGGCTGCATCAACATCATCGGCGCGCAGATGTTGCGTGGGGTCCGCGCGGATCTCACCCAGCAGAAGCTCTATTCGCTCAGCGACGGCACCCGCGCCATGGTGGGGGCCATCGCCGAGCCGATCCGCTTCCGTTTCTTCATGTCGTCGGGCCTGACGCGCGAAGCGCCCCAGATCGCGGCCTTCGCTTCGCGGGTGCGGGCCATGCTGGATTCCTATGTGGCGGGCTCCGGCGGCAAGATCATCCTCGAAGTGATTGATCCCAAGCCCTATTCCGAGGAGGAAGACCGCGCGGTGGCCTTTGGCGTCAGCCCGATCCGCTCGGGCTCCGGCGACCGGCTGTTCTTCGGCCTCGCCGCCACCAACTCCACCACGGGCAAGGCGACCATCGGTTCCTTCTCGCCCGAGCGCGAAGCCTTTCTGGAATATGACCTGACCCGCCTCGTCGCCGAACTCGATCGCAAAGGCAAGGCGGTCGTGGCGCTGATGGACGGGCTGAACCTTCAGGGCAATCCCCAGATGGGGACCCGCGAGCAGCAGGTCCTCACCCAGATGAAGCAATTCTTCGATGTGAAGATGGTGGACGCCGATCCGGAAAAACTCCCCGAGGGAACCCGGGTCCTCATGGTCGTGCATCCCCAGAGCCTGTCGGAGAAGACGCTCTACCTGATCGATCAATGGGTGATGGGCGGCGGCGCCACCATGGTTTTCGTCGATCCCAATGCGGAGAACCAGATGGGCCCGCGCGGCGCCCCGCCGCCGGACGCCTCCTCCAATCTCGAAAAGCTCTTCGCCGCCTGGGGCGTTCGCTACGATCCCAAGCGCGCGGTGGCGGATGCGGGCTTCGCCCTGCAGACGGAACGCACGATCAATGGGCGGCCCACCCCCATGAGCAATCTGCCCTGGATCGCTGTGCGCGAAGAGGGACTGCGCAAGGATGACGCCATCGTCGCCCAGCTTTCCGCCATGGTCTTCACGACGGCGGGCTCCTTCGAGACCGACAAGCCCGGCGTGAGCCTGCGGCCTCTGGTTACGGCTTCCTCCAAGGGCGGCACCCTGCCTGTGGAGGACATGAAGGACCGCAATGCGGACCTGCGCCTGCAATTGGTGAAGGTGGCGCGCGGCGCCGCCTCCCCGGTCATCGCCGGCCGTCTGACGGGGACCTTGGAGGGCGCCTATCCGACGCGCCCTCAAGGCGTCACCGCAACAGGCGAACACGCCGCCAAAAGCACCAAGCCGGTCAATGTGATCCTCGTCGGCGACGCCGACATGTTGACGGATCGCAACTGGGTCCAGCGCCGCAATCTCCTGGGCACGGAAGTCGCGCAGGCCTTCGCCAATAATGGCGACTTCGTCGTGAACGCCATCGAGCAGATGGCGGGCGGCGTGGCGCTGGCCGATCTGCGCGGACGCGGCGTGTCCTGGCGTCCCTTCGAGCGCATTCAGGAGATCGAGGCCGAGGCGAATCAGCGCTACCGCGCCAAGGAGCAGGCCCTGCAAGAGAAACTGAAGGACGCCGAGCAGAAGTTGCAGGAACTGGCGCGCGGCGGCCAACAGGGGACGGAGGTGCTTACGACCAAGCAGGTGGAGACCATCGAGAAGTTCCGCTCTGAATTGCTCGCCACCCGCGAGGAATTGCGCGCCACCCAGTTCGCCCTGCGCAGCGACGTGGATCGCCTGAAGAATGTGATCATGACAGTCAATGTCGCGGGCGTCCCATTGCTCGTCGGCGTGATCGCGCTTCTTCTCGCCCTGCGGCGCAAGAACCGCCCCCTGCCGCGCAAAGACGCTTGAACGGAGAAAGCCCATGAACACGAAACAGATCGGCGTTCTTGCTGTTCTCACCATCGCCGCCATCGGCGC
>CANGTC010000009.1 GCA_947456505.1 Beijerinckiaceae bacterium
CAAAGGTCTGCCACCGGAAGGCCTGCTTCATGCTCTTTCAGGATCGCGATGATCTGTTCTTCGGAAAATCGGTTACGCTTCATGCTCTGGTCCTCAAGCTGGGCCAGAACGAACTTCAAACTGGATTAAACTGCGGGGGCAAGGTCAACTCCAACAGTAATTCCTTCGATCTCCGGCAGAGCGCTCATCAAGACCACTGGGGTGAATGGCTTGCAGCCGTGTTTAGTGGCGCCGCAGCTGTGAGCAGCCTCTGGACGCTGTCCTCTGCCAATGGTCGATACCGTCGATAATCTTTCGCACATTTTCGGGACTTGACGGCTCCGTTCATTGAGCATGACGGGAAGAAGTGATGAACGAAGGTGTAGAGGGCAAGGGCATGGGTCAGGTGATACAGATTGATGAGGCCCGGATATGGGCTTACCTTTGAGACTAGGTTCGAGGGACTGTCGCGGAGCATTGAACGATATGCTGGTCGCCGAGGCGGATCGTCTATGTGGGGCTGCTCGCCACGAAAGTAGCGATGCTCAGCAAGATACACGGACTGGGCATTATGAGCGTTCTCTGGACACCAAGGCTGGCCCCATCAGCCTCCGGACTCGTTTCTCGAAAGACCTTGTGCTTAACAAGCTATAGGCGCCATTCATCTCCAAGAAAATAGTGCGGATGCGAATCAGCAAGGCCGGTCGCACAGCCGACCAGCCCCGGGGCTTTGACAGCGAAGGCGCCGAACCGTCGGCCTTTCCGGCGCTCCGATTTTACCCCTAGCCGGTAACGCAAACGCTGATTTTAAGCACCCGCATTGCGCGATAATCAGCCAGGCAATTTTATGTCGCTCGGTGAAGGCGTAGCTCACAGCGCCCCTTAAACAAAATATGCCGCTGCTTTTTTTAAGATGTCGCGCTCCATCCGGACCCGCGTGAACTCCGCCTTCAGGCGCGGGATCGAGACCTGCTCGGCGGTGAAGAGCTTGGTCGAGGCCTCCCCCAAAAAACCCGGCGGCTTCCAACTTCACCCAGTTGTGGACCATCTGGGCCGCAATCACCAGATCCCGAGCAACAGCCCTAATTGTCCGCCCGTACTCAACAAGACGAACAGTCTCCTGCTTGTAATCAAGCGTGAACCGCACCCGAACAATCTTCGACATTCCATGTTCTCCAATGCTTATTATACACAGTCAGTCTCGGGAGACGTTTTCCAGGGGCGGCGGGAGGGTCTTGAGAACAGCGTATATCGCTGTGCAAGGGACCCCCTTAGGTTCTTGGCGATGCGCCTCTAACAGCCAACGAGCAGGCCTTTGTGGGGCAGAGCGAGGCAAGGCCCGAATAAGCCATCCTGTGGATCGTCGCCCCCGAAGATCGCTAAAATAAAATTGATCCCGAATTCATAAATTATTTTAATGAATACAAGCGAATAATACAGCAAGGCTAAAGCTATCAGTTTTTATATCGAATATATTGTATAAAAGTTTCGCACCTTAGGCGAAACTATATTTTTAATTACTACCAATTACCGCTTTTGAGATAAAAATATACTATTGATTGAAACGAAAAATTCACGATTCCGGCTATAAAAAATTGCAACTCTTGAAAACGGAGCAACCCATGCGCCCAACCCGTATAATATCTGCCGCGTTCATCGGATCTTCGCTCGCCTTGTTTACTGGGGCCGCTAACGCGGCGACAGTCACTTCGACCCTCGCAGTTTCCGCCACTGTCAACACGGTTTGTGTAGTCAACAGCGTCGGCGCTATGGCCTTCGGCGCCTATACCGGAGTTGCTGTGACATCGTCCTCAACACTCAACTACACCTGCAGTAATTCGCTTCCGGTTCAAATCTCATTCGATAAGGGCGTAAATGGCGCTTCGACAGCGGCCCGTTTAATGAAGAACGCTTCTTCCACGCTCAGTTATCAGCTCTACTCAGATGCGGCGCGTACGACTGTCTGGGACGACAGCACCAATAAAATTTCGGTTACGGGCTCCGGCGCCTCGGCGACACAGACCATTTACGGGCAGATCCCCGCTGGTCAATATCCAACGGCCGGAGCTTACACCGATACGGTAACAATCACTTTCACCTATTAAGTCATAGCCTCCTCCTTTCATATTGCTTCATGCTTCTGAAGTAACGCCGATGGCCTCTGCAGCCATCGGCGCCGTTGGGATCGCTGCATATGAAGATCATTCCCACGCTCAATAAAAGCTATCTCGCGATCTGCAGCGTCTTCCTTTGCGCGGTCGTGAATACGTCCGTCGATGCAGCATCTTTAAGTGTGACGCCCATCATTATTGAGGGCGCAGGTGGGCAAAACGCTCATGTCGTCACACTCCATAATGCCGGAGAAAAATCTATTCATGCACAGGTGCGGATTATGTCTTGGCGCCAATCAAATGGCGAAGACATTTTGGAAGAGACGCGACACGTCGTGGCATCGCCTCCGATTGCGGAAGTCGCGCCCGGTGTCGACTTTACCATTCGTGTGGTTCGCGTCGCCAATGAACCGCTCGCAAGTGAAGAAAGCTACAGGCTTCTCATTGATGAAATTCCGGATGCGGCGTTGCGCAGGAACGGCTTGGTCGCCCTGGCCATTCGCTTTTCTGTTCCCGCATTCTTTAGCCCAGCCGACGCTAGCCTTCCCCGTGTGATCTGGTCTGTGACCCGGAGCGGATCAAGACCTCAGTTGGTCGCGAGAAACACGGGCGATAAACGACTTAAAGTCAGTGAACTTTATTATGCCGGAAAGCCTGTCGCCAGGGGGTTGGCTGGTTATATCCTTAGCCGCTCTGAAAAAGCCTGGCCGCTTCCGCCGGACGCAAAGGGGGCGGGGGGTGTAACCGCCATGACCGATAGGGGGCCATTGGCGGGAACCGCCAATGCCAAATAAAGCCCGCCTCCAAATCCTTGCCGGTAGCCTGCTGCTCAGCGTATCGCTTTCCTCCGGGGTCACGGCGCAAATTGCTGAGAATCAGGATCTGCAACTTGAGGTGGTTATAAACGACAAGCCCACCGGGGTCATTATCGGTTGCACGGAAACCATCGATGGAGATATCAAGATTACGCGCAGCGAACTGGAGGCCGCAGGCATTCTGCCACCCTCCAACAGCGCAGATGATATTGTCCTTCAGAGCTCTGGTCTTGCTTTCGTCTACGACAAACCAAGCCAGCAATTGCGGTTTCAACTTCTCGAAGGTCAGCGTAAGGCGAAAGTTTATGATTTGCGCGGAGCCAGCGCTCCGGTCACCAAAGGGACAGCCTCATGGGGCGGTCTTTTCAATTACGTGATGTACGCTTCCAGTTATGGTGCGAACCTTCAGAAATGGACGGTTCAGCCAGGAGCGGCGAGCCTCGCATTCGACGCAAGAGCCTTCAGTCCCTATGGGGTTCTGAGCCAAACGGGAATAGTTGGAAATACGCTAACCTATGACCTCTTCAGTTATAGGAACGTTGCGGGGCTAAGACTTGATACTACCTATGCCTATGACGACCAGGAAACTCAGATAAGTTACAGGGCTGGTGACGTGATCACGGCGGGTTTGGATTGGACCCGCTCCATTCGCCTCGGCGGCTTGCAGGTTCAGCGTAACTTCGCCATACGTCCTGACCTGGTTACTGCAGCAATGCCCAGTGTGTCGGGCAGCGCTGCGGTTCCTTCAACGGTCGATGTTCTCATAAACGGGACCAAGGCTTACTCGCAGCAGGTGCTTGATGGACCATTTAAGCTCGCAAATATGCCGATCGCCTCAACAAATGGCGCCCAAATTGTGATCCGCGATGCAACTGGAAGAGAAACGCGCACGGATGTCTCTCTTTATGCGGACAGTCGTTTGCTCGCGCAAGGAGTGCTCGATATTTCGGGAGAAACCGGTGTCGCGCGCAAGTTCTACACTTTCCGTTCCAATGATTACGACAAGAGCATTGTCGCGAGCGCCAGCATGCGTTACGGCATGTGGGATTGGCTCACCCTTCAGGGGCACGCGGAGGCGGGCGATGGTCTTGTCAACGTAGGCGCCGGAACCATTACGCGAATTGGCTCGATTGGAACGCTGAGCGCAGCCGCCTCCTGGTCCAGGTTTGGCGCGGACGCAGGGGGACAGATCTATGGCGGGGTTTCCATTCCCTTGCCTTACTCTGTCCAGTTTCAAGCGACCGCGCAACGAACGCTTTTGAAATATAATGATCTCGCCTCCGCCACCGCCATCAGGTGGCGTCAGGACGCTGCGAGCATGGGGTATCAGAGCTTTTTCAATGGCCTTCCTCCCGCGCTCTATTCCGGGGCTATATTCGCCCCTCAGACGACCAATAGCGTCAGTATTGGTGGGCCAGCGCCTTTGATCGGTGGAAGCGTCAATTTCATCTACGCCCAAACAACGCAGGATCCACGGGACTGCTTTACGTCCGGCGATTTCAGGAACGTCTCGACATCGCGGATTTTGTCGGCCTCTTATTCGAGGCAACTCCCGTTCGACGCTACTCTGACATTGGTCGCCTTCACACAAGTGTCGAATATCAACAATCGCGGCGTTTTCGCTGGTGTGACAATGGCGCTTGGTGGAGGGATTCGCGCCTCTGCGGACATTCAACCCATTCCTGATCTGAACACAGGCAAGACTAAACTTGCGCCAACCGCGCAAATCTATAGGGAACTTGGACAGGAAATCGGCAGCTATGGCTGGTCCGCGACAGCGGGGGCGAACCAGGGTTCAGTCATTGCTGGTAGTGGCGCCTATCGCAGTTCGCTTGGTACGCTGAAAGTCTCAGGGTCCTCCTACAATGGTCAACAGGCAGCGAGCGCAGAGTTTCAGGGCGCCGTGGCCATGACGGGATTCAGTGTCGCCGCGGGCCCGCGTGTGGATGATGCTTTCGCCATCGTCCGTACCGGCACGCCCGATGTTGCGGTGATGGCGGCGAACCAGAATTTGGGGAAAACCAACTTAATTGGAACGCTACTGATCCCCAATTTGAACGCCTATTCCCAGAACAAGATTGCCATCGACCCGCTCACGCTTCCTATCGACGCCGAGTTTGACAGCACCAACGCAATCGTCACACCAAGGAACCGGAGCGGCGTTCTCGTTGACTTCGGAGTCCGCGCAAGCGCTCAGGCGCTTGATTTCAAGATTACCGATTCTTCCGGAAAATCTCTTGAAGTCGGAAGCGTGGGCTATGCGGAAGATACAGGCGAACGATTTGTGGTCGGCTATGACGGCGTCGTGCATCTCAAGACCTTCGGCGCTGCTGGTAAAATAAACATCAATCTTGGTGACCGCGATTGCTCGGCGATGGTTGTGCGTCAAAGCTTCTCCGGCGCCGCAACCGTGAGCGCTTTCATATGCGGATAATGCCTGCCTATATGTCGGTTCTGTGTTTTTGCGCCCTGCTCATCGTCGGCGGTCTCTGCCCCCCACAAGACGCCTTTGCGGCGGGCTCGACGGCTAATTGCACCATAACAGGAGGAACGCTCGCTTTTGGAAATATTAACGTTCTTAACGGGGCCAGCGTCAATAGTACGGCGACTATCGGCATCAGTTGCAAGCTGGGCGGTGGAGGTAAGTCGGCCTCTGTTTGTTTGAACCTGGATGGCGGAACAATCACATCTTCGACCAACCGTGCTTTGGTCAATGGGTCAAACAAGCTTTTGACCGAGTTATATTCGGATGCGAACAGAACAGTGGTCTTCGGCAGTTCATCTGCGCCAACCTATGGATCTGGAGGACTGCTTGTGGTCATGCCCACAGTCGCAGCAGATGGAACGACAACCGCCAACGTAACAGTTTACGGGAGCGTTCTGCCATCCCAGCAGTCAATACCCCCTGGAACCAGCGGCGCACTTTATTCAAATGACTTCACGCAGACTGCCACATCATGGTCTGACAAAAACCCCGCGACCTGCAATTCAGGCGGAGGAAACACGACCAACTCCTATTCACTGTTTGTAAACGCAACAGTGACACCGCAATGCAGCGTCACTTCCCCAAATACGCTTAACTTTGGCTCAGTCGTGAGCCTTGGGGCTGTGATTGACGCGCAAACGACACTTAGCGTCTCCTGCAGTAATCAACTGCCATATACGGTTGGCCTATCGAGCGCATCGGGATCAACCCCCACCGGTCTCCAGATGGCTTACGGGGCAAACAAACTCACCTATGCGGTTTATCAGGATAGCGCCCGCACGACGGGCTGGGGTAATGTCTCGGGCCAATGGGTTGCAGGAACTGGTACGGCGTCAAGTCAGTCCCTTACGGTTTATGGCAGGTTGCCACTCCAAACTCTGCCGCCACCCGGGACCTACACCGATACGATTTCCGTAACGGTCTTCTATTGAAATCGTGATCTCGGCGGTCAAGGCGCCAATCGTTTGCTGCACATTTAGTCCAATTTCCATATCTCACCAATCATTGCGAAGCGCCTCTTTCATCATCAGCTGAAAGCAGCTTGTGTTTCAATCAACATGATCCGGAGTCTGTTTTCGGTGGCGCGATAACTTTCTTGAATTATGAATTGACTGAATTAAGGTTTTGATAAGAGAATTGTAAATTGATAAAATTGTGGGTCGAAGGTTTACCTCAATTAATTTTTCCAGATCTTTTTTTTGAAAACTGCATATGATCGGAGTGACCGGGTGGCGTTCATCAAATCAAGTATGTGCCCCAGATGTTAAGTCAATATGACTGAATTATTTGTTTCCGCTGCTGGATTGGGAGGGACCAATGGATCTTGGATTGAGAGGACTCAAGTCGCTTGTCACCGGCGGGACAAAAGGTATTGGTCGAGCCATCGCTGAAAGCCTTGCGGCGGAGGGATGCGACGTCGCAATTTGCGCGCGGAATTCAATGGAGGTTGCTGAGATTGTCGCGGTTCTGAAGACTAAGGGCGTCAAGGCCACCGGCGCTGCTGTGGATGTTTCGGACGGCCCGTTATTGAAAGGATGGGTAGTGGAAGCTGCCGCAGCGCTCAATGGTCTTGACATCATTGTTGCTAACGTCAGCGCGATGGCCGTTTCGGATGATGAAGATGGTTGGGCAACTGGCTTCTCCACCGATGTGATGGGCACTGTGCGTCTTGTCGATGCAGCCATGCCATTTCTGTTGGCGAGCAAAGCTGCCGCCATTGTTACCATATCAAGCGTCTCGGCTCGAGAGGTCGATCCGGATTCCGGCCCTTACGGCGTGTTCAAGGCGGCCATCATTCATTATACGCAGGGGTTGGCCCAGAAACTGGCGGCGCAAGGCGTCCGCGCAAATACGGTGTCGCCCGGCCCAACCTTTTTTGAGGGCGGTATCTGGAACCAGATCAGGGATAGCGATCCCGCCCTGTATCAGATGGCGGTCACTCTCAACCCAACCGGGCGAATGGGTACGCCGCAGGAAATAGCCAATGCGGCGGTGTTTCTCGCAAGTCCCGCCGCCAGCTTCATCAGCGGCGCCAATCTGGTGGTTGATGGCGCTTTGACACGCGGCGTCCATCTCTGAACGCCTGACGCAATAGAGAAAGGCCCCATGTCGGGCGATTGTTGGTCGACCCTAGGCGCTGGCGCCAAACAGCAAAGCTGCAACCACTACGCAAGTCAGGGGGATGCGGAGTTTGGGGTACCAAGGTGGCGCGAAGCCCGCCTGAGTTGCTTGTAGATCCACCCAGAGCATTGCCGCGATGCTCGCCGCCAGTATGAACAGGCTAATGTTCACCGGGAAGAGCAGTGCGACCCAGGCCGTCAAGGAGGGGAGAACGCTCACGACGAGCCTTGTTCGGATCTGGCGTTGATCGCCATAGTCTCGGGACGCAATTGCCAGGCCCCAGTGGATGCCGCCAAGGAATGACAGAATGATCGCGCCATAGGCCGCAAGCGCATGGACGACGACTACGCGGTGTGCGCTGTCAAGAAAAGGCTGTGCTCCAGCGAAAGCTATAAAAGGAAGAGCGCCAAGGCCCCCCAGCCAAGTAGCTGTTGGCAGCGCGTTGCGGTCAGCGTCCATATCCAACATTAACCCCTTCGTTGTTGTTAAAAGTCGAATGTGAGTTGCGAGGCGTCTGTCGCTTTAGAATTTGCTTTTATCTGCCGTCCCGTCATGGGGATGCCAGACTTGCGGCTGCCGTGTTTGCTTGCGATTTCGCGCGCAGCCTCCCTGTGCCCCGAGCTTTTGCGCCGGGCGTAGAGCGCATCGCGCGCCGCCTTCGCCGCCGCCGCATGGTCCACGATAGGCGGCGGATAGCAAAGTGTGGCCGCGCCGGGCCAACGCCATGGCTCGTGGATGAACCCATCAGGCACGGTGGCGAGCTCTGGCACATGGGCGCGTACAAAGGCTCCGGTTGGATCCTGATCGATAGCCTGCTTCACGGGGTTGTAGACACGCATCGTATTGATGCCCGTGGTCCCAGATTGCATCTGCACCTGTGACCAATGGATGCCCGGCTCATAATCGATGAATTGCCGCGCCAGATGCAGCCCGCTGTCGCGCCACGGCAACCACAGATGATAGCTGGCGAAGGACATGAGCATGGCCCGCATCCGGAAGTTGATCCAGCCATGCTGATGGAGCGCCCGCATGCAGGCGTCGATGAAGGGGAATCCCGTCTCGCCCGCGCACCAGGCCGCCAGCCGCTGTGGATCAGCGATATCCGGGCGCAGGCCATCATAGGCGCGATGGAGGTTTTCGAATTCAAGGCGGGGTTCATCCTCCAGCTTCTGAATGAAGTGGCAATGCCAATGCTGGCGCCCCATGAAGGAGATCAGCGATGCGCGCCACTTCTTTGAGGCCGAATCGTTCAGATGGCTGATCGCCCGTATGCGTTTGGATGTCGCCTGCGCCACTTCGCGCATCGAGATCGTTCCCCATGTGAGGTGCGGCGAAAGGCGCGAGCAGGCGTCGAAGGCCGTGACGGGGCTGGACATCTGAAAGCGATAATCGCGCCCACGTTCTCCCAGAAAGCTTTCCAGAGTAGCGAGCGCCGCCGTCCGGCCGCCTGGCTGAGCGAGGGGGCAGGGGTCTGGTGCTAGGCCTAGCTCGGAGAAGGTCGGGATATATGTCGGCCAATCACCAGTGATTGGCTGAAGCGCTTTGGGCGGCATGGTGATGGGTTCGGCCATGTCGCGGTCCCAAGCGTTGGCCCAACCATTGCGCGATTTGAGCCGGCGGATCACGCCGAACTGGCGCGGCTCGCGCCAAGGCACGCCTGCTTCTTTGGCCCATGCGCCCACCGCAAGATCGCGCGCATAGGTCCAGCCGTTTCCGGTCTCTTCATGGCTCCACAGGCTCGCGACGCCGTGGCTCTTGTGTATCGACCGGAAAACGGCAACGGCGTCGCCCTCCATCACGCACAGAGGTTGGCCAAGGACTGCAAGCGCGGTCTGAAGCTCGGCGAGGCTCTCAGCCACAAAGGACCATTGCCGTGCTGAAGCGTCGGGTTGCACCCACAGGTCTGGCTCTACAATGTAGAGCGGCAGGACTGGGCCAAGCTTGAAAGCCTCCGCCAGCGGGCGGTGGTCAGCAATACGCAGGTCGCGCTTGAACCAGACAATGTTGAGGGGCTGTTTCATGTCAAGCCGCGCATTCGCAGGAGTGCGGGGATATGCTCCTTGAATGTGAAGAACCCCTTCTTTGCGTGCGGCCAGAAGGCGCTATCCCAATCGCGACGAACCAGAGAAAGATCGATGCCTTCACTTGCCAGCATTGGGGCGATTCGCGCCAAATGATCCGCCACCGGACCCGCCGGCGCATAGGGCGTCATAATCCGCCGTACCCCTACAGCTTTGGCCTCCTTGATCAAGGCTTCCGCATCCAGTCGATCGATTATGTTGGCGGGGCATCCATAATGAGCAGCCGTACGTAGCGCCGTATCCGTCGAAGCAGCGGCCACAAAGTGGCGTGAGCAGTCGCCCCATAGCAGTAATGCGTCGGAGGCCACGGCTATGGAACGGAACGCATATGCGCCATCAAAAACCGACTCCGGATGCAGGTCCTCATGGGTGACAAGCAATATCGAAGGTTGCTCCGGATTTAGCCGAGGCGGCTCGCCCAATTGGCGTGCAGGCTCAATCGGCGCTTCCGTCAGCGCAACCGCCTCCCGTGCGAGTCCTTTCGGCGCGAAGCGGCCATTGGTGTAGCGTGCGATATTATCCGACGTGGCGAGATAGGTTTTCCCCACCGTCTGCAATCCTGCGACCCACCGCCAGGACAGTGTGTTGCTCGCGGCGTCAGCATCAAGCAGATGACGTAGAAAGAAGTCGGCTCCAAGAGTCCAGGGCAGACGCAGCGTGAAGATCCAGATCGAGGCGAACCACATCCTCGCGTGATTATGTAGATAACCGGTTTCAACGAGTTCCCGCGCCCAGTCGTCGAAGCCTTCAATGCCGGTCTGGCCATTCATGGCGTCGGCGATGGCGCGATCATCGTGAAAGGCGTCATGCTGCCGGTCGAGCTCTTCCAGAAAGCGACGCCACACAGAAGGGCGCATTTCCAACCAGCCCTTCCAATAGGTGCGCCATAGGACCTCCTGAATAAACTTCTCGGCGGAGCCCATATTGTGCCGAGCGACCACTTGCTCAATCACCTCTTGCTTGTTGATCAAGCGGTGGCGCAAATACGGAGAAAGGCGGGAGACTGCGCCAGGCAGGTCCGGGCCTGGGTCTGTGTTGCGCTCTGCGGCATAAAGTCGGCCGCCCTTGGGAAGGAATTGGTCGAGACGGTCAAGCGCCATTGCGCGTGAAGCAGGAAAGGTTGAGCCGACCATAGGGTAATTCTTGCCATTCTAGAAACTTGCTACGCGGCTATACGAGTGAACCCTGCCGGCTGGATTACGTACCTTCTCGTTTGCGTTTTGGGAAAGTCCAAAGATAGATGTTCAGGCATTCGAAAATTCGGGCTCAACCGTTCCCGATCCGGATTATTGTCTTGACCGAAGGCAGTTCGTTACATGCAAAATATTGCTGCAGCTTGCGCGGCCTCAAAATTGGGTTTTTCCGACTCCAATGGATCACGGCTACTTTCGGAGCATGATTGAAAGGTTTGGGAGGCAGCATTTTACGCGCGAGTATCTCGGGAAGTGAACAATCCAGCATTGTCCGCCAGGACCAATCGCTTGATTATGAGAGCTTATTCCTTAAGTATCTCACCAGTTTTATTGGCGCTCAGTCCGCTCTGCGCTCCAGATCGAGTATGTAGCTCAATTCGCATTTTCCAAAAATTCTAACTGGACCAATTTATGAGTGCCATTCACCAGGCGCATCGTGAACGCAGCGCCACTCAGAATATATATCGTCGGTGTACATGGCGAGCAATCGAGGTATCAAGGCATTTTTGGTAATTCTTTGATCAGGGCCTATTTTGCACATACAGAGCTGATCGCTTTTCGGTTTTGTAAATCATGCTGTCGGTTATGCCCGCCATATGGTCGCTTCTCGGTCGTAGCCCATGCCGAAACAGCCCGGCTGATGGAAGCTCTGAGCAAGAGCCGCCAGATCGTCATCGCAGAAGGCGGGCGCCACGAACGTAACGCCTCCCGGCAAGCCATCCGGGCGAAAGCCTGCGGGAACCGATATGGCGGAGCAGTCAAGCAAATTGACGAAATTCGTGTAGCGACCGAGATTGGAATTAAGGCGCACCGGATCCGCTAGCATCTCAGATACTTTGTAGATGGTAGGGGCTGTTGGCAGCAGCAGCACGTCCATCTCTTCCCATTCCACGTTGGCGCGACGGCGAAAGATCTCCAACGCATAGGCGCCACGGAATGCATCCACTGCGCTCATGCAACTCGCGCCCAGAATGATCTCGCGCACAGTTGGATCCATCTCATGTCCATGGGTCCGCGCGAAATCCTCGATGGCGGCCAAGCGCTCGGCTACCCAGGGCCCCTCATAAAGAAGGGCGGCGCATTCACGGAAGGGGGCATAATCGATCTCGACTATGGCTGCTCCCATCGCCGCCATGCGCTGAATTGCTTCGTCATAAAGGGTAGCGACGGCGTCGTCGCCGAAAAATTCTCGCTCTACTCTCGCCAGCACACCGCAGCGCAGGCCATGGCTTGGCAAGTTGCGCGCCTGAATGGGACGTGAATAGGGATCGGCGGCATCAAAGCGCTGCATGATGCGGCGCACCTCATCCGCATCAGCCACACAGCCCGCTAGCACCGTGATGCAATCAAGGCTGCGGCAGGCGGGTGTAAGCCCGCTATTAGACACAAGCCCCCGCGTTGGCTTAACCCCCACGAGATTGTTAAAGGCTGCGGGAATGCGCCCTGAACCCGCAGTATCAGTGCCCAGCGCGAAAGCAACCTGACCGGCGCCCACAGCAACTGCGGAACCCGATGACGAGCCGCCCGAAATATACTCGGAATTGAAGACGCAGCGCGGTGCGCCGTAAGGAGAGCGCGTCCCATTCAGGCCGGTGGCGAATTGATCGAGATTGGTCTTGCCGATAAGGAGTGCTCCTGCTGCGCGGAGCCGTTCAACGGCGAAGGCGTCCACCTCAGGCTCATAAGCGAATGCCGGGCATGCAGCCGTTACCGGCAAGCCGGCGAAATCGATGTTGTCCTTCGCTGCAAATGGAATGCCCCACAGCGGCTTATCGTCGGCTGGTCCTGTTGCGAGCAGATCAGTGGCCTCGCGCATGAGATCATCCCGCGTCCGCAAGGAAATCCAGATGGCCTTGTCAGTTGACGCGTTGATGCGATCCAGCACGGATTGAACGACATCGACAGGGGTCGTTTCGCCGGTTTGATACAGTGACCGCAAACCCGCTAGCGTAAGCATTTTCGGTAGCATCATGCTCTCCACCGCTATCAACCAATTCATATGGCCCGAACGATCATTTCTTCAGATCGCGTCAATCTTCACGATTTTGCGATGCGCTTCAAGATCGCGCTCTGAAGCGCCATCCGCTCGTTTGAAGAGTGGATTCCATCACTCCATCCAGATTGAGTTTCCCGGGATTGAGCAGGCCATGCGGATCCATCTCGCGTTTGAAGGCCACATCGCGTGGGGTGATCCGTTTGATGCCGACCTCTCGCACGCCCGTTGTATGGGAATTCGCCACCACGCCGCCGCTGGCTTGCACCAGCGCCACCAGCGTCGCCATTTGCAGAGGATCGCGATAGGCGATCTGCGGAGAGCCCATGGCGACCACCTCACCATCGCTCCAGAACAGCTCCAGCCGGAAGGGTTCTTCATGTGAGACCTTGGCGCGCACGGCGTGGATGGAGTCCAACATGGCGGGTCCCCGAAACATGCCTTGCAGGCCTGTGAAAGTGGGAGCAGTCTTTTGGATCTGGCGCAGACCGTGCCCATAACAGAATTCATGCAGTGGCGCGCCGAAAGGCATTTCGTCAAGTCCGTGATCGGCGACAATTTGTCCGTCGAATTCATTCACCATAGACTGAAAACTGCACAGACTTGGAGGAGCAATGAAGCAGATCACCATGGAATGATTTTGCGGAACGACTCCCTTGAGTTCGCGCATAAGATTGGGGATGGGCCACTCATGCACGGACGCAAGCCGACGCAACAGACCCGTTTCGCGCGCAAGCTGCATACCAAAGCGCAAGGCGCTATCGAAGGCGGGAAAGGCCACGATGCAGGCGCGCCAGTCCCAGGCGGGACCAAGAGGCAATTCGATTTCCGTGATGATGGCGTTCGCGCCATAGGCGTGATGCACAAGCTCGACGTCATCGCCACTGAGGTCAAAAACGCGCGGCGTCTCCTCCGCGCTCATGACTTCGATGGCGCTGATATTGCCACGGTCACGCAGCATGCCCCACATGGCCGATCCAACACCGCCGCTGCCGCCCGACACAAAGCCGCCGATTGTGGAGGACGCGATGGTGGATGGGAAAATCCTTAACTCCCAGCCCTTGGCGCGCGCCGCTGCTTCCATCGCCGCCATATTGGCGCCGGCCTGAGCACGGATAACGGCATTTTCGATGCTCAGGATCTTGTTGAACTCGATCATGTCCAGCACCATGCCGCCATGCAACGGCACGCTCTGCCCGTAATTGGCTGTGCCACCCCCTCGCGGTGTGATTGGTATGCGATGTTTGACAGCCGCGCTCACCGCGCGCGCAACTTCATCCTTGTCGCGCGGCGTGACCACAATCTCGGCGACATGCCCAGCCAATTCACCTCGCAAAAGTGGGCTGATGACGAACTGGTCGCGGCTCTTCCGACGCAGGATTGTGGGATCCGTCGTGAATGGGATGTCGCCGAGATCCTCGCAGAGGGCTTTAATCGAAGGCATAAGAAAAGCTCCGGCGCGTGACGCGCCTTGAAACCTCCAGAGCAACGCATGTGCCAGAAGGGCTTTTCATAGGCGACACTTAACAATCAGATCATCGCGAATAAGCGGGTGCCCCTTTTTTAATCAGTTAGTGCGAATTTGAGGCGCAACTCCGCCAGTTAACTGGGCGGTCGCTTGATCTCTCGGCAAAAAGTGAAGCCTCTTCGGCGCTGGCGCCCGCCTTGCTTTCTTCAGGGCAAGCTTGATCAACGGTGACCACGGAAAGGCAGGATCATATGCCAAGCACAATTACCTTGCGCCCTTTCGCGACCCTTCTGGCGAAAACGGGCGTTCGCGCCGCAATATCGGGCTTCGCCCTCACCGCAACCATTTGTCTTGCCAGCGCAGCTGACAAGGTCACCTTCCTGACGAGTTGGTACGCGCAAGCGGAACATGGCGGATTCTATCAGGCCAAGGCTACAGGCCTTTACGAAAAAGCCGGTCTCGACGTGACGATCAAGATGGGTGGGCCACAGGTCAACGCCTTGCAGCTTCTGTTAGCTGGCGAAACCGACATCATGATGGGTTACGACATTCAGGTGCTCAAGGCGCTTGAACAGAATATACCGATCACCACCATCGCCGCCTCTTTTCAGTTCGACCTGCAGGGAATGATGACCCACGAGGATGTCGCTGGGCTCGATGGCGTCAAGGGCAAGACGATCCTCATCGCCGCCTCCAGTCGCATGACCTTCTGGCCCTGGTTGAAGGCGAAATACGGCCTGTCGGACGATCAATTGAAGCCCTATACCTTTAATCTCCAGCCCTTCGCAGCTGATCCCAACACTGTCCAGCAAGGGTATGTATCGTCCGAACCCTATTCGGCGACGCAGATGGGATTGAAGCAGAAGTTCTATCTCTTCGCCGAGCAGGGCTATCCGCCCTATGGCACGACAATGGTCGTCACACGCGGCTTTCTCGAGAAAAATCCCGAAGTTGCAGCCCGGTTTGTGAAGGCTTCGCTCGAAGGGTGGCGCGATTATCTCAAGAACCCTTCCCCGGCAAATGTTCTCATCAAGGCTGATAACCCCAAGATGCGCGACGACCAGCTTGATTATGCGCTGGCGACGCTCAATCGCATCAAGGCAGTTGATGGCGGTGACGCGGCGAAGCTGGGCATTGGGATGATGACAGAAGAGCGTTGGAAGCAAACTTATGAATTTCTGGTCGCGGGTGGCTTGCTGAAGCCTGAAGTGAACTGGAAAGCAGGGTTCACGGATCGCTTCGTCAAAGATCTCAAGATCATTCCTTGATCGGACCTAAAATGCTAGCCTTCAACAAAGAACTGGCGGCCGCTTCGGCTGAAATCGATACGGCGCGTCTCATGAACGCAAACATCGTCGATGTGCTGTCGGCCAATAAGATCTACGCCGATGGCACCGAGGCTTTGGCGCCAGTTAACCTCGCTATCGCTCCTGGCGAATTCCTGACGCTGATCGGGCCGTCCGGTTGCGGCAAGAGCACTCTGTTGAAATTGATCGCCAATCTTATCGAACCTACGGATGGTCGCTTGCAATGGTGGCGTGGGGGTTTTGATCAGGTGGGCGGCGAGGGTAGGCGCCTCGCTTTCGTCTTTCAGGATCCCACCCTCATGCCCTGGTCGCGCATTGCGGGCAATGTGAGCCTTCCGCTCGATCTTGCCGGCATACCACGCGCGCAATCAGGTACACGTGTTGCGTCCGCACTGAAACGTGTGGGACTTGAGGGATTCGAAAATCGCTACCCGCGTCAGCTCTCGGGTGGGATGCGCATGCGAGTCTCCATAGCCCGTGCGCTGGTGACTGATCCCGACTTGCTGCTGATGGACGAGCCTTTCGGAGCTCTGGATGAATTCACGCGCAACAAGCTCGACTCGGATCTTCTGGCCCTTTGGTGGGAGCGCAAGCTCACCTGCGTTTTCGTCACACACTCAATATATGAAGCCGTTTATTTGTCGACGCGGGTTGTCGTGATGGCAGCTCGTCCTGGTCGCGTCCATCGCGTGATGGAGATCGACGAGCCGCAACCGCGCGGAGATGCTTTCCGCAATTCGACTCGCTTCGCGGATTTGTGCCGCCAGCTCTCCAGTTGGCTCGCAGACGCCTCACTCCCCTCCAGCACGCAGGCGTTTTCATGAAGCCCTTAATGGAATCCGAGCGGTTTATACGCATTGCAGCGCCGTTTCTCGTCGGCGCCATTCTTGTCGGCGGCTGGGAATTGGCCTGTCGTCATTGGCAGGTGCCAGTCTTTCTATTTCCTAAACCTTCGGATATCGCTAATTCTCTGATGAGCGATGCTCCAACCTTGTTTCGCGCCCTCGGTGTGACCATGCGCATCACTTTTCAGGCGTTCTTCTGCGCCGTAGTCGTCGGCACTTTGATCGCATTTCTGTTTGTGCAAAGCCGCTTTCTCGAAGTCAGCCTGTTTCCCTATGCGGTGCTGTTGCAGGTGACGCCGGTAGTTGCGGTGGCGCCTCTCATCATCATTCTGGTTAAGAACACGCAGGCTGCGCTTACTGTTTGCGCGACCCTTGTCGCGCTGTTTCCGATGATCTCTAACACGACGATAGGCCTGCGTAGCGTCGATCAGGGCCTAGCGAATCTCTTTCGAATGAACCGCGCTGGGCGCACCGCGACTTTACTCCGGCTTCGCATACCCAGCGCCCTACCCTTCTTCTTCGCAGGGCTGCGCATCTCAAGCGGGCTTGCCTTGATTGGCGCCGTTGTTGCGGAGTTTGTTGCGGGCACCGGTGGCCGTAGTTCGGGGCTTGCCTATGAAATCCTGCAATCCGGCTTCCAGCTCGACATTCCCCGCATGTTCGCCGCGCTGTTCTTGATCGCGCTTGCGGGAGTCGCTCTCTTCCTTCTTATGGCGTGGCTTTCAAAACTTGCACTTGGCGGATGGCATGAGAGCGAAGTCACGCGCGAAAGCTGAATAAACTCATCGAGGACAACATGCTTAACACACGGCAAGCGGTTTTACGGAAATTTTGGTACGCGACCGTGCCCTTGGGTTTTGTCCGCGATGGCCCGAAGGCCTTCACGTTGCTGGGTGAAAATATCGTGGTGTTTCTGGGCGCTGACGGCAAGCCAGCAGCTTTGGCTGATCGCTGCTGTCATCGTACGGCGAAACTATCGAAGGGCTGGGTTAAAGATGGCCATATCGTCTGTGCTTACCATGGCTGGTCTTATGAACCGTCTGGCAAGCTCGCATCTATCCCGCAGTTTCCCAAGGAGCAACCGCTGCCCGAGGGTCGCGCGACGGCTTATCATGCGAAGGAACGCTATGGATATGTTTGGGTGGCGCTTGACGAGCCGCTTTCGGACATTCCCGAGGTGCTCGAGGCCGTGATGCCCGGCTATCGCCAAATTCACCAATTCTATGACAAGTGGAACACCTCATCCCTGCGCTTGATGGAAAACTCTTTCGACAACGCGCATTTCGCGTTCGTGCATAAAGGCACCTTCGGCGACGCGAACCGGCCGAAACCCGAAAAATACGAGATCGTCGAGACTGATTACGGTTTCGAGGCTGAGACCATCGTGGAAGTCGTCAATCCGCCCCATGCGGCGCGCATCACCGGCACGACGGGCGCCATGACCACGCGGCATATGCGCAACAAATGGTTCATGCCTTTCTGCCGTCGCCTCGATATGGAATATCCCTCGGGTATCCGGCACATCATCTTCAATTGCGCGACGCCCATCGACGATGGTTCGATTCAGGTGGTACAAATTCTTTATCGCAATGATACCGAGGCTGATTGCTCGACCCAGGAGCTCATCGACTGGGACGCGGCCATCATCGCCGAAGATCGCGACGCTTTGGAATCCACTGATCCTGACGCCATCGTCGACATGAGCCGTAAACTTGAAATGCATATGCCCTCTGACAGACCCGGCATGATCATGCGCCGGAGGCTTTTCGAATTGTTGCAAAGTCACGGCGAGACGGAGATTGCGCGATGACCGCTCTTGTTTCTGATGAGGCGGCTGTGCGCCGGGCTCGTTCGGTGGAGCGCGTTCTGTCCGACATTGATGGCGTGCCGATCATCTCTGAACCCGTCGCCATTCGCCGCAAGTCGCGCGATTACTTCTGGTACAGCCCCATCCTGAACGAGCAGCTGTCGGGCAAGGTCGCGGATGCGGTCGTGGCGCCCCGTGATGAAGCCGATGTGATCCGCATCGCCGCCGCCTGTGCGCGCCATGGGGTGGCGCTGACGCCGCGCGGCGCAGGCACCGGCAATTATGGACAATGCGTGCCCATGGAGGGCGGCGTCGTCATCGACATGATCGGCATGACGCAGATCCTCTCGCATAGCCCCGGCGTGGTGCGGGTCGAGGCGGGCGCGCGCATGGTGGACATTGATGCCGCCCTCGCGCCTTCGGGTTGGGAGCTGCGCATGCATCCCTCCACCAAGCGCACCGCGACCATTGGCGGCTTTGTCGCGGGTGGATCGGGTGGCGTCGGCTCCATCAACTATGGCGGCCTGCGCGAGCCCGGCAATATTCTGGGCGTGCGCATCGTGACGGTGGAGCGCGAACCGCGCGTGATCGATCTTGCCGCGGACGCCGCGCAGAAGGTCAATCGCGCCTATGGCACCACGGGCATCATCACGCGCCTCGACATGCCCTTGGCGCCGAAGTGGGAATGGATGGATGTGGTCGTCAGTTTCAGCGACTTCGCCACCGCCGTGCAGGTTGGTCATGAAATCGCGCTCGCCGATGGCATCGTGAAGAAGCTCTTATCCGCTTGCGAAGCGCCGCTCGTGCGCTATTTCAGCGGCATTGCGGGCAAGGTTGGCGAGGACGAGAGCATTCTCATCTGCATGATCGCCAAGCCCTTCCTTCCCTATTTCAAAGCGTTCATTGGTGCGCGGGGCGCTGTGGTCCATGAGGAGGATTTCAATGAATCTCCGGGCCATACGCCCGCCTATGAATATACCTGGAACCATTCGACGCTGAATGTGCTCAAGACCGATCGCGGCGTCACCTATCTGCAGTGCCTGTTCCCCCATGATCGGCTGGCGGAGGCCGTTCGTGAAACCAGCGCGCTGTTCGGCGACGAACAGATGCAGCATCTGGAGTTCATCCGCTTTGGCGGCCGCCTGACCGCCAGCGCATTGCCCGTCATTCGCTATTCGACGGCGGGCCGGGTCAATGAAATGATTGCGGCCTTTGAATCGCGCGGCGTGTTCATCGCCAACCCCCATGTGGTCACGCTTGAGGATGGCAGCCGTCACAAGCGTGCGGATGCTGATCAACTGGGCTTCAAGCACGACGTCGATCCCCAGGGCTTGCTCAATCCCGGCAAGATGCGCACATTCGCGCCCCATGCCAAAACCGTTTAGAGGAATTGCACATGCGCTGGCGTTATTGGGGCGACCTGACCACCAAGGATTTCGAAACCCTCGACCCGAACCGCACTATTGCTGTCGCGCCCATCGCGGCCCATGAGCAGCATGGTCCGCATCTGCCTGTCGCCACCGACACGATTCTGGGCGAGGGAATGGTGCGCGAAGTTGTAGCGCGATTGCCGGACGATCTTGATGCGCTCTTCCTGCCCATTATGTCTGTCGGCAAATCAAACGAACATATCCGCTCGCCGGGCACCCTGACCTTCTCGGCGCAGAGCGCGCTCGCCACGTGGATCGAGCTTGGCGAGTCCGTGCATCGCGCTGGCCTGCGCAAGCTCATTTTCGTCAACTCCCATGGCGGCAACGCCGACTTGCTGGCGGTGGTGGCGCGGGAGTTGCGGGTGCGCTGTGACATGTTCTGCGTGCACACATCCTGGCGCCGGTTCGGCGTGCCTGCCGGCATGTATACGCCGGTCGAGGACGCCCATGGCATTCACGCGGGCGATATCGAGACCTCGCTGGTCCTGCACTTTCGCCCCGAACTCGCGCGCATGGACAAGGTCAAGAACTTCGTGTCCACGGCCGTCGCCATGGAACAGCGCTACAAGCGCCTGCGCACCACGGGCATGCCCGCCTATGGCTGGATGGCCGGCGATATCAATCCTGACGGCGCTGCCGGCGACGCCACGCTTTCAACCGCCGAGAAAGGCCGCCTGACCGCCGAGCATCAGGCGCTCGGCTTCATCGAACTGCTGCGCGACGTCACGGACTTTCCGCTCTCGGACCTCTCATGATTTCCGGACGCCGGCGATCGCCATGAGGTCTCCAGCGTCCAGCCCCTGTTTGACGCCTGCATGAATCAGTTCGGCGAAGCCTTCATTGGGCATCATTACCGTGAGGCAGTAGAGCCGCTCTTCATTGGGGTTTTCGACCACATGCTCATGGCCGGGACGCACTACGAAACTGTCTCCGCGGGTGATACGGAAGGTCTCGCCGTTGCAATAGGCGATGCCGCTCCCCGAGAGCACATGGAACAGTTCGAAGGCGTCCTGATGGGTGTTGGGAGGCGTCTTTCCGTGGGCGTCGAAAATTTCGATGATCGCGGTGAAGGGCACCTTGTCGCGGATGGGATCGGCGATCAGCGCCATGCGGTTGGTGTCTTCGGACGCTATGCGGAAGGTTTCGTAATCGGCTGGGCGTCGGGCGATGACAGGGGATTGCGTCATGGGTTTGGTCCTGACCAGAAGCTTGGTGGAACAGTCGAAGCAAGTTTCTTGCCGTAGAGGCTGTGTTCGCGCGAAGTGACATGGTGACGCCAGCATTGAGGATCGCAAATGAATCAGTCTGCATCGTCCTCTGATCTCCGATCCCTCGGCGCCTCCCGGCCGGCGTCCTGGCGGGTGAGCGCGGGTCAAGCTGACCTCGTGCGGCCCATGCGCAGCGCCATTCCTGTGCCAGTGATGGCGCAGCCCAAGCCGATCACCATCGATTTGGGGCGCACTGCGATGATCGTGGTCGATATGCAGAATGATTTTTGCCATGCTGATGGCTGGCTCGCCTCCATTGGCGTTGATGTGGCGCCCGCGCGCAGGCCAATCGCGCCACTCAACGGCTTTCTGCCGCAACTGCGCGCAGCCAGTGTGCCGATAATCTGGCTTAACTGGGGCGCGCGTCCCGACAAGATGAACCTCTCGCCCGCCTTGCTGCATGTCTACAATGGCTCAGGCCTTGGCGTGGGGCTTGGGGATCCCTTGCCCAAGACGGGTTCGCCCGTGCTGACGGAAGGCTCATGGTCCGCGCAGATCGTGGATGAATTGCATCAGGACGCCAGCGATATCCATGTCGCCAAGCATCGCATGTCCGGCTTCTGTGATACGCCGCTGGATTCCATCCTGCGCAATCTCGATGTGAAGACGCTGCTGTTCAGCGGCGTCAATGCGGATCAATGCGTGCTGCATACGCTCGCGGATGCGAATTTTCTGGGCTATGATACCATTCTGGTGGAGGATTGCGCGGCGACGACCTCGCCCGATTTCTGCTGGCAGGCGACGCTTTATAATATCAAGCAGATCTTCGGCTTTGTGGCGCCGTCCACCGGGTTTGGCATTCAACCGTCGCCAGAGGTCTGAGGCGCGCGGCAAGGTTCAGCGCAACAACCAATCAAAGGGATCGCTTATGCGCACAGCCATCAATCCTCCGCAGATCGCGCCTCCCCTGGCGCCCTATAGCCACGCGGTCGTCGCGCCCGCGGGGGCCCGCATGCTCTTCGCCTCCGGGCAACTGGGCGCCACGCTGACGGGAGAAATTCCAGAGGATGTGGAGGCGCAGGCTATTCTCTGTTTCGAGAACATCAAGGCCATCCTCGCCAGCGCCGACATGACCTTCGACGATGTTGTGCGCTTCACAGGCTTCGTCACGGATCGCGCTTTTTTCCCGATCTACAGCGCCGTTCGCGCGCGCTACGTCCCCAAGCCGCTTTTTGCCTCGACGCTGGTGATCGTGTCGGGCTTCACCTTGCCGCAGTTCAAGGTGGAGGTTGAGGTGACCGCGATGAAATAAACGCGCCCCTCGCATTTGCCGATGGCCCGTCACGACCTGGAGGATCGATGCCCCCGCATAGCCTGACTTTTCCCCACACTGACGACTTCGTGCTGGCCCATGCGCGGGTCCCGCTGTGCCTCACCGCGGCGGGCGCTCTGCCGCCCGCAGGCGAGGGGCTGGGCGCTTGCGACCTGCTGGTTCAGAGCGGGTGCATCGCCGCCATGGCGGCGCCCGGAACGCTCGGCTCTGCGTCGCCTGTGGTGGACTGCGATCAGGGCATCGTGCTCCCGCGCCTTGTTGATCTGCACACCCATCTCGACAAGGGCCATATCTGGTCGCGGCGACCCAATCCCGATGGCACCCACCTGGGCGCGCGCGTCAGCGTGATGGAGGACCGCGCCGCCAACTGGAACGCGGATGACGTGCGCGCGCGCATGGATTTCGCCCTGCGCTGCGCCTATGCCCACGGTACTTCGGCGGTACGCACCCACATCGACTCCCTCGGCAAGCAGGCGGCTATCTCCTGGCCGGTTTTCGCGGAAATGCGCGAGGCCTGGAAGGGCCGCGTGGATCTGCAGGCCGTCGCGCTCTTTCCCATCGATTACGCGCTGGATGATGAGCCGATGTTCCGCCAACTGGTCGCGCAGGTCGCCCATCACGGAGGCGTTCTCGGTGGCATGACCTATCTGGGGGCTGTGGATGAGAGGTGCCATCGCGCGCTCGCCCTCCTGTTCGAGGCTGCGGCGGCCAATGGGCTCGATCTTGATTTCCACGTGGATGAAACCGACGAGAGGGAGGCGCGCACTCTCGCCGCCATCGCCGATACGGTCCTCGCCACCGGCTTTACCGGGCGGGTGGTAGCGGGCCATTGCTGCGCGCTGGCCCTGGCGCCGGATGCGGAGCGGGAGGATACGATCAAGCGGGTGGCGGATGCGGGCCTCAGCGTGGTGTCGCTGCCCATCTGCAATATGTATCTCATGGGGCGCACGGCGCATCGCACCCCGCGCTGGCGCGGCGTCACCACCGTGCACGAATTCGCCGCAGCGGGCGTTTCGGTGTCGGTGGCCAGCGACAACACCCGCGATCCCTTCTACGCCTATGGCGACCTCGATCTGCTGGAAGTTTATCGGGAGTCCGTCCGGATTCTCCAATTGGACCACACCGGCCCCGACTGGCTGCGCCTCGTCGCCAGCACGCCGGCCGATGTGATGGGTCTGCCAGACCATGGACGGTTGAAAGCGGGCCTGCCCGCCGATTTGATCCTCCTGCGGGCTCGCAGCTTCAATGAAATGAACGCCCGCCCGCAAAATGATCGCGCCGTACTCGTGAAGGGGCGCCCCATCGACACGACGCCGCCCGATTATCGCGAGCTGGACCCCTGGGTGGGTGCGCCCTGAGAGGCTTCCACCTCCACGGCCTCTGCCTGTTTTCCATGCAAATGTGCTGATTTCAGCAGCTTGGTTTGCGGAAGAAAGCGTCTTTCATGCATTCGCGCAGACGCATCCCTTGACGAAGCAATCATCTGAGTTGTCTTGGGCCGCCTTTATTGGTTAGAACACTAATCTTAAGCGTCGCAATTGTTGCTGGCGCGCTCTTTGCTTCAACTCTCCCTGGCAGGAAAAGGGCCCCCGGGGGGCGCGGCCGTTGTTGAACAGGAGCTTTTGCGATGAGTGAATTCCGTCTCTCCCGTCGTCAATTCATGCATGGCGCCGGCGCCATGGGCGCCTCGGGGCTTCTGGCTGGCGCAAGTACGCCTGCGCTGGCCGCTGGCGTCACGCTCGGCATCGTCTATGTTGGTCCGCGCGACGACTTTGGCTGGAACCAGGCCCATGCGGTCGCCATCAAGGGTCTGAAGGCGGTTGCGGGCGTCAAGGCGGTCGAGGAAGAGAACGTGCCCGAGACTGACGCCTGCGCCAAGTCCATGGAATCCATGGTGAACCTTGATGGCGCCAATATCGTGCTGGGCACTTCCTTCGGCTATTTCACCCCCTTCATGGTGGATCTCGCCAAGAAATATCCCAAGGTCGAATTCCGCCATGCGGCGCCCCTCTGGGACGGCTCCAAGCATCCCAAGAATCTCGGCAGCTATTTTGGCTATCTCAACCAGGCTCATTATGTGAATGGCGTGGCTGCGGGCCTCTCCAGCAAGTCCAACAAGCTCGGCTTCGTCGCCGCCAAGCCGATCGCTTCGGTGCTCAGCAACATCAACTCCTTCCTGCTGGGTGCTCGCAAGGTGAACCCGAATGCGGTGGTGCAGGTCATCTTCACCGGCGACTGGTCCTTGCCCGTGCGCGAGGCGGAAGCAACCAATGCGCTTGTGGATGCGGGCTGCGATGTCATCACCTGCCATGTTGACGGTCCCAAGGTGGTCATCGAGACCGCCGAGAAGCGCGGCGTCAAGAGTTGCGGCCACAACGCCTCCCAGGCCCCGCTGGCTCCCAAGGGCTTCCTCACGGGCGCCGAATACAAGTGGGAGACGATCTACAAGATCTACGCGGATCTGGTGGCCAAGGGGCAGCCCCTGCCCAACATGCTCGCGGGTGGTTATGACACCGACATGGTGATGAACACAGCTTTCGGCGCCGGCGCCGGCGAGGAGGCCCGCAAGGCCGCAACGGCGGCCATCGCCGACCTGAAGGCCAAGAAGCCGATCTATGTGGGGCCCCTGAAGGATAACAAGGGCAAGCTCGTCATCGACAAGACCTATGACAACTATGACCCCTATCTCGATCAGATGGATTATCTGCTCGAAGGCGTCATCGGCTCGATCACCTGATCCACGAAATCTGGCGGAAGCGGTGAAAGCCGCTTCCGTTTTGGGAGTTCATTCGTGAGTGATCATTTGGCGCCCCTGCGGCAAATTCATTTGAAGCCGTCGCCCATGCGCGAAGCTCTGGCGCGGTTACGCCGCGACAGCGAATATCTTGCGATCCCGCTCCTCGCCCTGTTGATCTCGGCGGCGGCCTTCTCGCTGTTCCTCCTCGCGGTCGGCAAATCGCCGCTGGATTTCTTCGAACTGGTGCAAAGGGGCGGCTTCGGTTCCGCCTTCTCCATCCAGAACACTCTGCAGCGCGCGGCGCCGCTCATTCTCACCGCGCTGGCGGTGGCGATCCCCGCTCGCATCGGCCTTGTGATCATTGGCGGCGAGGGGGCGCTCGTCATCGGCGGCTTTACTTCGGCGGCCATCGCCATTCCCATGATCGACCATGCCCCGCCCATGTTGGCGCTCATCATCATGGCGCTGGCGGGCGCGCTCACCGGGGGCGTCTGGATCGGGCTTGCCGGGTTGCTGCGCCATGCGCGCGGCGTCAACGAAACCATCTCGTCCCTGTTGCTGACCTATATCGGCATCGCCGTGATGAACTTCTTCGTCGAGGGCACCCTGCGGGATCTCACCAATCCCAACAAGCCCTCCACCAAGCCGCTGGGCGACGCCTATATGGTCGGCAAGATCCCCGGCACGGATGTGCATTGGGGTTTTGCAGCGGGCATTCTCATCGCCATCTTCCTGCATGTGCTGATGACGCGCACCACCTTCGGCTTTGCGGCGCGCGTCACCGGCGGCAATCCGCGCGCGGCCATGGCCCAGGGTCTGCCGGTGGGCAAGCTGATCGTCATCTGCTCGGCGCTGGCGGGCGCCTGCGCGGGGCTGGCGGGCTTCTTCGAGGTCGCCGCCATCCAGGGCCGCGCCAACGCCTCCATCGCGGCGGGCTACGGCTTCACCGGCATTCTTGTGTCGTTTCTGGCGCGCCATAACCCGATCGCCATCATCGTGGTCGCCATCATGTTCGGCGGCATCGTCGCCTCCGGCGGTCTTGTGCAGCGGCGCATGGATCTGCCGGACGCCACTGTTCTCGTCTTGCAGGGCATGACCTTCGTGATCCTGCTGATCTCCGAAACACTCTACGGCCGCTTCGCCTTCTTCCGCGATGATCAGGGGAAGGACCGCACATGAACGACAGTCTCCTCACAACTGTCCTGATCGCCCTGCTGGGCGGCGCATTGCGGGTCTCGACGCCCTTCATGTTCGTGGCGCTTGGCGAATGCCTCACGGAAAAGTCCGGCCGCGTGAATCTGGGGCTAGAAGGCACGCTGGTTCTGGGCGCGGTCTCCGCTTACGCTACCTCCTATCATTCGGGTTCGCCCTGGCTTGGCGTTTTCGCAGCCGGTTGCGCGGGCGGGGCGCTGGGCGCCATTCACGGCTTTGTCTGCAAGTTGCCGCGCGTCAACGACATCGCCATCGGCATCGCAATGATGCTCTTTGGCACCGGTATCGCCTTCTTCTTCGGCAAGGCCTATATCCAGCCCACCGCCCCGCGTCTTGAATCCATCTCGCTCGGCGATTGGACCGGCAATCCCAAACTCGCCACCGCCCTGCAGATCAACCCGCTACTGATCGTGGGCATTGTGACGGCGCTATTCATGTGGTGGGCTTTCGCCAACACGCGCTGGGGCCTTCTGGTGCGCATGAGTGGCGACAGCGCCCCCGCCGCCCGCGCGATGGGCGTTTCGGTGGACCTCGTGCGCTTTCTGGCGACGGTGGCGGGCGGATTTCTGGCGGGCGTCGGCGGCGCCTTTCTTTCGCTTTACTATCCGGGCTCCTGGAATCAGGGTCTGTCGTCGGGGCAGGGCCTCATGGCGGTGGCCCTGGTGATCTTCGCCCGCTGGAATCCGTTGCGCTGCGTCGCCGCCGCGCTACTTTTTGGAGCGACCGGCGCCATTGGTCCCGCGCTGCAATCGGTGGGCGTGACGCAGGGCTACTACTTCTTCAATGCGGCGCCCTACATCCTCACGCTGTTGATCATGGTCGGTTCGGCGGGGTCGCAAAAGGCCGCCCGCGATGCGCCCGGCGAACTCTCCATCACCAAATGAGCCCATCCATGACTACACTCCCCGCCGATCCCTATCCCTGGCCCTTCGATGGCAGCCTTTCGCCTGCCACCACCGCTTTCATCGTCATCGACATGCAGACGGATTTTTGTGGCAAGGGCGGCTATGTCGATTCCATGGGCTACGACATCTCGCTCACACGCGCGCCAATAGAGCCCATCGAGCGTGTGCTGGCGGCCCTGCGCGCCAAGGGATACCCCATTCTGCACACGCGCGAAGGTCACAGGCCCGATCTGAGCGACCTTCCAGCCAACAAGCGCTGGCGCTCGCAACGCATTGGCGCGGGCATTGGCGATCCCGGCCCCTGCGGGCGCATTCTGGTGCGCGGCGAGCCCGGTTGGGAGATCATTCCGGAACTGGCGCCCATGCCCGGCGAGGCCATCATCGACAAGCCCGGCAAGGGCTCCTTCTGCGCCACCGATCTTGAACTGGTTCTGCGAAGTCGCGGCATCCGCAACCTCGTGCTGTCCGGCATCACCACGGATGTCTGCGTCCACACCACCATGCGCGAAGCCAATGACCGTGGCTTTGAATGTCTGCTGCTGGAGGATTGCTGCGGCGCGACCGATGAGGGCAATCATCTCGCCGCCATCAAGATGATCAAGATGCAGGGCGGCGTCTTCGGCGCCGTCGCATCCTCCTGTCTGTTCCTCGAACATCTGCCTTGAGGAGAGGTTAGCATGAGCGCCGCCGCAATGATCGCAGAGCCTCTGGAGAGCCCCGCGCCCGTACGCGCTCTGGGGCTCGAGACCATCGGCATGACGAAGATCTTCGGCCCCCTCGTCGCGCTCGACAATGTGTCGCTGAAAGTGGAGCCGGGGTCCTTCCACGCCCTGCTGGGTGAGAACGGCGCGGGCAAATCGACCCTGGTGAAATGCATCATGGGCTTTTACCGCGCTGATGGCGGCTCGCTGCTGCTGAACGGCGCCCAAGCCGAGGTGCGCAATCCCCGCGACGCCCGCGCGCGAGGGCTGGGCATGGTCTACCAGCATTTCACCCTGGTGCCATGCCTGACCGGCGCCGAAAACCTCGTCATCAGCCGCGCCGATGCGCCCGCCATCATCGACTGGAAGAAAGAGAAACAGCGCCTCGCCGACTTTCTCGACCGCATGCCCTTCCGCGCGCCCCTTGATGTGCCCGTGGCCTCGCTGGCGGCCGGTGAAAAGCAGAAGCTTGAAATCCTCAAGCTGCTTTATCTTGATCAGCGCCTGCTCATTCTCGATGAGCCGACCTCCGTGCTCACCCCCAACGAGGCCGACGAGATCCTCGGGCTGCTGCGCAGCATGACGGACGCCAAGGACATTTCCGTCGTCATGATCACCCACAAGTTCCGTGAGGTGACCGCCTTCGCCGACAGCCTCACCGTTCTGCGTCGAGGCCAGTTGGTGGGTGGGGGCAGGGTGACGGATATGTCCACCGGCGACATGGCGCGCCTGATGATCGGCGACGCACAGATCACCACCCGCGCGCTGCGGCAGGAGAAACCGGCAGGCCCCCCAGTCCTCGAATTGGCGGCGCTGATGGCGAAAGGCGAAGAGAACAAGGATGTTCTCGATTGCGTCAATCTGAAGGTGCGCGCCGGTGAAATTGTTGGCGTTGCGGGCGTTTCCGGCAATGGGCAGTCGCAATTGATGGAGGTGCTTTCGGGGCAGCGTCCCCTGAGCGACGGGCGCATCCTCATCCGCAACCAGCCCTTCGAGCCCACGCGGGACGCCTTCTTCAAGCTGAAGATCTTCGGCCTGCCCGAAGAACCCCTGAAGAACGCCACCGTGCCGCGCATGAGCGTCGCCGAGAACATGGCCTTTCGCAATTTTGACAGGCCGCCCAACGCCTCCTTCGGCTGGTGGCTTTCGGCTGGCCCCATGCGCGAGAAAGCGCGCGAACTCATCGCCACCTATCGCGTGAAGACGCAGTCGCCCGACACCGCCATCGGCGATCTCTCCGGCGGTAATGTGCAGCGCGCGGTGCTGGCGCGCGAATTGTCGGGCGATGTGAATGTGCTTATCGTCGCCAATCCCTGTTTCGGCCTGGACTTCGCCTCTGTGGCCGATATCCGGTCGCAGATCATGGAGCAGCGCAATCGGGGCGCCGCCGTGCTGCTCATCTCCGAAGATCTCGATGAGATTCTCGAACTCGCCGACCGGGTCGCCGTCATGTCGGAGGGGGCGATCACCTATGTGGCTCCCATTGGCGAGACCGACCGCGCCACCATCGGCATGCATATGGCGGGGCATGAGTGATGATCGAAGTTCCCGCACGGCCCTATCCCTTTTCGCTGGATCCCGCCCGCACCGCGCTGGTGGTCATCGACATGCAGCGCGACTTCGTCGAATGCGGCGGCTTTGGCGAGGCGCTGGGCAATGATGTGACGAAACTGCAGGCCATCATGCCCACGGTGGCGGCGCTGCTCGCCCTGTTCCGCGCCAAGGGCTGGCCGATCCTGCATACGCGCGAATGTCATCTGCCCGACCTCTCGGACTGCCCGCCTGCCAAGCGTCTGCGCGGCAAGGGCGCCCTGCGCATTGGCGATGTCGGCCCCATGGGGCGTTTGCTGGTGCGCGGCGAAGCGGGCGCGTCCATCGTGCCCGAATGCGCGCCACTCCCTGGCGAAATGGTTATCGACAAGCCGGGCAAGGGCATGTTCTTCGCTACCGATTGCGAAAGCCTGCTGCGCGGCGCGGGCGTCACCCATCTTGTCTTCGCGGGCGTCACCACGGAAGTCTGCGTGCAGACCTCCATGCGCGAGGCCAATGATCGGGGCTTCGAATGCCTGCTGGTCAGCGACGCCACCGAGAGCTATTTTCCCCAATTCAAGGCGGCCGCCATCGAGATGATCGTGGCCCAGGGCGGCATCGTGGGATGGGCGACGAGCTTTCCACAACTCAAGGAGGCGCTGGCGTGACAGTGGAGACACAGGAGATCGAGCGCCTCGTGGAGGCGACCGCTGCGGCTTTGAAGCTGGCCATCCCGCCCGAGGGCTTCCCCGTGGTCGTCGAACATCTGGCGGTCGCCTATCGCATGGCGCCGCTGATCATGGATTTTCCCCTCGGCGACGAGCAGGAACCAGCCCCGGTCTATACGCCATGAGCGCGTCCCCCACCACGACGGCGGCTGAGGCCGCTGCTGGCTTCAAGGCCGGATCCTTCACGGCGACCCAGATGGTCGAGGCGTCGCTGGCGCGCATAGCGGCCTATGACCCTTCGCTGGGCGCCTTCACCTGCGTCACCGCCGAGCGCGCGCGTGCGCAGGCGGCCGTGCTCGATGCGCGTCATGCGCAGGGCGAGGACTGCGGGCCGCTGGCCGGCGCGGTCTTCGCTGTGAAGAACCTCTACGACATCGCAGGCGAGGTCACGCTGGCGGGCTCGCGCATCAACCGCGATCACGCCCCCGCCAAGGCGGACGCAACGCTGGTCGCCAACCTCGAAGCGCAGGGCGCGATCCTCATGGGCGCCCTGAACATGGGCGAATATGCCTATGACTTCACCGGCGAGAACGCCCACTATGGCCCCTCGCGCAATCCCCATGCGCCCGCGCATATGTCGGGCGGTTCCTCCGGCGGGTCGGGCACGGCGGCGGCAGCGGGTTTGGTGCATCTGACCCTGGGTTCGGACACCAACGGCTCCATTCGCGTGCCCTCGTCCTTCTGCGGCCTCTTCGGCTTCAAGCCCACCTATGGGCGCCTGTCGCGCGCGGGTAGTTTCCCCTTCGTGTCGAGCTTTGATCATCTGGGCCCCATGGGCCGCTCGCCGCTGGATCTGGCGCTGGCCTATGACGCCATGCAGGGCGAGGATGCGCGCGATCCCATGCAGGCGAAACGGCCTGCGCAGGCGGCGACGTCTTCGCTGGGCGAGGGCCTCAAGGGCCTTCGTATCGCGCGCGCTGGGGGCTATTTCGCGCGTGGCGCGGGCCGCGAGGTGTTCGATACAGTGGATATGGTAGCCCATGCGCTCGGCGCCGCACACAGCGTCGAATTGCCCGAGGCGCATCGCGCCCGCGCCGCTGGCTATCTGGTCACCATGGTGGAAGGCGCGAGCCTGCATCTGGATCGTCTGCGCACGCGCCCCATGGATTATGACCCCGATGTGCGCGATCGTTTGATCGCCGGCGCCATGGTTCCCGGCGCCTGGGTCGTGCAGGCGCAGAAATTCCGCCGCTGGTTCCATGACGCCGTGGTGAAAGTCTTCGACGAGGTCGATGTCATCATCGCCCCCGCCACGCCCTGCCGCGCGCCGCTCATCGGCCAGAAGAACATGGTGCTCGACGGCGTCGAGATGATGATCAGGCCCAACCTCGGCGTCTTCACGCAGCCCATTTCCTTCATCGGCCTGCCGGTCGTCACCGTGCCCATCTGGAGCGATGGGGAGCGGCTGCCGATGGGCGTGCAGATCATCACTGCGCCCTGGCGCGAGGACATCGCCTTGCGCGTGGCGCATGATCTGGCCTCCCGGGGCGTCGCGCGTGCGCCTGTGGCGGCGCTATAGGCCGGGAGCACGAGCATGAATCCCATGTCCCTCCCATCCCATGGGCTTTATGACTATTCCGGCATTCGCGGTCGGCCGGTTTATGATTGGCCCAATGGCAAGCGGCTCGCTGTCTATGTCGCCTTGAACCTCGAGCATTTCGCCTTTGGTGAGGGGCTCGGCGCCGAACTCGCGCCATCAGGCCCGCAGCCGGATGTGCTGAACTACGCCTGGCGCGATTGGGGCAACCGCGTCGGCGCCTGGCGACTGCTGTCGCTGTTCGAGCAGTTGGACCTGCCTGTTTCGGTGCTCGCCAATTCCGCCATGTACGATCTGGCGCCCGATCTCATGAGCGCCTTCCGCCAGCGCGGCGACGAGATGGTCGGCCATGGGCGGACCAATGCCGAAAAGCAGGGCGTGCTGAGCGAGGCCGATGAACGCGTACTGATCGCGCAAGCGACGGAGGTTCTGGCGCGGCATGAAGGCAAGCCGCCCCAGGGTTGGCTGGGGCCATGGATCTCGGAAAGCCGCCTCACGCCCAGCCTGCTGCAGGAAGCGGGCTATGGATACCTGCTTGACTGGTGCATGGATGATCAGCCCGTCTGGTTCCGCACGCGCAGGGGGCGCATTCTCAGCGTGCCCTATCCGCAGGAGCTGAACGATATCCCCATGATAGTGGCGCGGCGCATCGAGGGCGCTGTCTTCGCCGACATGATCATCGATCAGTTCGACGAGATGCTGCAGCAGAGCGCGGAGGCGCCGCTGGTGATGGGCATGGCCCTGCATCCATATATTGTCGGCCAGCCCCATCGCCTGCGTCACCTGCGCCGCGCGCTGGCGCATATCGCCGCGCGGCGCGACGATGTCTGGATCACGACCGCAGGCGATATCGCCCGCCATGCGGCCGGGTTGCCTGAGGGCGTTGTTCCCGGCTCCGCGCCGAGCGCCGATTAGCAGCAACCGCCGCCGCTGCGATAAAAGGCCGCGACGGCGGGCTCCAGATGTGTCCATGCGGATAGAAAACGCGCGCGCGAGGACATGCCCCCGCGCAGGCGGTCGCGTAATTCGGTGTGGATGGCGTCGATGTCTATCCGCAGCAACTTGCCATCCCCGATCACCTGCCGCCCCGCGACGAAGAGCTGCGCCACATGCGATTGATTGGCGCGTGCGAAGAGCAGATCAAGCGGATCCACCGGCATGATCGCGTCGCGGTCGAGACGGTCGAGATCGAGCACCAGAATATCCGCCGCCTCCCCTGCGGCTAGCGCGCCAGAGCCGGGTGCGCCATTGGCATAGCGGCCATTGGTCACGACGGTGCGCAGGAAATCCTCGCGGGAGATATTCTCGTTAAAACCCCAGCCCCCGTGCAGGAAATGCCCGAGGCGCATCTCGCGCAGGGCGTCGTCGTCCTCGTCGAAAGCGGAGGCGTCGACGCCCATGGCGACGCGGCAACCGCGCCTGATGGCCTCCGCGATGGGCGCAATACCCGAGCGCAGGTGCAGGTTGGAGCTGGCGTTGGTGACGATGGTGGCGCCGGCCTCCGCGATCATGTCGAGTTCATCGGGCCGCGCATGAACGCAATGGGCGAGGGCGAGGCGCGGCGATAGCAGGCCCACATCGCGCAGATGGCGCACGACCCCCTGCGGATAGGCCTTGTCTGCCCATGCACGCTGATAGGGTGTTTCCAGCAGATGCATGTGCACGCGCCGCCCCGTGCGCGCGGAAGATTCTGCGATGGCCTCAAGCATCGCGTCCGAACACCATTGCACGCCGCTGGGGCCATATTGCACGTTGAACAGCGGGCCTTCGTTGGCGGCGGCCAGGCCCTCTACCCGCTCGATCTGCTCCCGAATGCTCGGCATGGGCGAGGAAAAGATCGCCTCGATCTCGTGCCGCGCTTCGCCGGGCAGCGCTTCCAGAACGCCTTGCTCATCACCATAGACCAGCGGGTTTCGATCACGCATGAACAGAGCGAAGGTGACGCGGGCGCCGATGTCATTCGCCGCGCGCGCATAGGCGCTGGCTTCGTCAGTGACGGACATGGGCCCGTAGAGCCGCGTCACATGGGCCATGATGGAGGCGCAGCCCGATTGCGCGGCGCGGCCAAGCGCGGCGGCGGCCACCAGATAAGGATCCGTTGAGGGCATGGCGGCGAGGCGCAGGATCCAGGTCTCCAGCGGCTTGCCGGCGCCGCCGAAGGAGGTGGGCGATAGCGGTCGTGCGTGATCATGGGCGTTGACCATGGCGGGCATGGCGAGCAGCCGCCGCGAGGCGGCGTTCGGCGTGGACGCGATACGGGCAATCACATTCCCGGAGATGTCGATGGCCTGCGTCTGCCCGCCCATTTCTCCGCCCAGAATCGTGAGTCCTGTAATCGTGGTCATGATGTGGGTCTCCTGAAAATCTCTTTGCTTTCACGCAGGGTCTTGATGACGGCAATCAAGACCCGTGCCATAAATACAAAGTTTTTCCTGATCGAAGCGTCCGCCAGCCATCATCGGGTTCCCCCTATGAACGATATTCCCATCATCGACCTGAGTGGCCTTCCCATCCGTGAGCCTGCGGCGCTGGCGCGCGTGACAGGCGAGGTCGCGCATGCCTGTCGCGAGGTGGGTTTTTTCTATGTGCGCGGCCATGGCGTCCCCAATGATGTTCTCGACGCGGCCATGGCGCAGGCCCATGCGTTTTTCGCCCAGCCCCAGGCCCGCAAGGACGCTTTGAAAATATCGGCGGACAGCGACAATCAGGGCTATGTGGGCCTGCGCACGGAAGCGCTCGATCCCGGCCGCAACATCGATGACAAGGAAGCCTTCAATATCCGCATCGACGCGCGCGATCACTGGCGTTCTCTCCGATGCCCCGAGCTCCCCGGTTTTGATGCGGTCATGGCGGATTATTTCAGCCGCATGCTGAGGCTCGGCGCTGATCTGCACCGGCCCATCGCTCGCGACCTTGGGTTGGCGGAGGACTATTTCGACATGCGGCTTGATCGCCCCATGGCCACCTTGCGGCTGCTGCACTATCCGCCGGCCTCCGCGCGCGCTGATGGCGCCTTTGGCGCAGGCGCGCATACGGATTATGGCAATCTCACCTTGTTGCTCACGGATGATGCAGGCGGGCTCGAGGTGCAACGGCGCGATGGCGCCTGGATCGCCGCGCCGCCCGTGCCCGGCGCCTTCGTCTGCAACATCGGCGATTGCCTGATGCGCTGGACGAATGACGTTTATCGCTCGACGCCCCACCGGGTTACAAACCCCAAGGGGCGGGATCGCTATTCTCTGGCATTTTTCCTTGACGCCAATGCGGATGCGCTAGTCGAGGCGATCCCCAGTTGCATCAGCCCGGGCGAGCGCCCGCGCTACGCTCCCATCACTGCGGGCGCTTATCTCGCCTCGCGTTTTGCACAAACCTATGGGTTCACACAGGCCGAAAAGGCCTGACCTGACGGAGATCCCCATGACAGAGCAGACCAATATCCCCGAGGTAGTCGCTGAAGTGACGAATTCGTTCGAGCGCTACAATCAAGCCATCGAATCGGGCGATAGCGTCGCCTTGAACAGTTTCTTCTGGAATTCGCCGCTAACCGTGCGCTTTGGCCCGCGCGAGCACCTCTTCGGCTATGAAGAGATCGCCAATTTCCGCACGGGCGTGTGGATGCCCGGCGCCCCGCGCGTGGTGGAACGGTTGGCGGTGACAACATTCGGACGCGATTTCGGGACCACCAACGCCATGTTCCGTGACACAGCGGGGAAGGTGAACCGACAGTCGCAGGTCTGGGTGCGCACATCGGAAGGGTGGCGCATCGTCGCAGCCCACGTGAGCCCGCTGCCCGATTGACCATCAGCCCGCAGCGCTCTTGGCCATCATAGGAACGTTCGCGTCATCGCTCGTAGACTGTTGCTCAAAGGCTTGCTCCACAAGGTTCACATGGCGCAACATCGACTGATGGGCTTGTTCCGCAGCGCCGTGAATGACAGCATTCACCACTGCACCATGTTTTCGATGAGATGAAGCCAGGCGTCCTGCGGTACGGAACTGTGCGCGAGGAAAGGGGGAGAGGCTGCGACGCAGGCCAGTAGCCATCTTCTCAATGATGGAATTTTGCGTACCCCTGTAGATGCTCGAATGAAAATACACGTTTGCATCCGCATGTCGGCTTCTTCGCATGTGTCGACGGTCCCGGCCATGCGCTTATGCAAGGATTCCAGCTGTCGGCGTACGATTGGAGACATGCTGAGGGCGGCGAGGCGCGCGCATGTCGCTTCAATCTCCCCCATGGCGAAGAAAAGATCCACCAATTTCGCAGAGCTGACTTGAGTGACGGTGCTCCCCCGGCGTGGCCGCACCTCGATCAAGCCCCTGGCGGCCAGCAGGCGTAGCGCCTTGCGTACGGGTGTGCGCGAGACATCGTATCGGTCTGCAAGGCCTTGTTCATTGAGCCTTGCGCCGGGCGGAAGGGGGCCCGATAGAATGGCGTCAGCAATTTCTGCGGAGCGTTGTTCGGCACGTGTCGACATGACCGTTCCAAATTGGCGCCTTGGCTATATAGCGATTTACCGTTGCGATCCCTGCCTCTTTAACAGTCCCTTCTGGCTGAAATTCAGGCTTCAGTGACGTATCTTTAAGCATACGATCTACCATAGTTGTATGCATTATAAATGTCTCACCTTTGGGAGCTCGCCATGGATCGTCGTCAATTCATAAAGTCAGCTGGCGCGACGACCGGGCCTTCACTAACCTCCGCTGTAACTCACTGCTTTTATCTCATCGACTCCCTCATCGCGCGAGATGGTGCGACCTTTCGCGCTACCCTCTCCCAATTGCTCCTGCAGGGCGTCACGCTCGCCATCTTTTCGCTGGCCCCCATCGCGCGTATCACACGCGCTTCCATGCTGTCAGCGCTTGCGATGGAATTCGTGCGCACGGCCCGCGCCTCCGGACTCACTACGCGTAAGGTCGTGACGACCCATGCTTTACGTAACGCCTTGCTGCCGGTTGTGACGACCCTTGGAATGGTCTTCTCTTTCTTGCTCGTCGCGAATGTGCTTGTTGAAAAGGTTTTTTCCTGGCCAGGTATCGGTTCATATGCGGTTGAGGCGCTTATCGCCTTCGACTTCGCACCCGTTCAGGGTTTTGTTCTCGCCATGGCCGTCGTCTATATTCTGCTCAATCTCCTCATCGACCTCTCCTATCGATTGATTGACCCTCGCATGAGGGCTGAATCATGAGCGTGGTCCCGACGCAAAACCGCCCGCCTTCGGCGCTTGCCGCCACGCTCCCCCACGTGCGCTATGTAATCGTCAGCGATCCGGTGACGGCCTTCGCGTTTGGGCTGCTTTCCTTGCTTACATTCGCCGCAGTCTTTGGCCCCGCGCTGGTCCCCTATGATTCGCTGACAGGCGACACCATCGCCACTCTGCAAGCCCCATCTTTCCTTCATTTGTTTGGCACGGATCAACTGGGTCGCGATATTTTTTCACGCGTGGTTGTCGCAACGCGGCTAGATCTTATCATCTCCGTTTCATCCGTCGCCCTTGTCTTCGCCTTTGGTGCGCTCGCGGGCATCGCGGCAGGTTTTTTCGGCGGCTGGATCGACCGGGCGGTGGGTCGTATCGCCGACACGATCATGGCGTTTCCGCTTTTCGTGCTGGCGAGGGGCATTGTTGCGGCGCTTGGCAACACGGTCACCAATATCGTCATCGCCACCGCCATCATAAACTTTCCGCTTTACGCCCGCGTAGCGCGAGCTGAATCGAGCGTGCGCCGCGAGGCCGGATTCGTGATGGCGGCGAGACTGTCTGGCAATTCTGATCTGCGGATTGCTCTTACTTCTATTCCGCCAAGTATTCTGCCGATCATGATGGTCCAGATGTCTCTGACCATGGGCTATGCGCGGTCTTCTTTTCCGGCGTCGCGCCCCATGACGCCAATGAGCGCCAAATGTGCGATGTGCGCGGACGCGATATCTCAATGATCTTCCAGAATCCGCGCGCGGCGCTCAACCCCATCCGGCGCATCGGCCAGCACATCGAGGATGTGCTTCGCCAACATGTACAGGCGGGCTCCTTCAACATAGGCGGAAATGCCATAGTCGCCCTGCGTCAAGTGCGTATCGCTAACCCGGAAGAACGTTACGACGCCTATCCCTTCCAGCTTTCCGGAGGTATGTGTCAGCGGGTGGTGATTGCGCTGGCCCTCCCCTGCCGCCCCAAGTTGTTGAACGCCGATGAGCCGACGACTGGGCTTGAGGCCACTACCCAGAACGCGGTGGTGGAAATGATCGTCGAATTGACGCGCAAGCGAGGCATGTCGACGATTCTGATCACCCATGACCTGAGCCTAGCCGCCGCGTATTGCGACCGTATTGTGGTGATGGAGAAGGGGCGCGTGGTCGAGACCGCCGCCTCTGCGGATATCTTCAAGCATTCCGTCCATGCCTATACGCGCAAACTCATGCGTGCAACGCCGCGCCCCGGCATTGGTCTACGCGATTTGTTGCCTGAGGATTTCGCCGCAAAACCGATCAAGCATGGAGAACTTGGCGCGCCGCTGCTCACGGTGGCGGGCCTTGTGAAGGAATACACACGCAAGCCTTCATCCTTCTTCGCGCGTTTCCGCAAGTCGGCCCATGATTTGCCGTCAGTTCCCATCCGCGCGGTGGATGGTTTGAATTTCGAGATAAGGCGCGGAGAAAGCCTCGGTTTGGTAGGCGAATCGGGTTGCGGCAAGGCAACGACATCAATGATGCTGATGCGCTTGCTTGATCAGACAGCGGGTACCATCATTTTCGACGGACAGGATATCGGCGCAATTCCGACCAGCGCCTTTGCGCAGCTTGCCTTGCGCCCGCGCATCCAGATGGTTTTTCAGGATCCCGCCGACAGCCTGAATCCCCATTATACCGCAGCCCGCGCCATTGCCGATCCCCTGATGCGTTTTTGCGGCGCCATGACCGCCTCGGCCCTGCGTGCGCGCTGCGAAGAGCTTGCAGCCATGGTCGGGTTGCCGATGGATCTGCTGGATCGTTTTCCTCACCAACTCTCCGGCGGACAGAAAGCCCGCGTCGGAATCGCCCGTGCCATCGCGCTCAAACCTGATCTTGTGGTGCTGGATGAGCTGACCGCTGCGCTTGATGTGTCCGTGCAGGCGCTGGTGCTCAAGCTGCTCGCCGACCTCAAGGCCTCGCTGGGCATGAGCTACCTCTTTGTAAGCCACGATCTGCATGTGGTGCGCCTGATTTGCGACCAGGTCATCGTGATGAGAAGCGGGCGCATTGTCGAGCAGGGATTGGCGACGGATGTTCTCGACCATCCCCAAGCCGATTATACTCGAGAATTGATCGCAGCCCTTCCAAGGGCTCCACTATGGGACTGATTTTCAACAGCCAGAAACGAGAGAAGGTTCAGCATGTCTCGCACTGACGTCATCGAAATCGTGGTGGTAGGGGCGCATCTCAGCGGCATGCCGCTGAATTATCAACTGACTGAGGTGGGTGGGGTTCTCGTGCGCAACTCCCGCACCGCGAGTGATTATCGCCTTTATGTCCTCCCTGGCGCCACACCTGCCAAACCTGGTCTTATCCGCGAGCCAGGTTTCGCAGGATTTGGAGATGCGCCTGGCCTTGATGTCGAGGTGTGGGCGCTCTCGCCCGCAGCATTTGGCTCATTCGTTGCGGCGATTCCGGCGCCGCTTGGCGTCGGTAAGATCACATTGGAGGATGGCGCTCAGGTGAGCGGTTTCCTTTGTGAATCTTACGCGCTCGTGGATGCCCCGGAAATAACACATCTTGGAGGTTGGCGGGCCTATATTGCGCAGGGATTGTGATCTTACGCATTTAGCGACCGCCGATGCAACTTATTGAGACGATATAGCCAATCTTTGATATGTGGCTAAGGTTTTTGTTGAAAATCGGAGTTTCCGTTCATAGTTAAATTTTCTCGGTGCTCTGCCTCGCTACCCTTTCAGGATAGCTCGAATTTGACCGTGGATGTGGTTTTCAAATGCGATTCCATCTTCGATCAGGTGCTTAATATCGTCGTTCGTAGAGGCTCGGTTTAGTTTCTGCAAAGCAGTAAGGGAGTCCTCAGCGTGTTTCTGGTAATCGGACAATTTCTCCGAAATTAATTTCCCTACTTTATTTTCAAGATCAATGTTCACTTTTACAATGTTCGCCTCATTAAATTGGAAGTGACCTTGTTCGCGACGCGGGAACGTCTTGTCGAACTACGTTGGCCTCCGTCAGCCAAGTTGGTAATGGGCCGCAATCAGGTTGCGCGTCGTGATTGGGGCCTTCGGGCGTCATCTGATCATTTTAATTCATGCCATCCGACGCTGGAGATCCTCTGCGTCCCGAAGCGGGACGGCTAGCGCCGTCAGCCTTCCGGACGCTATCCCAATGCTTGCGAAAACTCGGCGGCCGCTTGTTTCAAGGAGGCGATCACCCTGCCTGCCTCGGAGATGTCGAGCGATCCTGATGGCCCCACTGCTGTAAGACAGGCGACCATTTCATTCATGGGATCCAGTACAGGAACGGCTAAGGCGTCCAGACCCTGAATGAGTTCGCCGCGCACGATGCTGAAGCCTTTCCTGCGGATCTCTACAAGGTCCGCCGACGACTTGCGCGATCCCACTGCGGCGGTTTGGGGCTCGCGTAGTTCGGGGGCGGTGGCGATGATGTCCTCAGGGAGATAGGCCGCGCAGATAAGCCCGAAGGCTGACGTATAGAGCGGCATAATGGAACCTGGGCGGATGACAAGCGATACCGCGCGTATGACGTCCAGCCATTGCAGAACCATCGGCCCTTGCGGCGTCCAAACGCCCATGAAGACCGTTTCGCGCAGATCGTCGCGGAGCTTCGTGAGGATTTGTGAGCCGATGCGCACGAGATCCAGTCGGTTTAGCGCGACGCGACCGATCATGCGGGCGGCGCCTCCAAAATCATAACGCCCATCCGCCTCATTCTGCTCGATCAGTCCTGTGCGGATGAGGCTGACGAGGTAGCGATGAGCCTTGGCGGGTGCAAGGCCAGCAGCTGCGGAAAGAGTGGAGAGGCTTTGCGGGCCATCTAGCCCCGCGAGCGTCTTGAGGAGATTGCCCGCGATCTCCACTGACTGCACGCCGATTTGTCCGCCCGCGCTCATGTGCGTTGGTTTCTTGGTGGCCATCGACGCATGATTGTCGCGTCGATGAGGGAAAAGGCGATGTTGAGCAAGAAACCGAAGAAGCCCACATAGGCCAGCAGGCCGTAAACTTGCGCGGATTGGTAATTACGTTGGGCCGCGATCATCAGGGCCCCGACTCCATCAATGGAGGTGAGGATCTCCACCAAAAGGGTCAGAACGATGGTCAAGGGCAAGGAGACCTTAACGCCCAGAAGGATCGCCGGGATCGCTGATGGGAAGATTACCCGTCGCACGCAATCAAGGGTCGTCAGGTGAAACGAGACGGAAACATCCAGAAGAACGGGATGGATGCGCTCCACGGCTGCCGTCGTGTTGAGTAGCACCGGCCACATGGCGGATAGTGCTACGATGGTCAACTTCATGCGTTCATCATAGCCCAGAAAGAGGATCGCGAGCGGTACGATGGCGGGGGGCGGCATGGCGCGGCAGAATTCCAGAAGAGGCCCCAGGGCGCGTCGCGCTCGGGGCGACACGCCCACCAGAACGCCTATGAAGGCGCCAAACATCGCCGCCAGAATGAGCCCCAGCAGAATGGTCTCCAGGGTGGCCAGGCTCGCCTTCACCAACCGACCGCTGGCTGCGAGTTGGTCCATGCCCTTCCACCAGGCCGATGGTGGCGGGAAATAAGCCGATACTCGCTCCTCTCCCTGAGCCAATTGCCATGCGGCGAGGCCAAGCGCCAGGGGTAGCAAGCCCCGCAGGGGCGGCAGAGGGCGCAGCAGTGCCTTCGCTGTCGAATATGCGGCGTGTCTCTTCATCCGGCGCGCATCTGCTTTAGGGAGGGCCAGATGGCGTTGGTGACATTGACCACGCCAGCGTTCAAGATCACCCCCAGAAACCCGACCACAAAAATGTAGGCGAACATAGCCTCGGGGTTCATCGCTTGCTGTTCTCGCACAATGGCGTAGCCAAGCCCGGCGGGATTGCCGACTATTTCAGCGACGATAGCCATCACCAGCGCAAGTCCCAGCCCAGTGCGGGCGCCGACCATTATCGAAGGCAGCGCCGCTGGCAGTAGGAGCCGCAGCACGATCTGGCTTCGCGATAATCGGAAGGTGCGCCCCACATCCAGCAGTCGCGGCTGTACATTGGCGACGCCGCCCATCGTGTTGACGAGGATAGGCCACAGGGTCGGCAGGAAGGCGATCGCCAGTTCTGTCTGGATGGAAAAGCCGAACAGCAGCAATCCCACGGGCGCGAAGGCGATACCGGGAATGGGGCGTAGAACCTCGACGCTGGCGAGAAAATAGGTCCTGGTCAGCGTCGAAAAGCCAAGCAGCAAACCTGCCGTGACTCCGATGAACATCGCGGCTGACCAGCCGATGCTGATGGAGATGATAGTGTGGAGCAGATCCTCCATAAGTAGGCCGTCTCTGACGAGTTGGCGGGCTCCGGAGAGAATGGCGCTTGGGGCGGGAAAGAACTGGTAACTGACGAGACCCGAGCGCACCATGATTTCCCAAACGCTCAGCAGCACGATGGGCGTGGCGATCCCTGACCAATCGATGTTCCGCAGCCGCAGGTCAGGCATGCCCAAGCGCCTTGTGAAGCTTGTGGCGATAGGCAAGAAACTCAGGCATTTCGCGCGTGGTGATCTGGTTGCGCGGCTGGGGAAGATCGATATCGATGATCTCATCGATACGACCTGGACTGCCGTTCAGCACGGCGACCCTGTCGCCCAGATAGACTGCCTCCTCGATATCATGGGTGATGAAGACGAAGCTCGCCTTCGTCTTGTCACGAAGGAGCAGCAGCTCATCTTGCAGCCCGGCCTTCGTCATGGCGTCAAGGGCTGCGAAGGGCTCATCCATGAGCAGGATCGAGGGTTGCACCGCCAGCGCACGGGCGATCTGCACGCGCTGCTGCATCCCGCCTGACAGGGACCAGGGATAGTCATCCGCCCTTTCGAGCAGATCGACCATGGCCAATGCCTCGCGCACGCGCTGGTCGCATTGGGCGCGCGGCAAGGTGCGCTCGATTCCGAACGCGACATTGTCTCCAACGCTGCGCCATTGCAGAAGCGCATTGCCATAGTCCTGAAAGACGATGACCACGCCTTCTGGCGGCCCTGTAAGCTCTTTCCCATGCGCCAGCACACGGCCGCTGCTCGGTGGCAGCAGCCCTCCGAGCATGCGCAGCAAGGTTGTTTTGCCCGTCCCAGAGGGGCCGACGATGCTGAGAAACTCCCCTTGTCGCAATTCGAGGCTGATGTCCGAGATGATCGGTCGTAACCCGCCGCGAAGCGGGAGGCTAACGCTGGCGGATCGGCACGCGAAAACGGGGTCTAACATCAGCAACCTATGGCGTTACGACTAGTTTGCTGGAATCTGCTTCCCCATTGAACTGGCCGACATCTTTCATCACGTCCTTCCACACTTCGATATCCTTTGCGGTGATCGCCGTGCGATAATCAGGAAAGGGTGTCGCATTCACAATGGCCTCAGGAAGCTTGGTGTATTGGCCAACGATTTTACGCGCCTCTTCCGGATTGGCCTTGATGAAGGCCACGGCCTCGTCGAGTGAGGCCTTCCAGGCGGCGAGAACCGGTTTGTTGGCCCGCGCCCATTCCCCCGAGGCGATCCAGAAGGGGAACAGCACTTCGTTGCCAGCGCTAAGAAGTGGCGCCGTCAGCGACACTGCGCCGCCAGCCTTCAGGGCGCCTACGAAAGGCTCTACGACCTCTACGGCGTCTACGCGCCCCGCCTTGAGTTGATCCGCCATATTGGGGAAGGGCACTTCGACCGCTCGCACTGTCGCGATGTCCACGTTATTTTTTTTCAGCCAGTAGAGGACTGAAATATGAATGACGCCGCCAATGGTTGGCGTGGCGATGAGCTTGCCGCCGAGATCCTTCGCGGAGGTTACGCTGGAATCCTTGCCCACCATCAACTGCGTGGTCTGATTGCTTTGAGTTTCGAACACAGCGGCGGCGACCGCCACGACATCAAGTCCGCTCGCCACTGATTTGAGCAGGTCAGGCGCCGTGCTCGGGGCGAACTCGAACTGGCGCCCCAGGGTGCCCGGCAGGATGGACAGGTTCTGCGCCACGGTCAGCTTCACGTCTAGCCCGCGCTTTTCGAAGAAGCCTTTTTCCTTGGCGACCCAGGCGGGCGCCTAGGTGACGACTGGAATATAGGCGGCGCGAATGGTCGTGGGGGCCTGCTGTTGCGCGGCGACCGGCGCGGCGCCGGCTAGGACAAACCCAAGACAGAAGGCGGCCGCAGCCTCGGCGAAACAACGCTTGTTCATATTTGCTCCCGTTTGCATAATTCGTTCCATTATGCATAATTTATACACAGCGGGTGAAGCTGTACAAGCGGCAATTCACCACCTACCCCAGGATGTCCCGGAGGAAGCCTGTTGAAAATCGACCTTCTTGTTCCTGGCCTCCCGGCGAAGTCAGATCACTTTCTTTTTGGTATCGGTTCGTTGCTTTTACTGCGTGGACATGGGCGCACAATTCTCTTCGACACGGGCCCATTTCGGGTGCGACCACTGCTCATCAAGACGCTCGGAGAATTCGGTCTCACGCCCACAGACATCGACGCTGTTTTCCTAACCCATCTGCATTGGGATCATGTGGAAAATCTCGATCTCTTCACCCATGCGGAAATCATGACGCCCAGCGCCGAGTTTGAATATGCGGCAGTTCCGCGACCCAATGACTGGGGCACGCCGCCCTATGTGCGTGAAATCCTGCAAGGCATGCGCGTGACGCTTTTGCCTGAGGAGGAACAGGAGCTTTTTCCGGGTGTCCGCACCCTCCTGTTGCCCGGTCATTCAGTTGGTCTGCAGGGCCTGTTGATCGATGCGGGCGGTGAACGCGCGGTGTTGGCGAGTGATGCGCTCTGGTCAGCGCGTGATGTGACGCGCGCCGTGCCAGACGTTGCTTTCTTCGATCCACAGAAAGCGCAGGCCAGTCTCGACAGGGCCGTAGCGTCGGGCGACCTATTTTACCCCGGCCATGACCGGCCTTTCCGTATCAAGAACGGCAAAATCGCCTATGAATCCGCGCACCGATATAAAATGACCTTCGCGTTCCAGCCGGAGGGACAGGAACTCAATGTGGCGTTTTCGACGGGCTTGCCCCACTCGACTGCGGAGGCGCGGGCATGACGCAGCAATCCTCCATTACTGTACTTTTCGCGGGCGCGCCCGCCACGGCGGATAAATTCACGCCAGGCATTTCGACCGTCGCTCTCGTGCAGTTTTCCGGCAGGACCATCCTGTTTGACACTGGTCCCTATGCCTATCGCCCTATTTTGCTTGGCAGGCTCAAGCGGCTGGGTGTGGACCCCGACGCCATCGACACAGTCATCCTCTCCCATTGTCATTGGGACACTGCGTCGAACGCGGACCTATTTCCCAAGGCGCAGGTCATTCTTCACGAACGGGAGCTTGCCTATGCGCAGGATCCGGCAGGACACGATGATCAGACTCAGGCCTATATCGGACGTGCGCTTGGCAAATTGCGCCCTGTCACGATCAAAGGTGACCTGGAATTGGCGCCGGACGTGCGGATCCTCGATCTGCCTGGCCATACGCCAGGCTCCATAGGCCTTCAGATCGGTAACGAGTTGCTCGCTGGAGACGCTATCATCTGTGCGCGGGACGCTTTGATAGGGAAGCCGTCGTGTCCCGGACACGATGCCTCGCAGGCGCAACGCAGCCTTGAGAGGGCGCTGGACAGCGCCAGCGTGATTTATCCCGGGCATGACCGCCAGATGAACATACAGAACGGCAAGATCATCAGCCTCGCAGACTACACGCTACGTATCCGCCTCTTTACCGACCCTACAGGACCCGACGAAGAAATTCAGATCAGCGCTCACGCCGCCAGATCCTTCGCCAGCTGGCCATGAAGACGGGCTTTTCACGACGGTGGCGAGATGGATAAAGCCGCGTGTGATCGATATATAGAGTTTATGCATCCCCCAGATCTGGTCGGCCGAAGGCGGATAGAATTGGCAGAAAATAGGGATAGATTTTTCCCCGGGCCAAGGGAGGTATCAAACGCTTACCAGGGCGTTCGGCAAACTCATTCTATTTGAGCCGTTCCCAAATCAGTTCATTCTTATTGCCGATGGGATAAAAGCGCATCCTTCAGGTCCGTCAAAAACATAGGCGCGTTGAAAGTCGGGGTTCTTCTCCCAGCCAGGCGAACCCGGGAATTTTTCGGCGCTGGGGATGTTGCTCTCCGATGTCCGCCTTGATCTTGGGGCCACCTTCGCAGGCAGGCAGGATGGCGCGGTGATGCCGATGCTGAAGGCTAAATTTGACGAATTGGGAGCCTCTGTGACCCAGACGCTATCGCGCGAGTTCGCGACGGATGACATTTTGATGCAATTTTTTGCGGAAACGCGCTTCGTTAGCCAGAGGCATAATATCAAGGTCGTCGTGCCTCCGACGGACGACGCTGCCGTTTTTCGAGAGTCCTTCCGCAGGGATTACCGCCGCCGCTATGGTCATACGGATCCTGGCGCGCAGGTGGAGGTGCAGGCCCTGCATGTTTCGGCCTTTGTGCGGTCACGCAAGCCGGACCTGCGTAAGCTGGCTACGCAAGGTCCGGCTCGCGGCAGCAGTCATAAGCGCCGGGTTTATCTCGGCCGCGCATTTGGGTGGCGTGACATGATGGTCCATGACCGCGCAAGCCTCCCACCGGGTTTTTCAGGTGAAGGGCAGGCCATCATTGATGAATATGGATCGACAACGCTCATAGGGCCGGGAGATCATTACTCGATTGGCGAACATCGCGAAATCCGGATTTCCTGTGTGCAGGGCGCGATAGGGGCCGGGGAGGCTGCCGTGAGGCGGGCTGTGCGCGTGGCGAAGGAGTTGAGCATGTATCCAGGGTTTGCCTTCTTCAATTGATTGATGATTTTCGTTGATTTGATGACGACGCCACGCCGGTCGTCCCGACGGTCGGTCGACATTCTGTAGCCGTTTTAGGGGAGATTTTATTCGTGAATCGGTTGAGATCGCTTCATGCGGATTTGCGCTTGCAAAAATAATCGATACCATATCGAAAAATCGGGAGGCTTCCATGCGGCTGCAATTTATAGCCATGTCTTTCATCGCGGCGCTTTGTTTAGCGGTTGGCCATGTCGCAGTTCATGCTGAGGGCCCTTCCTTCAAGGTTGATCCTTTCTGGCCAAAGCAATTGCCGAATAATTGGATATTTGGTCAGGTCGCAAGTGTCGCTATTGACGCCAAGGGGCATATTTGGGTCCTCCAGAGACCGAATTCTCTGACCCTTGATGAAAAGGGGGCGTTCACGTCACCGAAGATTTCCAAATGCTGTGCGCCCGCGCCGCCCGTGATTGAATTTGATCAAGAAGGCAATGTAGTTCAGGCATGGGGTGGCCCGGGTGAGGGTTACGAATGGCCCAGGCAAGAGCATGGCATTCTTATAGACGAGAAAGACACGGTCTGGCTCGCCGGTAATGGCTCCACTGACGGCATGGTGCTGCACTTTACCCGCGACGGAAAATTCATAAAACAATTCGGTCATGCAGGACCATCCAAGGGGTCTTTGGATCCTACCCAGTTTGGTCAGGTTGCCGACTTCGCTGTTGATCCGCTAGAGAATGAAATTTATCTGGCGGACGGTTACGGTAACCATCGCATCATTGTGTTAGATCGCGATACAGGCGCTCTCAAGCGTCTTTGGGGCGCCTATGGAAAACCGCCAACTGACAATACGCCGGAGAACTATAAGCCAGACGATCTCCAGTTCGCCAATCCGGTGCATTGTGTAAAGATTGCTAAAGATGGGCTGGTCTATGTATGTGATCGGTCGAATAATCGGATCCAAATATTCCGCAAAGATGGAACTTTCGTAAAGCAATTTGTCTACGATCCCGAAACCAGAAAGTCAGGCTCTACATGGGATGTAAATTTCTGGCCGGACGAACACCAAACATTTTTCATTATGGTCGATGGCACGAACAACGAGATGCATGTTGTTCGTCGCGAAGACGGCGTCGTTCTTTCTACGTTCGGCCATCAGGGCAGGATGGCAGGAGAATTCCATTGGGTTCATACAATCGCTGTCGATAAGGCGGGCAACGTCTATACCACTGAGGTCGATACGGGAAAGCGAGTTCAAAAATGGGTTCCAACCACGGGCGCTCCATAATTTCCTCTCCATTTGGAGCATACGAACTGCTAATCGTATGTCCCCAACCAGATCGTCCCCACAGACAGATGAGGTCGTCCCCGGCTCTCCAGGTTTCCGAAGACTAAACAAAATGGCAGTTCGTGCCGTCATTAAGGGGCCCGCCGGCCCCTCTAGGCGCTGTGCTCGCTAAAACGACAGAGATGTGGATGGCGATTGTAGGGCGCAATTCCCCGAGCGTGCATTCATCTTGAATAATCGAAAACTTAACCTTGGCATTGCGGCGGGACGCTTGTGTGTCTATGGCCGCCTGCTCGTCCAGCCTCATGTAACCGGCATGATGCCGGCTCAAGACGGAAAGTCTACTTGTCGAGCCTGTCGACACTCACCGCATCAGCATCCCGGGCCAGGCTGCTTGTTCATTGGGGCAGAATTTATGTTTTCGCCTTCAGACAAATCTGACAAAGGGTAGTGTTTTGCTGGAAAGCGCCTGTCTTCCTGCAGTGTGGCGGCTGTGCTAGTAATGTGCCCAACGGGACGCCACAAACGAAGAGGTAAATGACATGCGCGCACTTTCCATGGACGAGGCGCTTGCCATCATCCAGAACACCTTTCGGCATGCGGCCGAGATGAAGGCCCATGCGCTGGCCGCTATCGTGCTGGACGCCGGGGGGCAGGTAAAAGCCTTTCTCAAACAGGATGGCGCCTCCATCAAGCGGTTCGAGATCGCCCGTGGAAAGGCTTTCGCGTCCTTGGCGATGCATCGTTCTTCTCGGCAGGTATTGCAAAAGGCGCGCGAGAAGCCCCTTTTTATGGAGACATTGCGGGCTATCTCAGATGGTCCGATCTTTCTTGAGGCTGGCGGGCAGTTGATTCGCGACAAGGCCGGCGAAATCGTGGGCGCCATTGGCGTTACGGGCGATGTGAACGAAGTCGATGATCTCTGCGCCATGGCGGGAATCCGCGCTGTGGGCTTTTTATGCGACGATGACTTCAGCGAGGCTGACTGTCGGCGTCTCAACATAAAGAAAGATGCGCCTATCAAGGATCCTCGGTGAAGAGGCTCCCTATGCGCTTGACCTCAAACTTCGCGGCTGCGTTGGCCGTCCTGTTTCCCATCATTTCGCCAGCGCGCGCAGCAGATTCTGTGGAGGCTTTCTACACAGGGCGGACGGTGGATTTCGTGATTGGTTCGGCCGCAGGGGGTGGCTATGGCGTCTACGCGCTCGTCCTGGCGCGGCACATTGGGAAACATATTCCGGGCCGCCCCAATGTGGTGGGGAGGTTGATGGACGGCGCCGGTTCGCTCACGGCCGCCAACCAGCTCTATTCCCGCCTGGCTAGCGATGGCTCCGTCTTTGGCGCTGTATTTACCGGCGCTATCGTGGAGCCATTGATAGGCGACCGTAGCAAGGCGCGCTATGATTCACGGCGCTTTGGTTACATAGGCAGCGCCAACCGCGAGACCAGCATCTGTTTCGCCCACAGGGATGTGGGCTTCAAGTCATGGCAAGATGTGTTTGACCGTAAGCTCATTGTCGGCGGAGCCGGTTGGACATCCTCTATCCGCCAATATCCTGCGGTTCTTAATACGATCCTCGGCACAAAATTTGAAATCATCACCGGCTATCCCGGCTCCAAGGAGGCGATGCAGGCGGTGGAGAAGGGCGAGGTGCAGGGCACTTGCGGCATCCAGCTCTCAAGCTTCATGCCGACCAATGGGGGCTGGATTGATGGCGGTCTTGTAAAGGTGTTTGGGCAGATTGGCGCAGTGGGCGGCGAGCCGTCCATGAATAAACTTGGAGCGCAGAGTATCTGGGATGTGGTTAAGAATTCGGAGGACCGGCAGGTTCTCGAACTCATTTTCAACCAGAGCGAGTTTGGTCGGCCCTATATCACGCCCCCCGGCGTGCCGGCAGAGCGTTTGAAGGCTCTGCGCGATGCTTTCGACGCTACAATGAGGGACCCGGATTTCCTCGGGGAGGCGGCGAAGACAAAACTGCCGATCAATCCCATGGGGGGGGAGGAATTCGCACGCATCGTAGATAAGCTTTATGAAGTGCCTGAGCCTCTGGTCGCCCGCGCTCGCAAAGCGCTGGAGTAGGGCCGTGGCGGATTCCGGCCTTGATTTGAAGCGTCTTGTCGTCTCGGCATTCCCCAATGCGAAGGCGTTGCCTCTTTGGGTTGGGGAAGCGCAGGGCGTTTTCGCTCGGTATGGAATCGCGCTCACAATCGATATGACGCCCGGCTCTGACGCCCAACGCGCGAAGCTTCTCGATGGAAGGATTCATATCGCCCAGGCTGCTGTCGATAACGCGCTGCAACTCGTCGTCGAGGGGCATGACGTCATCATCGCCATGGGCGGTGAGAGCGGTATGAATGACTTCATCGTGCAGGGAGACGTTAACAGTTTCACGGATCTGCGCGGCCGCACGCTTGTGGTCGACGCCCCCAACACCGCCTATGCCTTGCTGGCGCGTAAGATCCTGGCGCGCGCAGGTCTGGAAGCGGGGGTTGACTACGAGATCAAGCCTATTGGAAATGCGAGCATGCGCTTGAAGGCTATGCTTGAGGATAGCTTTAATGCAGGCGGTGTGATGAATCCGCCTTTTTCTTCGGAAGCGAAGTTGCGTGGCATGAAAAGTCTGGGGCGGTTGACCGACCTTTTGGGGCCTTATCAGGCTGGCGGTGCTTTTATGCTTCGCGCCTTTGCGGAGCAAAACACGACTACTCTAGAAAATTACATCAAGGCCTATGTGACGTGTTTGCGCTGGGTTTTCGATCCCGACAACAAGGCGGCGGGTGTTGCATTGTTGATGGGCAGACTAACGTTGACCCGGGGTGTTGCCAGCGCCGCTTATGACCAATTGATTGATGTCGGGTTTGGTTTCCAGCAGGATGCAAGGCTGGATATGGAGGGCGTTCGGCAAATGCTGGCGACACGCACGCAAACCCAAGGGCGCAGCCCCAGGCTTGACGATCAGGCGACCTTTATCGATCTATCGTTTTACCATCGCGCATTAGCGTCGATGGGGTGATCCAGATCATTTAATTTCATTTGCGCGTTGGCAAGGTCCAGCAGGCTTGGTTCAGGCGAAGCCTGGCGGTCGAGCGCAGCCGCCGAAGGCTTGCTCGATCAGGTGGGCGATCTGTATGCAGCGGTAATCGGTGAACTCCGGGCCAACCACTTCCGCCCCCACGGGCAGACCAGATTTGTTGAGACCCAGGGGTATGGTCGTCGCAGGCAGATAGGGCAAGGAAGCTATGGAAAGCCAGTAATAGGTGTCGGCCGCCGGGCGCGGCGCTCCGTTGATCATGAACCTTTGCTCGGGCTTGGGAACGCCGGCCATGCGAGCAAAGGCAGGCGTTGTCGCGACGGGACTGATCAGGGCGTCATAGTCGCCAAAAAAAGCACGCCACCGCCCTCGGACGTCCTCACGGCGATTATTGGCGGTAAGCCAATCGCGATGGGATTGGGTCAATCCGCATCGCATAAGCGTCTCATAGTCGCGGGCCATTCCCTCTCCCGCCTTGGCGGCGAGTTGTTCGAAGGCGGTGTCCGTTAGTCGGGCGGAGGTCGCACCACGCAACAAGGTCAGATATAGTTCATAGCCCTCCCAACTGCCGACTGGCGAGGAGACTTCGTCAACTCGCGCACCGGCCCGGCGTAAGCCATCCGCCAGGGTGCGAATGGCTCCTGTGATCGATGCATCGACCGGAAAATGTTCGTCATCGGCAAGGACTGCAAAGCGGTAATCCTTGAGATGGGTCCGGGTCTCTCGGGGTAAAGACAGGCTCCAGGCGCCATCGCGATCTGGATCAGGGCCAGCAAGAAGATCCATCGCCATGGACAGATCCAGCGCACTGCGCGCCAGCGGGCCAGCGACCGAAATGTCGCTCGGGGCTGTGTCGGCGCGCATCGAATGACCACGCATGGGCACGATCCCAAAGGTCGGTTTATGGCCGTAGACGCCGCAGAAATGGGCGGGGATACGAATCGATCCACCGATATCGCTACCAATTTCAAGGCCTGTTAATCCGGCCGCCAGAGCCGCCGCCGCCCCGCCGGACGACCCGCCAGGCGAACAGGCTGGATCCCAGGGGTTGAGCGTCTCTCCATAGACCGCGTTGAAACTCTGCCAGTCCGCAAGATCCTTCGGCACATTCGTCTTGCCAAAAATATTGGCGCCCGCGCCGCTCAACCGTTCAACCGCGAGCGCATTGGTTTGCGCAACATGTCCAGCGCGATCCGGGTGTCCAAATGTGGAGGGGAGGCCCGCGACGTCGAAAGATTCCTTCACGGTCATCGGCAGGCCATGCAAAGGTCCAAGGCTTCGTCCTGCGCGCAACGCCGCATCTGCAGCGTCCGCCTGCGTACGGGCCCTGTCTGTGTCAAGCACGACCACTGCGTTAAGGGCCTGACCAACACCTGCGAGCCGGTCAAGATACATTTCGAGGCAATCGCGGGCGCGAACTGCGCCGCTCGCTAGAGTGCGCGCCATGGTGACTGCAGATTGATGGGGATTTAGCATGTTGGGGCCGCGTGCTTGGAGTTGTTGCTGTCCCAATCTATAGATCAAGACGCCTTCCGCAACCGAAACGTCAAATAGGCTGGCGCCGCATCGCCACTTGCCAAGACGACCAGCAACGAACCCGCAGCGAAGCGGCGCTTGTCGGATTGCATGAGTTTAAGCCGGTGCTGGTTTAATGCGCCTATGGCGCATGCTATCGCCCGCCACGATCACATCTGCAATTCAATGACGCCTTTCGGAATCAGGTTTTCATTCATGCGCTTGCCTCGCGCGCTGCATTAAGGCCGGCAGAACACGGTGGCGTCGAGACAAGCGTGATCCAGACATTTTTTCAATGGTGGGATCCAACTCAATCTATCGATACTATGAGTTTGTTTTATTTATTATTTAAATAATACTTTTTATATCGCGGCGAAATGATATGGCTTTAGTGTCTGTCCGATGAGATGTTGCATTAATTGAATCATTTGTGATTCAAGAAAGGCTGCCTGATTCGAGGGAGCCTGTGATGTGGACGACTGAAAATCGTGGACGTTATGATCGCAGCAGGTTGCGCTATCCGAGCGATTTGACGG
>CANGTC010000010.1 GCA_947456505.1 Beijerinckiaceae bacterium
ACTGGCGCGATGAGGTGGACAGGGGGCGCCGCAAGGAGCCTGACTGGTCCGCCATCGCCGATCCTTTCTCGCGCATGCTGGCATTTACCCGCATGCTCGATGAGGAAGGCATCACCTGGCGCATGGATTCCTTTGACGGACGCTGCGTGTCCATCTTCCTCACGCTCGTTGGCGTGCGGGTGGAGGCTTACACTGATCGCGATGGCCTGACCTTCGCCGCCTATATCGGCACGGAAGGTGTCTTCCCCCATAGGGAATTGCAGCCGCTGGTTCCCGGCCTTCGCCTCAATGGAGCACGCAGCCCTTCGCACTAATCACACAGACACAGGACGCCCCGCGATGAATGACATCACCCAGGTCTTCATCGCGCGGGGCGATCTTGCGCATCTGGCTTTGCTGCTCTGGGCGAGCCTGGCGTCGGCGCTTCTCGTGTGGAGCCTGCGGGAGCTCGCCGCCGCCAACCGGCGCTTTGACACTTTCGTGCGTGAACTCGCCTATTTCAACGAACAATTCGGAGGCCGCGATGAGCAGGGATGATGAGGCCTCGCGCGTCTTCCGCCATTTCCTGACCCTGCTGGTTCGGCTTGCGCCCAAGGCGCGTCAGCGCAGGCGCGTTTAATCGCGCATTTTCCATCGGAGACATCCATGACATCTTACCTGCTGCGCGCGGTTCGTCCCGCGCGGGAAACCAAACGCGCGCCTCTGGCGCTCTCCAACGTGGACGCATCCGGCGTGTTCGAGGGATACGCGAGCCTCTTTGGCGTCGTGGACCTTGGCCGCGACGTGGTGATGCCCGGCGCCTTTCGCGACAGTCTGGCGCGGCGCGGCGTATCCGGCGTGAAGATGCTCTGGCAACACAAGGCCGCCGAGCCCATCGGGACCTGGTTGCAGATTGACGAGGACACGCGCGGCCTACGCGTCACCGGGCGGCTTAATCTGGCGGTGGCAAAAGCGCGCGAGGTTCTGGCCCTCATGCGTGAGGGCGCGGTGGACGGCCTCTCCATTGGCTTTCGCGCCGACCGATTTCAGCGGGACGCAGCCAGCGGCGTGCGACGGCTGAAGAAGATCGATCTGTGGGAAATTTCTTTGGTCACTTTTCCCATGTTGCCGCAAGCGCGCGTAACTGCGCTGAAGCAGACGACCCCCGCGCCAATCCATCAGTTGCGCCAACGCTGGATCACAGCCGCGCAAGCCTGCGAGCGCAGTCTGCGCCGCCACGCTCCGGATCATTTCACGCGGCGCTGAGCGTCATCAGTCTTTTCATTCGGAGCGCAAACTCCGGGTCCGCGTCGCGCCGCCCGGCGCGGGCCTTTCACCAGGCGGCCATCGCCCAACCAAGAGGACGCCATGCAGACCATCGAAACCAAGTCAGCCGACGCCAACGCCGCCTTTGGCGATTTTCATCGCGCCTTCGAGGCCTTCCGCGAGACCAATGACGAACGCCTCGCGCAGATCGAGCAGCGTATGGCGAGCGACGTCGTTACGGAAGAGAAACTCTCGCGCATTGATCGCGCAATTGACGAAACAAAACGCCGTCTTGATCGCGCGCTGCTCGACCAATCGCGACCGCGCCTCGCCACTGAGGTGAAGCAGGACGATTACGCCCAACGCGAACACAAGGCCGCGTTCCGCGCCTATATGCGCAGCGGCGACAGCGCCGGTTTGAAAGCGCTGGAAGAGAAGGCCATGGCTGGAAGCTCCAATCCCGATGGCGGCTATCTCGTCACGCCGGCTGCCGAGACTGACATTCTGCGGCGCATGGCGAATATCTCGCCCATCCGCTCCATCGCGACCGTGCGGGAAATATCGACATCAAACTATCGCAAGGCCTTCTCCACCACCGGCCCTGCAAGCGGCTGGGTTGCGGAGACCGATGCGCGGCCCACCACCAACAATCAGCAAATCGCGGATATGAATTTCCCGGCGATGGAGCTCTACGCCATGCCCGCCGCAACGCAGAACCTGCTTGACGATACGGTTGTTGATATCGAGCAATGGATCGCATCGGAAGTCGATACAGTCTTCGCCGAACAGGAGGGCGCAGCCTTCGTCAATGGCAATGGAACCAACAAGCCGACGGGCTTTCTGGGCTATACGAAAACGACACAGGCCGCCTGGTCCTGGGGCAAGACGGCCTATCTTCCCACGGGCGCTGCGGGCGCTTTTCCCGCCAGCAATCCTTCGGACATTCTGTTCGATCTCATTTATTCCTTGCGCGCAGGCTATCGTCAGAACGCCAGCTTCGTGATGAATCGGAAGACGCAGGCGCTCATCCGCAAATTCAAGACCACCACTGGCGATTATATCTGGGCCCCGCCCGCCACCATTGGCGCGCCCGCAACCCTGATGAACTTTCCCGTGGTTGAAGCCGAAGACATGCCCGATGTGGCGACGGATTCCTTCTCCATCGCCTTCGCCGATTTTCGCCGCGCCTATCTCGTGGTGGATCGTCGCGGGGTTCGCATTCTGCGCGATCCCTATTCCTCCAAACCCTATGTGCTGTTCTATACGACCAAACGTGTGGGTGGCGGTTTGCAGGATTTTGACGCGATCAAGCTGCTAAAGTTCGGAACCGCCTGATCAGCGTGCAACGCCCCAGCCCCTCAGCACGCCATCGATCCAGGCGCGTTGAGGGGCGATCAACGCGGCCTGCGTGAGCTTGCCGCAATGGGCTTTGCCCTCGCCTTCCGTCCAGCTTGTGATCGCGATCAGCATATTGGCGTCAAGGCTGAAAACGGGGCCCCCAGAATCGCCTTCACAGGCGCCAAAACCCCGCGCGGCGGGATCTTCCGCCCACAAGAGGATGGACGATAGCGGCGCCCGCGCCCTCAGCTTTCCCCAATGCAAGGCGCCGCCTGATGTCGCCTTACCTTCGCGCGTCAGGCCGAAACCTGAAACGCCATATTGGGCGCCAAGCGTGATCGAGGCGCGCTGGTCAAAGGAGGCTGGCGTGTATTGCTGCGGCAGTGACGCGCTGGTGCGGATAAGCGCGAGATCGATGGATCGTTCGCGCGTCCGCGGCGCCTGCGCCTTATAGCCGGGATGAATGGCGATGACTGCAGGGGGGAGAAATACAGGCCCCTCGGGTTGTCGGAAGTAGATCATGGTCTGCGCGGGATCGGTCACGCAATGGGCGGCGGTCAGCACGACATCGCGCGCGATGACCACGCCGGTGCAAAAACCCGCCCCCCTCGGTCCACTCGCCAGAACCATTACAGCGTGGTGCGCCATGGGGCCATCTTGTGCGCTTTCGCCCACCAGAGCCTGCGCGGGGCTGCAGGCAAGGCCGGCGCTCAACATGAGAGCTGCGATTGGAATGCGAGACGAAGTCATGGGGTCCCCCTTGCGATCCCTTTAACTCGAACTGCGATGGAGATCCAATGATGCCCCTTCTTATTTCCGGTCCGGCGGTTGAGCCCCTGTCGCTGGCAGAGGCGAAAAGCTGGCTCAAGCTGGATATCAGCGACGAAGATCAGGTGGTTCAATCCTTGATTGTGGCGGCCCGCCTTGCAGTGGAGGCGGCCACCAATCGCCTGCTGATCACCCAGCAATGGCGAGTGATGATCGACGCGTGGCCTATGGAGCGCATTTTGCCTCTGCCACTCGCTCCCGTGCGCTCCGTTGTGCGTGTCAGAATCCTGGACGCAAATGGCGTTGGGGTGGATGCGCCCTCCAATCTCTACAGTCTGGATGGCAATCTTGATCGCGCGCGGTTGGTGCTTGGCTCACCCTTGCCCAACCCGGGCCAGCCGGTATCGGGCGTCTGGATTGATCTTACGGTTGGTTATGGGGACGCCTCGGCTGTCCCTGAAGCTTTCCGGCTCGCGATGCGCCAGCTTATCGCCCGGTGGTTCGGCGATCGCGGCGATGGCGAGGCTGTTTCCGCCCCCATGCCTGGTTCCGTGCTCGCCCTGCTCGCGCCCTATCGCCTGAGGAGGCTGGCATGAGCGGGGCTGTCTTCACCGGTCAGCTGCGCCGACGCGTCATGCTGCTAATTCCAGTTGCATCGGTTGACGCCTCCGGATTCCTGTCGCGCGCCTATTCGAATGGTCCTTTGATCTGGGCTCATATCAGACCCCTGCAAATGGCGGGGCGTTATGGCGCTGACCGGCAAGAGGGGCTGGTGACGCACCACATCACCTGCAGAAGTCTGTCGAGCTTTGGCGCAGGGTATCGATTTGCACTGGGCTCCAGAATTTTCGACGTCGTTTCCTTTCAGGACTGCGAAGGGACGCCCTCCTTCATGCGCGCCTATTGCCAGGAGATTCAGCCATGAGCGTAAAGGCGGAGCTTGCCTTGCGAAGCGCCATACGCAGCGCCGCATTGAATAATCCCTCAGTCGCGGCGGCGGTCAATGCGAGCTTTTATGACGGTGCGCCCCGCGATGCGGCCTATCCCTTCGTCTGCTTTGGCGATGTTTCGTTGCGCGATTGGTCTACAGGTTCCGATAGAGGACTTGAACACCAGTTTACGCTGGAGATCTGGTCCACACAGCCTGGGCACGGCGAGGTGCTGAAACTGGCGGATTTGCTTCAGACCTTCCTGCAATCGGCGATCCTTTCCTTGCAGGGGTTTCAACTGGTGGACCTGCGCTTTCTCTGGTTTGAGGCGCGGCGGGAAATGAATGGGCGTTTTGCGAAGGGGCGCATGCGCTTTCGCGCGATCACCGAAGAAAGTGCAGGAGGCGATAATGTCGGCGCAACGCGGTAGAGATCTTCTTTTGAAAATCGATAATGGGTCGGGAGTCTTCGGAACGGTTGCGGGTTTGCGCACGCAGCGCATTGCGCTCAACGCGGATACCGTCGACATCACCCATGCGGATTCGGTGGGGCAATGGCGTGAGTTGCTTGCGGGCGCCGGCGTGCGGCGCGCCAGCCTGGCGGGCTCGGGCGTTTTCAAGGACGCCACCTCCGACGAGCGCGTGCGGCAGGTGTTCTTTGATGGGCTGATCGCGTCATGGCAGATCGTGGTGCCCGCTTTTGGCGTCATCCAGGGGCCATTCCAGATCTCGAGCCTTGATTATCGCGGCGACTATGCGGGCGAAGTGACCTTTGAACTTGCGCTTGAGTCTGCGGGCGCGCTCACCTTCACCGCTTTGTGAGGCGCCGATGGCTAATTTGCATCGTGGGGAAATCGAAGCGCAGTTTGGGGACCGCGCCTATCGTTTGTGTCTGACGCTGGGCGCTCTGGCGGAACTGGAACATGCCTTTGGCGCCTCCGATCTCGTGGCCCTGGCGGCGCGTTTCGAGCAAGGGCGCTTGCGGGCGCGAGATTTGTTGCTGATCATCGGTTGCGGATTGCGCGGCGCGGGCGCCTCGCTCAGCGATGCTGAGGTCGCCGCGCTCGCCCATGCGCAGGGGCTGCCCGGTTATGTTGATGTCGCCGGCCGTCTGCTCGCTGCGACCTTTGGGGAAGGCGAGGCGACGCGCCCTCCCACGCCGCAGGCGCAGTAAGTGCGACGCAAGCCTCGCCATTCCCTTGGGAAGAGGCGATGGCTTTCGGCCTTGGTTGTCTGCGGCTTTCTCCGGACGCCTTCTGGCGCATGACGCCGCGTGAGCTCTCGGCCGCCATGCGGCCACGCAGGCAAGGCGTTTCCCAGAGCTTTGATGCTGGCGCCTTGGCGCGCCTGATGCGCGATTTCCCCGATGAGGAGACGAGTTATGGTTGATCCCACCACCGGGTCCACTCAGACATTGCAGGATGTGTCGACGTCGCTCGACGCCATCAATGTCTCGGCTGATCGCGTTGCGGCATCCCTGACTGGCGCCTTTTCCAAAGCGGTCACATCAGGCAAGGCCTTTGATGCAACCTTGCAGGGGGTTCTCGGCAATCTGTCGAAAATGGCCTTGAACATGGCGATTCCACCGCTGCAACAGGGGCTCTCCGCTCTGACCTCGGCGGCTTTCGGCGGCGGTGGCGGCGCGCTGCGCATCACCCCCTTCGCTCAGGGCGGCGTCGTCGCGCAACCCACTTACTTCGCCAGCGGCGGCAATGTGGGCCTCATGGGGGAAAGAGGCGCCGAAGCGATTTTGCCCCTGGCGCGAGGACCAGATGGGCGGCTTGGCGTCGCTGCTGGCGGGCAGGCGGCGCCGGTGAATGTGAATGTGACGATTTCCACCAGGGATGTTGAGAGTTTCCGTCGGTCTGAAGTGCAGATCTCCTCGGCGCTTGCGCGGGCGGTTGCGCGCGGTCAGCGCGGATTATGAGAGGACGCACGGGGCGTTCAAGATGGAGAGATGACTATGGTGGACTTTCATGAGGTGCGCTTTCCGCTCGACATCGCCCTGAAGAGCAGGGGCGGCCCGCAACGCCGCACAGAGGTGGTCACGCTGGGCTCCGGGCGAGAGGCGCGCAATGCTCGCTGGACGCGCTCGCGTCGACGGTTTGATGCGGGCTATGGCGTGAAGAACCTCGCAGCGCTCGCTTCCGTCATAGCCTTTTTCGAAGAGCGGCGTGGCATGCTCTATGGCTTTCGCTTTCGAGATCGCGCCGATTTCAAATCCTGCGCGCCGGACGCGACGCCCGGCCCACTTGATCAGAAGCTCGGGACGGGAGATGGCGCGCAGCGGATCTTCACGTTGACGAAGGCCTATGGGACAAGCTTTGCGCCCTATCTGCGCGAGATCAGCAAACCCGTTGATGGTTCGGCGCGCATTGCGGTGAATGGCGTTGAAAAGATCGCCGGCACAGACTTTGACGTAGATGCAACCACGGGTGTGGTGACCTTTCGCTCCGGCCGAGCCTCGCCCGCTGGTGCTTCTGTGACGGCTGGTTTTCTCTTCGATGTGCCCGTGCGCTTCGATACGGATTATCTCGAAGTGGATTTCGCAGCCTTTGACGCGGGTGAAATTCCCAAAATTCCGATCATCGAAATCCTGCCCTGAGGAGGCGGCCATGCGCGCTATTCCTGACGCCCTTTCCGTTCGTTTGGGTGGGGCGACGACGCTTTGCCATTGCTGGCGGCTCGTGCTGCGTGATGGAACCCGGCTGGGCTTCACGGATCATGATCGCGACCTCACCTTTGACGGATTGACGCATGCCGCCGCAAGCGGTCTTGACGCCAGCGAGGCGGAGACTGCACTTGGTTTTGCGGGCGTGGGCGGCGAGATTGCAGGCGCCTTGATGGCGGCGGCCCTCACGGAAGCCGATCTTGCAGCGGGTCGCTATGATGGCGCGCGGCTTGAGACCTGGCTCGTCGATTGGCTTGCGCCTGAGGCGCGGGTCTTGCTGGATATTGGCGCTGTCGGCGAGGCCTCGGGTTCGGACGCCGCCTTCACTGTTGAAGTCCGCTCTCTGGCGCAGGCGTTTGATGAGCCGCGCGGTCGTCTTTATCAGCCTGCGTGCTCGGCGGATCTGGGCGATGCGCGTTGCGGCGTGACGCTGACAGGCCCCACCATGCGGGTGGCCGTTCACGTGGTGGCGGTGGAGAGCCCAACCTATCTCAAACTTTCCGCGACAGGTTTTGCGAGCGGCTGGTTTTCCGGAGGGTCGCTTTATGCGGGCGCAAGGCGATTGGGCACGATCCGCGATCATGGAGAGCGCGATGGCTTCGCCTTCGTGGCGGTGTGGAACCCGCTTTCACCCTCGCCAGTGATTGGGGATGCGCTGACGCTGGTCGCTGGTTGTGACAAGAGCTTTGAAACCTGCCGCAACAAGTTCGCCAACCAAATGCGGTTTCGCGGCTTCCCGCATATGCCCGGCAACGATGTGGCGCTGGGTTATGTGCATGCGGGCGATGTGAGCATGGATGGCGGGAGCCTGTTCCGATGAGCGCTTCATTGACTCGTGACCACATCGTTGCGTCAGCGCGCGGTTGGATCGGCACGCCCTACCGGCATCAGGCCTCCTTGCGGGGCGTTGGCTGCGATTGCCTTGGCCTTGTGCGCGGCGTCTGGCGCGAGTTGATAGGACCCGAGCCCGAGACGCCCGGGCCCTATGGCGCCGATTGGGCGGAGGCGAGCGGGCTTGAACGATTGGCCGAGGCGGGCGCGCGGCATTTCACGCCGCTTTCCGCTTTTGATTTTGCGGCGGGAGACGTTCTGCTCTTTCGGTGGCGCGAGGGCTTGCCCGCGAAACATGCGGCCATCGCCACATCTCCTACGTCGATGGTTCACGCGCATGATGGTGCGTGCGTTTGCGAGGTCCAGATTGGCTCTCAATGGCTCCAGCGCATCGCTTTCGCATTCAGGTTTCCCGGCCTTGCCGACTGACATTTGAGGCTTGATCATGGCGACCCTTGTTTTGCAATCGGCTGGTGCGGCGCTCGGCGCGGGTCTGGGCGGTCCCCTTGGCGCTGTGCTTGGCCAAACGGCTGGCGCCATGGCGGGCGCAGCGGTTGATCGCGCGCTGTTTGGCGCGGGGCCTATCTCTCTGCGTGAAGGCCCGCGTTTGACCACGCTGGCGGGCCTCACATCCACGGAAGGCGCCGGCATTCCCCGGGTTTACGGGCGCGTGCGCCTGGGTGGCCAGATCATCTGGGCGACTCGCTTTGAAGAGCAGGTTCAGGTGACGCGCAGCGGTGGATCAGGGGGCAAGGGCGGCATCGGCGGCGGCGCGCCTGCGCAGCAAACGACCAGTTACACCTATTTCGCGAATTTGGCCGTGGGGCTTTGCGAAGGCCCCATCGCCTTCGTGCGTCGGATCTGGGCGGATGGTGTGGAGATTGACCGAACGCTGGTCAATATGCGCGTTTATGCGGGTGATGAGAACCAGGCGCCAGATCCGCTGATCGTCGCGAAGGAGGGCGCGGATCATGCCCCAGCCTATCGCGGTTTGGCTTATGTTGTGTTTGAGCGCCTCCCGCTGGCGGGTTATGGCGACCGCGTGCCGCAACTTTCCTTCGAGGTGGTGAAGCCTGTGCAGGGGCTCGGCGCCATGATCCGCGGCGTAGATCTTATTCCGGGCGCGACCGAGTTCGGCTATGGCGTAGGCGCGCTCACGGCCCGCTCTGCGCCGGGCGTCTCCGCTTCAGAAAATCGTCATCAACTCTTCGCTTCCAGCGATTGGGTTGCTTCGTTGGACGCCTTGCAGGCTCTGTGCCCCAATCTCACAAGCGTCGCCTTTGTGGTGTCCTGGTTCGGCGATGATTTGCGCGTGGGGCTGTGCACCATCGCGCCTCGGATCGAAAAGGCTTCAAAGGAGGTGCTGAATGCGAACTGGAGCGTGGCGGGATTGACGCGCGCCAATGCGCGCGTGGTCTCGCAGATCGATGGCGGGCCAGCCATGGGCGGCACGCCTTCCGACGAAACGGTGATCGCCGCCATTCGCGATCTGAAGGCGCGGGGCCTCTCTGTCGTTTTCTATCCCTTCGTGATGATGGATGTGCCGGCGGATAACAGCTTGCCTGATCCTTGGACGGGCGCCGCCTCACAACCCGCCTTTCCCTGGCGTGGGCGGATCACCTGCGATCCCGCGCCTGGACGCGCAGGGTCCCCTGATGCGAGCGCAGGCGCGGGGGCGCAGGTTTCGAATTTCTTTGGACCTGCATCGCCTGGCGCAGATGACTGGTGTTACCGGCGTTTCATTTTGCATTGCGCCGGGCTTTGCGCGCAGGCGGGAGGCGTGGATGCTTTTCTGCTCGGTTCGGAACTGGCGTCCTTGACGCGGGTGCGCTCTGCGCCGGGCGTTTATCCTGCATGTGACGCGCTAGCTTTGCTTGCGGGCGATGTGAAGCATCTGCTTGGCGCGGGGGCCAAAGTCTCGTATGGCGCGGACTGGACGGAATATGGCGCCCATGTGCTGAACGGCGGGGCGGAGGTGCGGTTTCCCCTGGATGTGCTGTGGTCTTCTCCCTATGTGGATTTCATAGGCGTCGACGCCTATTTCCCGATGTCGGATTGGCGTGATGGAGCCAACCATGCGGATGCGGCGTTGGCTTCGTCCGTATATGATGTGGGCTATCTTCGCAGCCGAATGGCGGCGGGTGAGGCTTATGATTGGTATTATGCGGACGACGCAGCGCGCGCCGCCCAGCAACGCAGCCTCATCACCGATGGCGCCTATGGGAAGCCCTGGATTTATCGCGCCAAGGATTTTTCGGGCTGGTGGTCCAACAATCATGTGGAGCGTAGCGGGGGCAGGGAGCTCGCCCAGCCCACCGCATGGATCCCGCAAAGCAAGCCATTCTGGTTGACCGAGATCGGGTGTCCGGCGGTGGATCGCGGCGCCAATGCGCCAAATGTGTTCGTGGATCCCAAGTCTTCTGAAAGTGGTTTGCCGCCGTTCTCTCGTGGTTTTCGCGATGATCTCATGCAGGCGCGCGCGCTCGAGGCGATCCTTGGTTATTATGACCCCACCATAGGCGGCGACAACGCCAATCCCATCTCGCGCGTTTACGGTGGGCGCATGGTGGATGTGGCGCGTATCCATGTATGGGCCTGGGACGCGCGGCCTTTTCCAGCCTTTCCTGCGCAAAGCGGTTTGTGGAGGGACGCCGCGAACTGGCGGCTGGGCCACTGGTTGAATGGACGCATTGAGGGCGTTTCGATTGATCGGTTGGTGGGGGCGCTGGCGCAAGAAAGTCTATCCGCCCCGTCAGGGGTCTCTGGCGCGGTTGATGGTTTTGTGGATGGCTTCGCGCTGGATCGCGTCATCTCCACCCGGGCGGCGGTTGAGCCGCTATGCGCGATGTTTGGTTTTGACGCGCTGATGTCCGCAGGGGTTTTGCGATTGAAAAGCCGGGCGGAGAAGAATGCGTTTCCTCTCGGGCAGGACGATCTTGTTCCCGACCGCGATGGCCGACTGGCGCAATTGACGCGTGCGCAGGATAGTGAAACGCCCAGCGAACTCGCCCTGAGCTTTATCGATGGCGCGAGGGACTATCGCCCCACAAGTGCGCTTTCACGGCGCATCGAGGGTTATTCGAAACGCCAGACTCAGGCTGAGGTCGCTGTCGTCATGGAGCGCGGCGATGCGAGCCGACGCGCGGACGCGTGGTTGCAAGATCTGTGGATCGGGCGGGAGACCGTGACTTTTCGTGTGCGTCCCAATCTCATTGCGCTTGAAGCCGGGGATGCGGTGACCCTTGATGTGGATGGAGCCCGAAGGCTCTTTCGGATCACGCGCATCACCGATGGTGCCGAGCGCACCATGCTGGCGCGCGCTTTTGATCCGCTGGTTTATGATGCGCCGCCCGCCTTCACGCCAATGGTGGCGGCGGCGAGTCCGAAGCTGCCGGGGCCCGCCTATCCCATCGTTCTGGATCTCGCCATCGATAAGGATGGGTCCAACACGCTGCAGCATCTGGCTGTCTTCGCCGATCCCTGGCCGGGCGCTTTGGCCCTGTGGCGGGATGCGGGCGGCAGCTTTGCGTTTCAGCGCATGATCCCGCGCTGCGCGATCATCGGCGACACGCTGGATGCGCTGGGTCCTGGACCGGTGTCCCGCATCGATCACGGCGCCAGTTTGCGCGTGCAGGTCCGTGGCGGCGCTCTTGCGTCGGTGAGTGTGACGCAGATGTTGGGCGGCGCCAATATAGGCGCATTAAAGGGAGCGGACGGCGCCTGGGAAATCTTTGGCTTTGCGGGCGCTGAGCTTGTCGCGGATGGCGTCTATCGCCTCTCTTCGCTCTTGCGCGGTCTTGGCGGCGAGGAGCATCTGGCCCGCCGCACCCTGTCGTCGGGCGCTCTTTTTGTTTTGCTGGATGACGCGGTTGGCCCGCTGGTTGCGGGGTTGGCGCAGCTTGGCGCCGCCAACGCCTGGCGGGTGGGGCCATCGGATCGCGATTATGCTGACGCGGCCTGCGTCGCTTTTGCGTCCACCGCAGGCGGAAAGGCTCTGACGCCCTTGGCGCCAGCACGGGTAAGCGCGACACGCAGCGCTGCAGGCGTCACCTTTGCACTGTTGCGACGAAGCCGACGCGATGGGGATGCCTGGCAGTTGATCGATATTCCCCTTGGCGAGGACAGCGAGGTTTATGACCTCGACATTTTGCGCAACGGGACGGTTGTGCGCACCCTCACAATGACCAGCGGGAGCGCGCTCTATCCCGCTGCGCAGGAGAGCCTCGATTTCGGATCCGCGCAAAGCGGGTTTGATGTGCAGGCGTTTCAAAAGAGCGCGACCGTTGGTTGTGGCTTTCCCCTCACGGCGCGTGTGGTCGTTTGATTTTCAAATAGAGGCGGTGATTCATGACCGATACGACAAGGCTCGGCCTGCCATTGATGGATGCTGCGCAGGCGCAGAAACATGTGACCCATAATGAAGCTCTGGTGCGGCTCGATGCGCTCACCCATCTCAGCGTGAGCACGCGCGCCGATGCGCCTGCCGCCTCCAACGCAGAGGGCGTGCGCTTTCTGGTCTCCAAGTCGCCGTCTGGCTCCTTCGCAGGCCATGGAGATCAGATCGCCTGTTATCAGGATGGCGCCTGGCTGTTCCTCACGCCCAAGGCGGGGTGGAGGGTCTATGTCGAGGATGTCTTTTCCTTGCAGGCCTATGATGGTGCGGGCTGGCGCGAGATTGCGTCGGGACGGGGGCCTCTGGATCAATTCACACGGCTTGGCGTGGGCACGGCCTCTGATTCGGGCAATCCCCTTTCGGCGAAACTCAATAACGCGCTCTTCGCCTCCTTGAATGTTGCGGAGGGCGGCAGCGGGGATCTGCGTTTCAAGCTCAACAAGGAGGCGAGCGGCAAGACGGTCTCTCAGCTATATCAAACCAACTGGTCTGGCCGCGCGGAAACTGGCCTCATGGGCGATGATGTATACCGGATCAAGGTTTCGGCCGATGGCGCGACGTGGGTAACCGCATTGAACATTGATCCTGCGACAGGCAATGTCGGGATCGGTGGAATCGCGCCGACAGCGAAGCTCGATGTCGCAGGCAATATCGCAATCAACGGAAAGCTTGCGGTCAATGGGCCGGCCTTTTCCGCCTATGTGTCCGTTTCCCATTCGGCGTTGGCGCTTCGCTTCACCAAGGTCCAGTTCCGCACAAAGGAGTTCGACACGGCGAATTGCTACGATAACACCACGAATTTTCGTTTCACCCCGAATGTTGCGGGCTATTATCAGGTCTGTGCGACCGTAAGGAACAATTTGTTGACTGGCGGCGACTGGCTCACCAGCATTTATAAAAACGGGATCGCGTTCAAATCAGGCTCCGAGTCGATCCTGATGGGCAGCGCCAATCTGCAATCCCATGTTTCCGCGCTCATCTACATGAATGGATCCTCCGATTATCTGGAGGTCTTCGTTTATGCGGACAACGCCACAACCATCATGCAAAGCCAAACCGCCTCGTTCTTTCAGGCCTTCATGGTGCGGGGCGCCTGAATCTGCGCACGCCCTCGAGGGCCTTATGCATATCAACTAACTCATGGAGCCTGGGATGCGTCATAATTTCGACGATTGCCTCGCGCTTGTCCTGCGCGCGGAAGGTGGGTTTTGCGATCACGCCGCCGATCCCGGCGGCGCCACCAATATGGGGATCACCCGCGCGACTCTTGCAGGTGTGCGGGGCCATGCAGTGTCCAAGGCTGATGTCCGCGCCCTGACCCCTGAAGAGGTCGCGTCGATCTATCGCAAGGTTTATTGGAAGGCCGTGCGTGGGGATGAAATGCCCTGCGGCGTTGACGCTGTTATGTTCGATCATGCCGTCAATTCCGGGCCAAAGGCCGCCATTCGCACCTTGCAAGGCGCGCTTGGGTTCAAGCAGGACGGGGTGTTGTCGCGTCGTTGCGTCGGTGCCGCGCTTGGCTCCGATCATGTGGCGCTGGTGCGCTCGCTTTGTACGTCGCGCATGAATTTTCTGAAGCGATTGAGCACCTGGCTGGTTTTTCGGCGCGGCTGGACGGCCCGCATGGAGACGCTCGAGCAAGCGGCGCTCGCCATGTGCGCGCGGGCGTCAAAGGTGGCGCCTGCATCAGCGCGAAACCCTTCCCGCGCCTCGGCGCAAACCAAGGAGTGATGATATGGCCGAAGTGATGAATGGAAATGATGGCAAGCCCTTCTGGGCTTCGCAAACCATCTGGTCGTCGATCGCGGTGGTGGGGTCCTCCGCTACGGGCGCGTGGCTGGCTTGGAAGGCTTCGGATATGGCGGCCTTTGGTGCGGCGCTCACGGCGCTTGTGGGTGGTCTTAACGCCATCGTGGGCCGCCTGCGGGCGACCCAACCCATCGCCTGAGATGGCGCGGTTGCAACTCTGGGGGGCGGTTCTGGCCGCCCTCGTGGCCGCATTCATAGGCGGCGGGGCCTGGCTGTCCCACGCGCTCGCCCTGGCGCGGGCGCAGGGCGTCGAGGCCGGGCGGTTTGAGGCGACCCGTGCTGTGGAGGCTGAAGCCGCCCGTCAGCGCACGGCGTCAGCGCAGGCCCTGGCCAGGACAAATGCGCAGGTGGCCGATCTCGAGCGGGACCGCGATCAGCTTCAGGAGACCTATGATGCCTTGCTTGCGCAATCGATTCGTGACCCTGCCCATGGCCGGCTCTGCCTTGATCCTGGCCTCGTGCGCGCCCTCGACGCCATTGGTCATGACCGAAGGTCTCCCGGCGCGGGCCCCTGACGCGCTGACGCGCCCTTGTGATGGGGCGCGCGCCCTGCCGCAGAGAGGGCTCAACGGGGGCGAAGTCGCTCGTTTCTGGGGGTTGGACCGGCTGGCGCTGGCGCAATGCAAGCGCAGGCATGGCGCCTTGGCCGCCCATGTGCGCGCGCAGGAGGCGGCAGGCGAAGTGATCGTTCATCCCCCGTTCATTTTGGGAGGACGAGATTCGGGACCATGACTTTTCGATCTTTTCTTGCGGCTCTGGCCGCCCTCACGCTCGGCGGATCCGCCTTGGGCGCAGAGACCTCCAATCGTTCGCGCCAATGCCTCAATCCGGCGGACGCGCGGGAGGCGCTGGCCAAAAACAAGTTCACCGATCCTGCCGCCGCGCTGCGGTCTGCGGCCGCCATCGCCCATGCGGATCCCCTGCGCAGCAGGCTGTGTCGCTGGAACGAGGACTATGTTTATGAGATAACGCTGTTGCGGCGGGACGGGAAAGTCATGAACGTCTTCATCAGGGCGGAAGATGGATCTCTCGTGAACGCCCGCGCCAATCCTTAGCCCTATCTGGAGAGTGATGACGTGCGCCTGCTGGTGGTGGAGGACGACAAGGACCTGAACCGGCAACTGGTGAGCGCGCTGGAGCAGGCCGGGTATGCCGTGGATCGGGCCTTCGATGGCGAGGAGGGCCATTTCCTCGGCGACACCGAACCCTATGACGCGGTCGTGCTGGATATCGGCTTGCCTCGCCGGGATGGGGTCACCGTTCTGGAGCAATGGCGCGCCGCAGGTCGCAAGATGCCGGTCTTGATTCTCACGGCCCGCGACCGCTGGAGCGACAAGGTCCAGGGTTTCGACGCGGGCGCCGACGACTATGTGACCAAGCCCTTCCACATGGAGGAGGTGCTGGCCCGCATCCGGGCGTTGCTGCGCCGGGCCGCCGGTCACGCCACCAGCGATCTCGTCTGTGGCTCCGTGCGGCTCGACACCAAGGCGGGGCGCGTGGTGGTGGATGGGGCGCCGGTGAAGCTCACCTCCCACGAATATCGCCTCCTCGCCTATATGATGCATCATACCGGGCGGGTGATCTCGCGGACGGAACTGGTCGAGCATCTTTATGATCAGGACTTTGATCGCGACTCCAACACCATCGAGGTCTTCATGGGCCGCCTGCGCAAGAAGCTGGGCGTCGACATGATTCAGACCGTGCGGGGCCTTGGCTATCTGCTGGAGCCGACCGCGCCCGGCGACGCGCGCTGATGGTCTGGCCTCTGTGGGGTGGCAGGGCGCGCTCCATCGCCGAGCGGCTTTTTCTGACCGCCATCGTCTGGAGCGTGGCGCTCTTGCTGGTGGCGGGGGTCATTCTCTCCGGTCTTTATCGCGGCGCCACCGAACGGGCCTTTGACCAGCGCCTTGACGTCTATCTGCGCGCCATCGTCGCCGATGTGGCCACGGTGGGCGAAGATCCACGCTTGGAGCCCGGGCAACTGGGCGAACCCCAGTTCGAGCTGACCCTGTCGGGCTGGTATTGGGAGGTGACGCGGCTCGACGCGGAAAAGCCGGATGTGCGAGCCTCCCGCTCCCTTTTTGCGTCGCATTTGCCAAGGCTCTCGAGCCTTGGGGTGCAGGCGGGGCTCGGCGGGTCGCGCAGCGGCTACGCTACGGGGCCAGAGGGACGGCGCATCCGCATTGTTGAGCGTGAGATCGATATCGGGGATGCGGGCATCTACCTCATTCAGGTCGCGGCGACGACCGATGAGGTGGAGGCGCAGATCTGGTGGTTCGATCTGGCGCTGGCGATCACTTTTGGCGTTCTGGCCATCGCTCTGGCCGGCGCGACGGCCATGCAGGTGCGGTTTGGCCTGCGTCCCCTGCGCGCCCTGCAGCAGGAGGTCTCCGCCATCCGCCAGGGGGAGCGCGACAGGATTGAGGGCAGCTTTCCCGAGGATCTTGCGCCGCTGGCGGGCGAATTGAATCTGCTGATTGGATCCAACCGCGAAATTCTGGAGCGCGCCCGCACGCAGGTGGGCAATCTGGCCCATGCCCTCAAGACCCCCCTGAGCGTGCTCCTCAACGACGCCCGCAAGGAGGAGACGCCTTTGGCCGGGAAGGTTGAGGAGCAGGCCCGGATCATGAGCGATCAGGTGACCTGGTACCTGGACCGGGCGCGGGCGGCGGCGCGCACCACGGTGATCGGCGCCGTGACCGAGGTGGAGCCGGTGATCGGCGCCCTCGTGCGGACCTTTGAGAAGATCTACGGCGACCGGGAGCTTGCTTTCGCGGCCGAGGTGGAGCCGGGGCTGAAATTTCGCGGGGAACGTCAGGATTTCGAGGAAATCATCGGCAACCTCCTGGATAACGCCGGGAAATGGGCCAGAGGGCGGGTGGAGATCAGGGCCTTGCGGGAGGCTGACGCAGGCGCCGGGCGGCTGGAATTTGAAGTCGTCATCGACGACGATGGCCCCGGCTTGCCCGCAGAAACCCGCGCCCAGGCCCTGGCCCGGGGGCGGCGTCTGGATGAAACCAAGCCTGGCTCGGGCCTCGGCCTTTCCATCGTGAGCGACCTTGTGGCCGTGCATGGGGGCGCTGTGATGCTGCAGGATAGCCCACTGGGCGGGCTGCGGGTGCGGCTCCGTTTGCCGGTGGTGTGATGGGGGGGTGGCGGCTCGTGATGGATTTCGCCTTTCCCTCAGGCCCCCTCACGGGCTAAACAATCCTCCATGATATGGATTGTCTTCGCCACAATGACGGGCGCTGCGGTGCTGGCCTTTCTCTGGCCGCTCGCGGCAAAGCGCGACGCCGCCTCGCGTCTGGAGATCGAGACCAACCTCTACCAGGCGGAACTCGCTGATATTGATCGGGATGTGAAGCGCGGTCTGATGACCGGGCCTGACGCTGAGGCGGCCAAGGCCGAGGCCGCGCGGCGGTTGCTGGCGGCGACGGCTGTGGAGCCTGCGCAGGCGGGGCCTCGGGGCGTGCGATACGCCTCCCTGCTGGTCATCCTGATCGTTCCCATCCTGACTGTTGGCCTCTATCTGCGCCTTGGCGCACCCGATTATGAGGATATGCCCCTGCAGGCGCGGCTTCAGGCGCAGCCCGCGAATATGGACATGGCCGCCGCGCTGGCTCGCATCGAGGGGCATCTTGCGCAGGAGCCCGATGATGCGCGCGGCTGGGAGATCATGGCGCAGGTCTATGCACGGCTGGAGCGCCCGGGCGATGCGGCCAAGGCCTATCGCAATCTCATCCGCCTTCAGGGCGCGTCGTCGGAACTGCTGATGGCGCTGGGCCAGAGCCTTGTCTTCGCCGATCAGGGTCGGGTGAATGAGGAGGCGCTGACCGCCTTCGAGAAGGTGTTGGTGGCGGAGCCCGGCCGCCTGGAGCCGCGCTTCTATCTCGCGCTGGCGGCAGAGCAGAAGGGCGACAAGGCCCTCGCGCTGGAGGGCTACACGAAGCTTCTGGCGGACGCGCCAACCGAAGCGCCCTTCGCCCCCCTTGTGCGCGAGCGCATCGCCAAACTCGGCGGCGAGCCGCCTGCGGCTTCACCGCCAGCGCCGGCGTCTTCGCCGGGGGCGGCCATCGCCGCCATGCCGCCAGCTGAGCGGGAAACCATGATCCGGGGCATGGTCGAGGGGCTCGCCGCCCGGCTTGCGGCGAATGGCGGCAGTCTGGACGAGTGGTCAAGGCTGGTGCGGGCCTATACGGTGCTGCGTGAACCCGAGAAGGCGCGTCTGGCGCTGGTCGAAGCGCGCAAGGCGCTGGGCGCCAACGCCGCCGCCATGGCTGCGCTTGAGGCGCTGGCCAATGAACTCGGGTTGGGAGGCTGAGCCAATGACCCGCAAGGGCCGCAGACTGACCCTCATCGCATCCATGATCGCTGTGCTTGGCGTGGCGGCTGGGCTTGTGCTTTTCGCCATGCGCGATTCCATCGTCTTCTTCTATGGTCCCAGCGAACTCGCCGAAAAGGCGCTGAGCCCCGGCACGCGCCTGCGCATCGGCGGGCTGGTGAAGGATGGGTCGGTGGTGAAGGGCGACAACAAGTCCATGAGCTTCATCATCACCGATTCCAAAAAAGAGGTGCGCGTGGCCTATGTGGGCCAGGTGCCGGATCTCTTCCGCGAGGGGCAGGGGGTGGTGGCCGAGGGCGTGCTGGTCGGTCCCGGCCAGTTCCGCGCCGACAGCGTGCTCGCCAAGCACGACGAGAAATACATGCCCCGCGAAGTGGCCGACGCGCTGAAGAAGCAGGGCGTGTGGAACGATGGCGCGCCCGCGCCCGCAGCCAGCAAGTGAGGCGCCCATGATCACGGAGATCGGCCACTACGCTCTGGTTCTCGCTCTGGCTCTGGCCATCGTGCAATCCACTGCGCCGCTCTGGGGCGTGTGGCGGGGCGATGTTGCGTTGATGGCCACGGCAAAGCCCGTGGCGGTGGCGCAGTTCCTCTTGATAGCGGTTTCCTTCGCGGCGCTGACCCACGCCTATCTCATCTCGGATTTCTCGCTCCTGAACGTGGTCGAGAACTCCCATTCGGCGAAGCCGCTGATCTATAAGATCTCGGGCGTTTGGGGAAACCATGAGGGCTCCATGCTCCTGTGGGTGCTGATCCTCGCACTGTTCGGGGCCCTGGTGGCGTTGGGTGCGCGGGCCATGCCGGTGGATCTGGCGGCGGCGGTTCTGGCGGTTCAGGCCTGGATTGGCGCGGCTTTTTTGTTTTTCATTCTGCTCACATCAAACCCCTTCCTGCGCCTCGCGCAACCGCCTATCGAGGGGAATGACCTCAACCCGATCCTTCAGGACCTCGGCCTCGCGATCCATCCGCCGCTGCTCTATCTGGGTTATGTCGGCTTCTCCATCACCTTCTCTTTCGCCGCCGCCGCGCTGATTTGCGGGCGTATCGACGCCTCCTGGGCGCGCTTCGTGCGGCCATGGACCCTACTCGCCTGGATCTTCCTGACTTTGGGCATCGCGATGGGCTCCTACTGGGCCTATTATACGCTGGGCTGGGGCGGCTTCTGGTTCTGGGACCCGGTTGAGAACGCCTCGCTCATGCCGTGGTTGGCGGGCACCGCGCTGCTGCACACGGCGGCGGTGATGGAGAAGCGCGACGCGCTGAAGATCTGGACGATCTTTCTCGCCATTCTCGCCTTCTCGCTCTCTCTGCTCGGCACCTTTCTCGTGCGCTCGGGCGTGCTCACGTCGGTCCACGCTTTCGCCAATGATCCCGCGCGCGGCGTCTTCATTCTGGCGATCCTCGTGTTCTTCATCGGTGGATCGCTCGCCTTGTTCGCTTGGCGCGCCTCGCGCCTGCGACAGGGCGGAATCTTCGCGCCGGTTTCGCGCGAGGGCGCGCTGGTTCTCAACAATCTGCTGCTGACCACCTGCTGCGCGACGGTCTTCGTCGGCACGCTCTATCCGCTCGCGCTGGAGTCGATGACAGGCGAGAAGATCTCGGTCGGCGCGCCCTTCTTCAATCTCACCTTCGGTCCGCTGTTCGTGCCGATCATGCTGGTGATGCCGATCGGGCAAATGCTGGCATGGAAGCGCGGCGATCTGCTGGGGGCGGCGCAGCGTTTGATGGTGGCGCTGGCCGTGGGCTTTTTGGTGGCGCTGATTTTTGGCGCCATCAGGGGTGGCCCGGTACTTTCCATCGTGGGTGTGGCCATCGCCGCCTATCTCGTCATCGGCTCCTTCGTGGAGATCTATGGGCGCATCGCAGGGCGGGGCGTGACGCTCGGCGTTGCGATCAGCCGCGCCATGGGTCTGCCGCGTTCGGCCTGGGGCACGGCCTTCGCCCATGCGGGCATTGGCGTCACGCTCTTTGGCCTCGCCGCGACGGGCTGGGGCGTGGAGTTGGTGCAGACGATCAAGCCCGGCGACCAGATCGCGCTTGGTCCTTACCAGCTCGTCGTGAGCCAGATCGTGAAGCGTCCCGGCCCGAATTTCGAGGCGACCGTCGCGCCCATGGAGATCCGCTCCGGCGGGTCGCTTGTCGTGACCATTGATCCCGCCAAGCGCTTCTATCCGGCACGCCAGATGCCCACGACGGAAGCGGGCATCGCCACCCTTGGCCTTGGGCAGGTTTATGTGAGCCTGTCCGAGCAGAATCCTGACGGATCGCTCGACGCGCGGCTTTATTGGAAGCCCTACGTGGCGCTGATCTGGATCGGCGCCTTGCTCATGGCGCTGGGCGGTGGCCTTTCCCTGTCCGACCGGCGCCTGCGAATTGGCGTGGCGCGGCGCGCGCGCACTCCCGCCGCGCAGCCTGCGGAGTAGACCATGAAGCTTCGCCTCGCAGCCTTTTTCGCGGGCCTGATGCTCCTCACGCCCGCGTGCGCGGTGGAGCCCGGCGAAGCCCTGGCTGATCCGGCGCTGGAGGCCCGCGCGCGCGATCTGTCGGCGGATCTGCGCTGCCTCGTCTGCCAGAACCAATCCATAGATGACTCCCACGCCCCGCTGGCCAAGGATCTGCGTCTGCTTGTGCGCGAGCGTTTGCAGGCGGGCGATAGCGATGAGCAGGTGCGGACCTATCTGGTGCAGCGCTATGGCGATTTCATTCTGCTCAAGCCGCCGCTACGGATCGGCACTCTGCTGCTCTGGGGCGCGCCTTTGGCGGTGCTGATCGCTGGGGGCTTTGGCTTGTTGCTGGCCGCGCGCAGACGTAGCGCAGGGGCGGCGCCCGCCGCGCTCAGCGCCGAAGAGCAAGCGCGGCTGGACAAGCTGCTGGGCGGCTAGGCGCATTAACAAATTTTCATTTTCCGGCAAGCGGCGTGTAAGCCGCGCTTTGGCATCTTCATTCTCGACAGCGGCGCCACGCGCCACAAACCTGTCGAGGAGAATTCAGATGTCGAATGCGATCAAGTCCCCGATCAAGCGTCCCCGCCTCCGCACCGTTCTGCTCGGCGCAACCGCTGCGCTGGTGATTGGCGGCGTCGCCACCCATGGCCATCTGGGCATGCGTCACGCCCATGCGCAGACCATGGGGCAGGGCATGCAGCCGAATATGCAGCACGGCGTCCAGCCGGACATGCAACGTGGCGTGCAGCATGGCATGGAGAACCGTGGCGCCCCTTCCTTCGCGGATGTGGTGGACAGAGTGCGCGGCGCTGTCGTGTCGGTGAAAGTGAATGTCGTCGAGGCCGTCAACGCCGAAGCTGGCGAGGGACCTGCGCCGGGCATGCCCCGCATGCAGCCGGGCGATCCCCTTGAGCGCTTCTTCCGCAGGTTCGGTGAAGAGGGCATGCCCGGTGCGCAGCGCCAGCGTCCGCGCATGGGCCAGTCCCAGGGCTCGGGGTTTATCATTTCGAGTGATGGCTATGTGGTCACCAACAACCATGTGGTGGAGAAAGCCAGCGGCGATGTGAGCCTGACCCTTGATGATGGCCGCACGGTCCCGGCGAGCGTGGTGGGGACAGACCCCAAGACCGATCTCGCGCTGCTCAAGATCAAGGAAGCCGGACCCTATCAATCGGTCGCCTTCACCAATACCGCGCCGCGCGTCGGCGATTGGGTGATCGCGGTTGGCAATCCCTTCGGGCTTGGCGGCACGGTGACGGCGGGAATCGTTTCGGCCCGCGGTCGCGACATCGGCGCGGGGCCCTATGACGATTTCCTGCAAATCGATGCGCCGGTGAACCGGGGCAATTCGGGCGGGCCGACCTTTAACGCCAATGGGGATGTGGTTGGGGTGAACACCGCGATCTATTCGCCTTCGGGCGGCAGCGTGGGCATCGGCTTCGCTATTCCTGCCGAGGTGGCGCGCGACGTCATCGCCTCCCTCAAGGACAAGGGCGCGGTGGCGCGCGGCTGGATCGGCGTGCAGATCCAGCCCGTGACCGACGAGATTGCCGACACCATGGGTCTGCGCTCCACAAAGGGCGCCCTTGTGGCGGAGACGCAGCCAAACTCGCCCGCCCAGGCGGCGGGTTTGCGCTCAGGCGATGTGATCACCGCTGTCAATGGCGACAGGATCGATAGCCCCCGCGACCTCTCCCGCCGCATCGCCGCCATGGGGCCAGAGGCCAAGGTGCAGTTGACCTACCTCCATGACGGCGCCGAAAAGAACATCAATGTGAAGCTTGGGGCGCTGCCAGGAGAAAAGCAGGCGAAGGCCGATAACGGCGCGTCCTCGGATCGGGATCCGCCACTCGAAAAGTTCGGCTTGACGCTGGCGCCCGCGCGCAATGGCGAGACCGGCGTAGTGGTGGCGCAGGTCGATCCCGATGGCGCGGCCGCCCAGAAGGGTTTGCGCCCCGGCGATGTGATTCTTGAGGCTGCTGGCCAGCCCGTGATGCGCCCGACCGACGTGCAAAAGGCGCTGCTGGATGCGCGCAAGGAGGGCCGAAAGGCTGTTCTGCTGCGGGTGAAGTCTGGCGAGGGCACGCGCTTTGTGGCGCTGGCGGCCAATCCCGCCACATAAGGAGCCGCGCCTGAACTAAGCCACGGCAGGCCAGCTTCGGCCTGCCGTTTTTCGCGCGGACGGGTTATGATGCCGCTCATGAGGATTCTCATCATCGAGGATGATCGCGAGGCCGCCGCCTATCTGGTGAAGGCCTTCCGCGAGGCAGGCCATCTGCCCGACCACGCGGCCGATGGGCTGGAGGGCTATGGCATGGCCAGCGAAGGCGCCTATGATGTGCTGATCGTCGACCGCATGTTGCCCAAGCTCGACGGTCTCTCGCTGATCGGCGGCTTGCGCGAACAGAAGATCGAAACCCCCGTGCTGATCCTTTCCGCGCTGGGCCAGGTGGATGACCGCGTGAAGGGCCTGCGGGCGGGCGGCGACGATTATCTCGCCAAGCCCTACGCCTTCTCCGAACTGCTGGCGCGCGTTGAAGTGCTGGCGCGACGCAGAGGGCAGGCGAGCGCCGAGCCCACGACCTACCGCGTGGGCGATCTGGAGCTTGATCGCCTGAGCCATAATGTCGCCCGCGCCGGCAAGGAAATCACCTTGCAGCCGCGCGAGTTTCGCTTGCTCGAATATCTGATGAAACATGCGGGGCAGGTGGTGACGCGCACCATGCTGCTGGAACATGTGTGGGATTATCACTTCGATCCCCAGACCAATGTGATCGACGTTCATCTGTCGCGCCTGCGCGCCAAGATCGACAAGGGACAGGCTGCGCCCTTGCTGCATACCATACGCGGCGCTGGATATATGATCCGTGACAGCGCTCGGTAAGCTCTTCCGCACCACCGTCTTCAAGCTCTCGCTTGTCTATCTCGTGGTCTTCGCCATTGGCGCGGGCCTCGTGCTGATGCGCGTGGGCATGAATGTGAAGGAGCTCTTCGACGATCAGATCGACCAGACCGTCGAGGCTGAAATCGCCGGCCTCTCCGAGCAATATCGGCGAGGAGGCATCAGAAGGCTCGTGGAGACGGTGGAGCGGCGCGCCAATCAGCCAGGCTCTTCACTCTATCTCGTGACGACCTTTGCGGGCGAGCGCATCGCGGGCAATGTGGCGCAGTTGCCGGTTGGCGTTCTGGAGCGGCCGGGGCTGATCGAGACGCGCTATGCACGCACGGATGGCGTTGTGGCCGAACATCGCGCGCTGGCGCGGATCTTTCTTCTGCCCGGCGGTTTTCGCTTGCTGGTCGGGCGTGATCTGGAGGACAGGGAAGCCCTTCGGGGCCTTATGTTGCAGGCATTGCTCACTTCCCTTGGCTGGCTTGTCTTGATTGGCGCGGCGGGCGGCATTTTCGTCGCCATGCGCGTACTGCGTCGGGTGGACGCCATGAGCGCTTCGGCCCAGACCATCATGAGCGGCGATCTGGCGCAGCGTCTGCCGCGCACCGGCAGCGGCGATGAACTCGACCGCCTCGCCACCAGCCTCAACGCCATGCTGGAGCGTATCGGCGAATTGATGAAGGGGTTGCAGGAAGTCTCCGACAATATCGCCCATGACTTGAAGACGCCCCTGACGCGTTTGCGCAATGGCGTGGATGAAGCTTTGCGTAAGGCGCAATCACCGGACGACTATCGCGCTTGCCTTGAGAAGGTGGTCGAGGAATCCGAAGGACTGATCCGCGTCTTTGACGCTTTGCTCATGATCGCCCGGCTTGAATCGGGCGCGGCGCAGGAGGTCATGCAGGACTTTGACGTGGCCGAGGTCGCCCGCGATGTCGCCGAGCTTTATGACGCCGTCGCGGAAGAACAGGGCGTCATGCTGACGCTGGATGCGCAGGCGCCGCTGATGATGCGCGGTGGGCGGGAACTGATTGGCCAGGCTCTCGCCAATCTCGTCGATAACGCGATCAAATATGGATCGCCATGCGAAGCTGGCGCTCAGGCGGTCGTGAATGTAGCGGCGCGTCGTATCGGCGATCGTCTCGAACTTGTGGTCGCTGATCGGGGCCCAGGCGTTGCGGTCGAGGACCGCGCCCGCGTTCTGGAACGCTTTGTGCGGCTTGAGCGCTCACGCTCCCGGCCGGGTTCGGGGCTCGGTCTGTCGTTGGCGTCGGCGGTTGCGCGATTGCACCAGGGCGTTTTGCGGCTTGACGACAACGAACCGGGTTTGCGTGTGACGCTCGATCTGCCCATGGGAGAGGATCAGAAGCGATGACAAGGCGGCATGATTCACTCGCAGCGCGCCTGTGCAAGGCGCCGAAACCAGCGGATCTCCGGGCCGCGCGCTCCAGTCTCGCTAATCTTCTGGAAAATGAGGATAGCCTCGCGGCCCTGGCCCAGCAGTCTGCGGTGCGCGATGTACTGACTGGGATCGCTGATCAATCGCCATTTTTATGGCGGCTTATGCGGCGAGATTCTGCGCGGTTGGCGAACTATTTTGAGCAAGCCCCAGAGGAGACCTTTGAAAAGCTGTTGTCGGGTATGCGCAGGGATTGCGACGCCGCCGACAGCGAAGCGCATGTCATGCAAATATTGCGCATCGCCAAGCAGTCAGCGGCTCTCTTGATCGCGTTGGCGGATCTAGGGGGCGTCTGGGATGTCGTCGCCGTCACGCAGGCCCTCTCGCAATTCGCCGACGCGGCGGTATCCGGCGCTCTGCGCTATCTGCTGCGCACGGCCGCTCATGAGGGCAAGCTTGTGCTGCGGGATCTGCAGGATCCGGAGGCTGGTTGCGGCGTGGTGGTGCTCGCCATGGGCAAGCACGGCGCCTTTGAGCTCAATTATTCCAGCGATATTGATCTGATCGTTTTTTTCGATCCGGAAACCTCCGCTGTTCCCGAGGGGCAGGAGCCTTCGATCCTGTTTGTGCGCATGACGCGCGCACTCGCAAAAATTCTACAAGAGCGCACTGGCGATGGTTATGTGTTGCGCGTCGATCTGCGCCTGCGTCCTGATCCCGGCTCCACGGCTGTAGCGATTTCGCTGCCTGCCGCCTTTTCCTATTATGAAATGCTCGGCCAGAACTGGGAGCGCGCGGCGCTGATCAAGGCGCGGCCGGTGGCAGGGGACAAGCCGCTGGGCGCCGCGCTGCTCGTCGAACTCGCACCCTTTATATGGCGAAAATATTTCGACTACGCGGCCATCGCCGACATTCACGCCATGAAACGGCAAATCCACGCGGTGCGCGGCCATGCGGAGGTGGCGGTCGCGGGCCACGATGTGAAGCTGGGACGTGGCGGCATTCGCGAAGTCGAGTTCTTCGTTCAGACCCAGCAGCTCATCTTCGGTGGACGGCGCCTGCAACTGCGCGGCGCGCGAACCCTCGATATGTTGGCTGCCCTGCAGGCGGATGGATGGGTGACGCAGGAGGCGGTGGATGATCTTGGCGCCGCATATAAATTTCTGCGCACCATCGAACATCGACTGCAAATGCTCGCGGATGAACAGACCCAGCGCTTGCCGTCTGATCTGCAGGCGCTCACGCATTTCGCCAAATTCTGCGGCTATGCGACCGTATCCGCTTTCGAGAAGGCGCTGACGCGCCATCTCAGACTTGTTGAACGTCATTACGCCCGCCTGTTCGAACATGCGCCGGGGCTCGATGCGGGCGCGGGAAGTCTTGTCTTCACTGGCGTAACCGATGACCCCGAGACTCTGAAAACCCTTACAAAGCTGGGGTTCCAGGATCCTGCGCGCGCCGCAGAGACGATCCGAGGCTGGCATTTCGGCCGCAGGCCCGCCGTGCAGAGCCCACGCACGCGCGAGGTGTTGACGGAACTTGTGCCAGCCTTGCTGGACAGCTTTTCGGGCAGCGGCGACGCTGATGCGGCGCTTGACGCTTTTGACGCCGCTCTCATGCGCATGCCCGCCGCTGTGGAATTGTTTTCCATCCTGCGCGCCAACGACAGCGTGCGCGATCTCTTTGGCGATATTCTGGGCGGGGCGCCCAGGCTGGCGCGCGCGGTCGCCATGCGTCCCCATCTGCTCGACGCCGCCATTGATCCAGCTTCGTTGCAGGCGCCTGCCGATGAGACTGCCTATGGCGTACGTGTCGGCGCCTTGCTGGAGGCTTCGCGCACTACCGAAGAGTTTCTTGATGGCATGCGCGATCTTGCGCAAGAAGAGATGTTCCTGATCGGCGTACGAACCCTTTCGCATATTCTCGATCCCCTTGACGCCGGGCGCGCCTATGCGGCTTTGGCCGGCTCTGTTGTGCGTGCATGTCTCGCGCATGTGGGCCGCGCTTTTTCAAACGAATATGGCCAAGTGCCCGGCGGTCGTTGCGTAGTGCTCGCCATGGGCAAGTTCGGATCGCGTGAAATGACTGCGGCCTCCGATCTTGATCTCGTGTTGATCTATGATTTTGATGAGGCCCAGCCGGAATCCGAGGGCGCCCGGCGGCTGCACGCCACACAATATTACACGCGCCTGACCCAGCGCCTCATTTCCTCGCTGACCGTGGCCACGCGGCGGGGCCGGCTTTATGATGTCGACATGCGTCTGCGCCCCTCGGGCGGGCAGGGGCCGGCGGCGACGCAGATGCGAAGCTTCGCAGCCTATCAATTGCAGGAGGCGGAGACCTGGGAACATATGGCGCTTACGCGAGCGCGGGTTGTCGCAGGCGATGCATCTCTGGGCGCAGAGCTTGAAGCAGCCATCGCCATCGTATTGCGTCAGCCACGCAATGCGGAGGCTATACGAAAGTCCGTTCGCGAGATGCGCGCGATGATCGCGCAGGAAAAGGGCGAGAGCGATCCCTGGGATTTGAAGCTGGCGGCTGGTGGCGTGATTGATATCGAGTTCATCGCGCAATATCTGGCCCTGCGCTATGGGGCGGTCCATTCAGAAATTCTCGCGGTTGAGACGGCGCGGACGCTTGCCACAGCAGGACATTTGGCCCTTGTCGCCCCAGATGACGCCGACCGTTTGGTTGAGGCGCATCGTCTCTACTCGACGGTGACGCAAATGATGAGGCTGACGATCGAGGGCGCTTTTGATCCGGGCAAGGTCGCAGGCGGAGTCTTGCGGCGTATCGCCGCCGCCGCCGCCGATTGTCCCGATTTTCCCCGCCTTGAACGTCAACTCATGGAAACGCGCGCATCTGTACGCGCCCTGTTTCATCAGTTGATGGATTGAGCCCTCAGGCGGCCCGTTCGTCTGGTTTTTCGGGTAAGGCCAGCGAGAGAGTGGGCGCCGATATGGGGAGTTGAACGCACACGATCGTGCCCGCGCCGACGGTGCTGCGAACGTGCAGCGCGCCGCCATGCAATTCAACAAGCGAACGCGCGATGGCGAGGCCAAGGCCTGAGCCACGCATCCCATTTTCAAGGGGAGTGTCGATCTGCTCGAAGGGCCGACCGACGCGCGCGAGGGCTTCGGGGGCCATGCCTGCGCCGGTGTCTTCGACATAGATATTCACGGTGTCGTTCATGATGCGCGTGCGCAGGGTCACGGCGCCGCCTTCGGGCGTATATTTCACCGCATTGCGCAGCAGACTGGTGAGGACCTTGTGCAACTGTTCGCGGTCGCCGCTGAAGGATTGTTCGCTCACCGTCTCGGCCGTCAGCGCAACGCCCTTGGCCTCGGCGGCGCTTTGCAATTCCTGGATGCTGGCGCTGATCATCTCGCCGAGATCGAGCGTCTCGCGCTCCAGCCTCAGACGGCCCGCCTCGATGCGCGACATATCCAGCACATCTGAGATGACGGACAGCAGGCTTTCGCCGCTCTTGCGAATATGGGTGCAATAATCAACATAGCGCTCATTGCCGAGGGCGCCGAAAGTTTCGTGCTCCATCAGTTCGGAGAAGCCAATGATCGCGTTCAGAGGCGTGCGCAGCTCATGGCTCATATTGGCCAGGAATTCGGACTTCGCACGGTTGGCGCTTTCGGCTTCCGCCTTTTGTTCCAGATAGCGTTCGGCGAGATCGGAAAGTTGTGCCGCTTGCACTTCCAGCGTCTGGCGTGACCTGCGCAAGTCGGCCACCGTAGCCATCAGCCTGCGCTCGGATTCCAGCAATTGCTCTTCATGGCGCTTGAGCGTGGTGATGTCGGTGCCGACAGAAACATAGCCGCCGTCCTTGGTGCGGCGTTCGTTGATCTGCAGCCAGCGGCCATCGGCGAGGCGCGCTTCATAGGTGCGGGCGCCGGCTTGCGGGCGCTCGCCGATGGGCACTTGCGCGCGCACGAGCAGCGGCGTCGCCAGCGACATGACTTCGTGGTAGGGCAAGCCCGGAGAGACCGCTTCAACCGGAAGATTGTGCAGGCGCTGGAACTTCGAATTGCACATCACCAGTTGATTGTCGGCGTCCCAGAGCACGAAGGCTTCGGAAACCGTCTCAATGGCGTCGCGCAGACGCAGATCTGCGGTGGCGGAGCGTTCTGCAAGCGCTTTCTGGTCGGTGATGTCGACGGCGATGCCCACGAGATGGGCTGACTGATGATGTTCATCGAGGACGATTTCGGCGCGGGCCCGCACCCAGATCCACTCTCCCGCGCCATTGCGAAGGCGGAAGGTGTGGTCAATGGCGTTCGATCCGGAAGAGGAGAGGGTTTCGGCGATTGTGTTAAGATCGCCATCCTGTGGATGGATCAAGCTGTTAACATCGCCGCAGGAAAGATATCCGTCGCCTGGCGTCAGCCCGAGTATTTCATACATGGAGGGCGACCAGTAGATCCGGCCTCGCGCCAGATCCCAATCCCACAAACCGCAGTGACCTCTGCTAAGCGCCTTTGTCATGCGGTCGCGCAGGGTCTCAAAGGCCAGTTCGGATTTGCGTGTTGCGCCTGCTTGCCAGGCGTAGCCGCCAGCCGCGAGGGCCAGAATGGCGGCGGTGAAAAGCAACAGCATGTTGGCGCGCAACACGGTGGCGCGCCAATCATACAGCACCCCGCTGATCGGGTGAATGACCGCGACCTGCCCAAGGGGCGTGCGCAGGCTTCTCACCGCGCCCAGCGCTTCGCCACCATCCGCCAATACGATACGCAGAGCGCCAGCTTTTTCGGCGAAGGTGACCAGGGGTTGGCCGGTGCCGAGTTGATCAGCCAACAAACCAGTCTTGCCGGAGCCTCTTGGAAGGTTGGCGACGATTTGGCCAGCGCCATCGCTCACCAGAATATAGCGTTCACGGGTCAACACCCGCTCCGGCAATGCGCGCTCAAGGATCGACTGGTCGAGGGTGGTGGCATGGTTCGCGTTGATCTCTGCGGCGACGGTCGCCGCGATCAGTTCGAGTTCGCCCTGCGCGTCCATGATGGTTTGTTCGCGGGCCCGCACGGTTTGCAGAGCGGCGATGATGAGAATGGTCAGCAAAAAGAGCCCGACGCCAGCGGGAACGGCGCGTTGGGCCCAGCGGTCGCGATTCATCGCCCGCTTCAAGGCGGTGATGTTCACTATTCGCGCAAGATATCGCAACGCGTCCGTTCGCACGGATGCATTGGCTGCGTTTGCACGCGCCATCAGGCCCCCTCGAAACTTAAGTCGATCCGAGGGAAATGTGCCGCATCACCCTCGAATCACTTTCAGTTGAATCCGATTGGGGATTTTTGTCCAGAGGTTAACGTAACGTTGCGTAAATTAAATTTTTTGCAGTGCGCCAAAGCATCAGTCTCGCTGCTGAAAAGTGAACGAAAGGAGTCCAAATGCTTTGGGCGGAGGTTGCGCGCGTCAAGCGAGCGAACGGTCGACGATATCGCGGACATCGGGGGAGAGACCTTGCACTGCGGCGACACGCTCCAGGGCCGCCTGCGCCATGGAGCGGCGGGTCGCCTCCATGGATCGCCAGGTCCTGAATGCGGCGAGCAGGCGCGCTGCGACTTGCGGATTGCGGCTGTCGAGCTCCATCACCACGGAGGCGATCAGATCGTAGCCACGCCCGTCAGCGGCGTGGAACTGGGTGAGATTGGCTGCGAAGCTGCCGATCAGGGAGCGCAAGCGGTTGGGGTTGGCATAGGTGAAGGCGTGGTGCTGCATGAGCGCCCGAACGCGATCATAGGTGGCCGCTTCCGGAATCAGCCCTTGCAGGGCGAACCATTTGTCGATGACGAGGGGATCTGAGGCGTGGGAACGATAGAAGGTCTCGAGGGCCTGCTCGCGCGGGTCTCCGGGCAGCGTCGATAATACGCCAAGCGCGCCGAACTGGTCGGTCATGTTGTGAGCCGACTGGAACTGGCGCATGGCGATTTCGGCGCCGGTCTTGGCGTCTCCGGTCGCAATCAGATCAAGGGCCGCATTGCGCAGCGCCCGCGCCCCGGCGCTGCGGGCGTCCGGCGAATAGGGGGCGTTGGTGGAGAGCGCCTCGTAAACCCTGAGCAGGGCGGGCTGTAACTGGGCTCCGATGCTCCGACGCAGCTCGCGGCGCGCCATATGTATGGCGTCCGGGTCCACATCCGAATTGATCTCGCGGGCGATGTCGGCTTCTGCGGGCAGGCTGATCGCCTGCGCGGTGAACGCCGGGTCGCTGGCGAAGAGATCAAGCACGCTGCCGATGGCCTGCGGGAAGCGCTTGTCGAGGACTGGCAATCCGCCAGCGCGGATGGTGGCGACCGATGACGTCAGCAGGCGTGTCGCATAGGTCTGGATCGCTTGCCAGCGGTTGAAGAGATCGCTGTCGCGCGCAGCGAGGGTCAAGAGGTCTTCCGCAGAGGTGTCCAGCTCCAGTTTCACCGGCGCCGAGAAACCGCGCAGCACGGAAGGCACCGGCCGTTCGGGTACATTCTGGAATATGATGCGGCGTGTGCTGGCGCTCAGTTCGAAAATGCCGTTGGCGCATTCATGCAGGCTGGCGCCGCCATCCTCCCCCGGCGCCTTGGCGACGAGCGGCAGGTCGCCGCCAGAGCCAACAAGACCAAGCGCCACCGGAAGGACGAGAGGCTGCTTCTCGGGCTGACCGGGCGTCGGCGCCGTTGTTTGAGCCAGCGTCAGCGTGAAGGTCCTCGCGTTGGCGTCATAGGCGCTGGATACCGTAAGGAGCGGCGTGCCAGCTTGCGAGTACCAGCGCATGAAATGGGTGAGATCCCGTCCCGAGGCTTCAGCGAAGCAGGCGATGAAGTCCTCCACTGTTGCCGCCATGCCGTCGCAGCGTGTAAAGTAAAGGTCCATGCCCCTGCGGAAGGCTTCAGCGCCAATCAGCACCTTGAGCATGCGGATGACCTCGGCGCCCTTTTCATAGATGGTCGGCGTATAGAAATTGTTGATCTCGAGATAGGTCTCGGGCCGCACATTATGCGCCAGCGGACCGCCATCTTCCGGAAACTGGGCGGCGCGCAGGGCGCGGACGTCCGCGATGCGCTTGACCGGGCGCGAGCGCTGGTCCGAGGAGAATTCCTGATCGCGGAAAACGGTCAGCCCCTCCTTGAGGCAGAGCTGGAACCAGTCGCGGCAAGTGATGCGGTTGCCGGTCCAGTTGTGGAAGTATTCATGGGCGATCACGCCCTCGATATGGGCGTAGTCGAGATCCGTTGCGGTTTGCGGCAGGGCCAGCACATATTTGTCGTTGAAGATGTTGAGGCCCTTGTTCTCCATCGCGCCCATGTTGAAGTCGGAAACGGCGACGATGTTGAACACATCCAGATCATACTCGCGACCGAAGACCTCTTCATCCCAGCGCATGGAGCGTTTCAGCGCATCCATCGCATAGGCGGCGCGCGGCTCCTTGCCATGTTCCACATAGATGCCGAGGTTCACCTCGCGCCCTGACATGGTCTTAAATTTGTCATGGATGGAGCCGAGGTCGCCGCCCACCAGCGCGAAGAGATAGCAAGGCTTGGGATGGGGATCATGCCAGATGGCGAAGTGCCGCGAGGTCCCGGGGATGTCGCCGCTTTCGACCAGATTGCCATTGCCCAGCAGCACCGGCGCCTGCGCTTTCTCCGCCTCGATGCGCGTCGTGTAGACGCTCAGCACGTCCGGCCGGTCGAGGAAATAGGTGATTCGCCGGAAACCTTCAGCTTCGCATTGGGTGCAATAAGCGGAGCCCGAGCGATAAAGCCCCATGAGTTGCGTATTGGCGGAGGGGTCCACCAATGTTTCCATGATCAACTCGAAGGCCCTGCGCGGTGGTTGCGTGATGGTGAGGCGATCAGGACTGACTAAGTCAGGCGACAGCGCCAGCGCGGCGCCGTCAAGAAAGATTGCGCTCGCCTTGAGCCCATCGCCATCAAGCACAAGCGGCGCGTCAGGACGGCCCAGGGGATTGGGGCGAATCGAGAGCCGCGCGCGCACATGGGTTGCGCTCAGATGCAGCCTTATATCGAGATCGACCGAATCGATCAGATAATCGGGTGCGCGATAGTCGCTCAGGCGGACGGGCTGTGCAGTATCGGTGCGCATGGGCAGGCTCTCCTTGGTGAAGGAGGTTATGACGCTTTGAGGGGCCCGCGCCAAGGGGGCATGGCTGCTCTACCCAGAGGACCCTAACCGGAGTTGCGCCCATTCGCGCATAGGGAGGGGCGCGTTGAGGGCTGGCTGAAGTCACGCCTGAGGTTACGCGAATCAATCAATAGCTCATTCGTGCTGAGGGCGACATCTCCAGCTGCGCGTTTGGGTGTTTGAACATGCCGGTCCTTGTTTCTGAGCGATGGTCTCGCAGATGTGATCGCCGCTTTGTCGCCGCCTCACTCCCCCTCATGTCGAGCTGGACCTGAACCGTAGCGCTCGCAAGGCGGCGCTCGCCAACTCGGGGGCCCGGCTGCGCATGGGGCCGGGCAAGCGTCCATAGAGTTTGAAGACACAGGGTTGCAGCACTGCGCCCAGAGCCATGGCGGCGGCCAGATCGCAGTCTTCGATCTCGATGGCGCCAATCGCATGAGCCTGACGCATGATCGCCCGCAGGGCTTCCACCGCATTGGCCTCGTCGTGCACGTAGCGCAGATGGGCATGCTGATTGATAAGGATGAAGCTGAACACATCCGGCGCATCGTCGAAGAGGCCACAAAGCAGATCGACCAGCGCAGTCACCATGTCGGTGAAGGGCAGGACGCGCGCGCCAATCTCTTCTATGCTGCGCGCCAGCTCGCCGTAATGGGCGGCGAACAACTCGGCTGCAATTTCTTCCTTCGACGTGAAATAGCGATAGAGCGCGGCGTCCGCGACGCCTACCGCCATCGCAAGATCGCGGATCGTGGTTCCTTCGACGCCCTTTTGCGCGAATAGCCGCAGCGCTTGCTTCTCTATGCTGGCGCGCGTGCTGACGCCGTTGCGGGTTCTTGTGGTTTGTGGGGCGCTTGTCATTTCAAGCTCCCGTCACAAGGCCGAGTTTGCCGCGCACGAGGCGGTCTAGTTCGACATAGTCAGTTTTGCCGGACCCCAGCAGCGGCAACGCCTCTACGGTGATGATCTCGGATGGGTGCATCAATTCAATCGCGCCGCGTTCTTTCATCCAGGCCTGAACCTGCGCACGGGTCGCGCCAACTCTGGTCGTCACCATGATGAGCCGTTCGCCCTTTCGAGCATCGGGCACGGCCACCACAGCTGGCGGGTCCTCTGGCCATAAATCTCCACAGATTTGTTCGACGGCGGTGAGTGAAACCATTTCGCCTGCAATTTTCGCGAAGCGTTTTGCGCGGCCCTTGATGGTGATGAATTGGTCCGCATCCATGGCCACGATGTCGCCGGTGTCATGCCAGCCGCCTGGCGGCTGTTCCAGCTCGCCTGGATTGTCGGCGCGGTAATAGCCGAGCATGACATTGGGTCCGCGTACAAAGAGGCGCCCGCCTTCAGCGATGCCCGGCACCGGATCAAGCCGGTGCTCCATGCCCGGCATGATGCGTCCCACGGTGCCCGCCTTATTAAACATCGGCGTATTGACGGATAGCACCGGCGCGGTTTCGGTCACGCCATAGCCTTCGAGAATGCGTTGACCGAATTTTTCCATATAAAGCCGCCGCGTCTCTTCCTTCACGCGCTCGGCGCCCGCCACGATGTAGCGCAGCGAACGGAAGTCATAGGGGTTCGCCATTTTGGCATAGCCGGTGAGGAAAGTGTCCGTGCCAAACAAAATGGTGGCGTTGGTTCCGTAGATCAGTTCGGGGATCTGTCGGTAGTGCAGGGGCGAGGGATACAGATAGACCTTCATCCCCGTAAGCATGCCCGCCAGCAGGCCTCCCGTGAGGCCGAAGCTGTGGAAGATCGGCAGCACGTTCAAGACGATGTCATTGGGCGTGATGTCGATGCGCGCCGTGACCTGCGCGAGGTTCGCGAGTAGATTTCTGTGCGAAAGCACCACACCCTTGGGCGCGCCTTCCGACCCGGAAGTGAAGAGCACGACGGCTGCGTCATCAGGCTTGCGCGGGACGAGGGGGCGGCCCCGTTCTATGAGGCCACGCACCTTGTCGACCTTTGTGACGGTCTTTCGAATGTCCTCCAGATAATGGATCGTGGTCTGTTTCGCGAGTTCATCGACCACATCCCGAAGATCCGCCTTCTCGATAAAGGCGCGGGAGGTTAGGACGTGGGAGATGCGTGAGCCCGTGCAGGCTGAGCGCATGTTGGCGGCGCCTGCGGTAAAATTCAGCATGGCGGCCACGCGGCCGGCTTGCTGGACGGCGAAGAAGGTGACGGCCGCGCCATTTGCGTTGGGCAAGAGCACGCCGATGGTGTCGCCGGGTTTGCCAAGAAGCGCAATCTTGCGCGCCAGCACCGCCGCGCCGATCTCCACCATATTGGCTTTCATGGGGCCGCTGATGGGATCTTCCAGCATGATCCGTGAGCCGCCGAGCAGGGTGATGCAATCATGCAGCGCTGTGGTGAGCGTCGCATGGGTTGAAGAGGTCTCGAACATCAGGTCGGACATGATGTCGTAGAGCGCCGCTCCCGCCGCCTGCCGACGTTTGCGGCCAAAGAGGTTCTGATCGAGGATCAGCTTTCGGGGTGGCAGGAAGGTCACGCGCACCTTGGGGAAAAGCTTGCGGCGGATGTTCAAGTGCGAGAGCCGAGTGAAGAGGGTGCGGTCCAGGCCCTCAAGCCGCACGGGCACGATCATCGCGTCGCTCTTGTCGGCGATCATGGCGGCGCCGTCATAGACTTTCATCAAAGAGCCCGTGACCGTGAGGCGTCCTTCGGGAAAGATCACGAGATGCTGGCCTGCCTGCACCTCCCGGATGAGGGAGCGTGTGGAGAGCGGCTTTGTCGGGTCCATGGGAAAGCAGCGCGCGATCCCAAGGAAGGGACGCACCCACCACGCCTTGGCGATCTGCCAGTCGATGGCGAAGACAGGCTTGGCTTCAAGAATCGACAGGATGACGGGCGCGTCGAGGAAGGAAACATGGTTGAGCGCGATCACGCATTGATCGCCCGCCTGCTTGAGATTTTCCAGCCCGCGCACATCAAGCCGAAAGGCGACGCGGAAAAGCGTGTTCAGCGCCTCGCCTGCGAGGCTTCCGGGCAGGGCGCGGAAGAGCCAGAGGGCGAAGACCGCGTTGAGCAGGCCCAGGATCAGCAAGAGCACGGATTCGCTGGCGCCGGTCGCTTGCAATGCGGCCACGATAATCGTGCCACCCACCATGAAGATGGCGTTCATGATATTGACGCCAGCGATCACCCGGGCGCGGCGGTCTTCCCCGGCCCAGGCCTGCACAGCCGAGAATACGGGCACCACGAACATGCCGCCTGCGGTCGCAAGCCCCATCACATCGATGGCGATGCGCAGGCCTGAAGCGCTGGTGAAGAAAGCGCTCAGCGCAATTTCCCCAGTGGCCTTGGGAAGGTCTAGCGTCGCAATCCCCAGATCCATCAGGAACACCGCCATCATGATGCCCGAGAGCGGCACTGGCAGGAGGCGAATGCGTCCCTTCGCCACCACGGCGGCCATCACCGAACCCAACCCGATGCCGATGGCGAAGAGGGCGCTGATGGCGGTCTCCACATCAATGCCGCCCCCGATATTGGTCTTGATCAGGACGGGAACGAGCGAGAGCGCAATGGCGCCTGTCATCCAGAACCAGCTCACCGCAACGCCGCCAATCCAGAGGCGCTGGTCTGCCGCCAGTTGCGTCAACAGGCGGCCTGTGGAGGCGAGGATATTGGCGCTGGGGCGCAGGTTTGGCGCTGCGGCGCCGGTGGCTGGAATATAGCGGCTTGCGCCCCAGCATAGCAGTGCGATGACCATGAGTTGCGCCACGACGCCCTTGGGGTCGCGCGCATGGTCAGCCGCATAGCCGCCCACGATGAGGCCGCAGAGAATCGCCAGAAATGTGGCGCCCTCGATCAGGGCGTTGCCTGCGGGCAGTTCGTGGGTTTCCAGATGGTCGGGAAGGATGCCGTATTTGATGGGGCCGAACAGGGCGGCGATCACCCCAAGGCCGAAGAGGGCGGCGTAGAGCAGTGGCAGGGAGCCGAACCAGAAGCCTGCCGCCGCGATCATCTGAACGCCGATTTCCGCGAATTTCAGCCGCCGCGCGATCACCGCCTTGTCCTGGGAATCCGCGATCTCGCCGCCCAGCGCCGACAGGAGCAGCGAAGGCGCGATGAAAATCCCCACCGCCAGCGTGATCAGTGAGCCCGCCGCCTCCTCGCCCAGCCGAAAGAGGATGAGCATGGCCAGCATCTGGCGCACGAAATTGTCATTGAAGGCGGAAAAGAACTGGCACCAGAACAGGGGCGCGAAACGCCGCGCCGACATCAGTTTGCTGAACATGACTGCAGTCTCCGTCCCCACTGGACGTGCTTCTTTTAGTATGAGTGAATATTCACTAACAAATTTTCAAATATTGTCAAGTCTCTGTGTGGCCTATCGCGCACCGGCCAGTGACGGGTCCGCAGGTCCGGCCCGTGAGAGCGCCCAGGTGAAGAGGGCCGCCGCCAGCGAGGCTACGCACATGACTATGAAGACTGTGTCGTAGGAGCCGGTCCCGTCGAAGACCACTGCGCCGATATAGGCGCCCAAGCCACCACAACTGTGATGGACCATGACGATGAGGCCGCCTATGGCGCCGAGATTGCGGGTGCCGAAACTGTCGCGGATGAACAGAACCGTCAGCGGGGCCGTGGCCAGAAAGCTCAGGCCGAAGACCGTCGCGAAGATCATCACGGATAGCGGCGACTGGTCCACCGCCACCAGCCCAAACACGGCCACCCGAGCCACGAAGGTGGCGATAGTGGGCGCGATGGGGCCTGACTTGTCGCCCCAACCGCCCGCGATAATCACGCCGATCAGCCCGACGATTCCCATGGCCGCAAGAAGATTGCCCGCCACATAGGCGTCGAGGCCCCGGTCCTGGGCGAAGGCGACCACATGGGTGGTGACGAAGAAATCGTCAAAGCCGCAGATGGCGAAAATCCCGATCAACAGCCAGAATTGCTTCGTGCGAGAGGCCTCGCGCAGGGTCATGCCCAGTTGCGAGGCGGCGCTGCGGGCCTGCGCGGCGGCCTCCCGCCCGGGCACGGCGGCCAAGATCAGCGGTATCAGGACGAAATGGGCCGCGCCCACCCAGACATAGACCGAGCGCCAGCCTATGCTGACCATCACCGCCGCGAGCACGGCGACCACCACCAATTGCCCCACGCTCATGCCCCCGAGCGCGATGGCGTTGGCCATGCCGGATTTCTGGGGATAGGCGCGCGTCACCATGACCGCGACCGGGGTGGTGGCGGCGACCCCATTTCCGATGGCGAAAGCGACCCCATAAAGCAGAAAGGCGTGCCATGGCTGGGTGACGAGGCACATGGCGCCGATGGTGAGCCCGCCCAGCGCAACGCCGCCGCCAAGCACCAGGCGAAGGCTCATGGTGTCGGCAATTTTCCCCGCGTAGAACATGGCGATGGCGGTCACCACCTGAAACACGGCGACCGTTACGCCCAGCTCGCTGCGCCCCCAGCCGAGCTCCTCCACCATGGGTTTCAGCGTCAGCCCGATGGCGAGCCTCGCCCCACCCCCGATGAACAGCACCAGAAATCCCGCGATCAGGATCAGAATGGGGCGCGACTTCAGGGTGGGCATGGTTGATCTCGTGAATCGCGGAATGCGTCACTTTACCTATCGCAATTCTGTGACGCTGACCAATTTTCAGGCGCTGGGGTCAGCCTTTCACCGGCTCCGCATGGCCAACAATGCGGGAAATCGAGGAGTCTGCGCGGCGGGCACGTCGATCCAGCGCATCGACGGCGTCGTGAACCTGATCAACGCTCAGAGCCTGATCCGCACGGCAATGGTAGTTCACCACAAGCCCGTTTGACGTCTCGCGCACCCGCACATGGTGGACGTCGCTGATCACGCCGCCCTCCCGGGCCGCCTCAATCAGGACAGCCTTGATGGCTGCAGCCTTGTCTGTGGTCGCGTCGCGACCGCTGAGTTCCGCGATTTCCAGCGGCTCCACATGGGTCTCCACCTCGACCCCCGGCCCCAGCTCCGCCTCGATGGCCTCCTCCAGAGATGAGGCGATTTCATGGGCCTGACCCAGGGTCATTCTCCCGTCCAACTCCAGATCGAGGCTCACCGCCTTGACGCCGTTGATTTCCTGCACGGTGACGTGATGGATCGCGAGCCTGCGCCGGGCGGCGATCAGCAGCACCAGTTCGAGGGCGCTCTCGTCGTCAAGCGCGATGGGGTTGGCGGTGATGGTGACATTCGCTTCTGGCGCCACCACGGCGATGGCGGCGGCGACTTCCTGCTTGACGCCGGACACGCGCTCCAGCGGCATGCTGCGGGGGACCATAATGCCGACCTCGCCCAGCACCTGGGGGCCTGCGGGGCGCAGGCGCACGCTCTCCACATTCACCACCCCCGTCACCGCTCCTACGCTTGAGCGGATCTGGTCCGCGAGGCCCTTGGGGGCTGCGTCGACCAGGGTGTCGATGGTGCGCCGTCCCAGCCGATAGCCTGCGATGCCGATGAAGACCGAGACGCCGATGGCGGCGAGCGCATCGCCCTGCTGATAGCCGAAGCGTGAGGCCGCGAGGCCCAGCAGCACGCAGACCGAGGCGACAAGATCGCTGGAGAAATGCAGGGCGTCCGCCGCCAAGGCGTCGCTCTTGGTCTCTTCGGCGATGGCGCTGAGGGAGCGCCAGCGCACGAGATCGACGACAATCGAGACTACCAGCACCGCAAAGACCGGCCAGCTGGCGTCCACAGGCTCGGCTGCATGGCCGAAAAGGCGCCGCATCGCCTCGACCATCACATAGATGGCAAGGACTATCAGCAGCCCCGTCTCCGCCAGCGCCGCGACCGCCTCCACCTTGCCATGGCCATAGTGATGCTCCTCGTCGGCGGGCTTGCCGGAGGCGCGGATGGCGAAATAGGTCAGGATCGTCGCGCCCGTGTCCAGCAGGCCGTGACCAGCCTCGGAGATCAGCGCCAATGAGCCTGAGAACAATCCCGCAACCAGTTTGCCAAGCGTCAGCAGGGCGCTCGCCGTGATGGAGGCGAGAGCGGCCTTTTCCTTGAGAGCGTCAGCGTCGGTCATGAGGCAGGCCGGGTTAGAGGGGGTGGAGACTTGCCATTCCGGCGGAATGGATGATCCTTGCGGCGCGTTCCGAGTCGGAGACTGAACAATGCGCTATCTGCATACCATGGTCCGGGTGTCCAATGTCGATGAGGCCCTCGATTTCTATTGCCGCAAGCTTGGCCTTGAGGAGGTTCGGCGTGTGGAAAGCCAGCAGGGCCGCTTCACCCTCATCTTCCTCGCGGCGCCGGAGGATGTCGCCGCCGGCAAGGCGCACAAGGCGCCCCTCGTCGAGCTGACCTACAATTGGGACCCCGAAGCCTATACGGGCGGGCGCAATTTCGGCCATCTCGCCTATGAGGTAGATGATATCTACGCGATTTGCGACCGCTTGATGAAGGCCGGCGTCACCATCAACCGTCCTCCGCGCGAGGGCCGCATGGCCTTCATCCGCTCCCCCGACAATATCTCCATCGAACTTTTGCAAAAGGGCGACGCCCTGCCGCCGCAGGAGCCCTGGGTCTCCATGGCCAATACCGGTGTCTGGTGAGGCTCTCTCCGGCGGGGCCGCTCAGGCCTCGCCCTCCTGCGCCTGTGGGCCGTAGGACTTGAAGCGCTCTACGCAGCGCATGATTTCATCGTCGGGCAGGATGACTGGGGCTCCCGCCAGCCCCGCCAGATAGCTTTGCCGCGCCAGGGTCTCCAGCTCCACGGCCCGGTGCATGGCCTGTTCCAGCGTGGCGCCCGTGGCGATCATGCCGTGGTTGCCCAGCAATACGCCGTGTCGCGGCCCCAGACCCTCCACCACCAGTTCCGACAGCTCCTGCGTGCCGAAGGGCGCATAATCCGTACAGGCGATTTCCGGCCCGCCAAAAGCCGCGATCATGTAATGCACGGCCTTGATGGGCCTGCGCAGGATCGACAGGACCGTGGCGTAGGTGGAATGGGCATGGACCACGGCCCTCACATCCGGTCGTGCCCGCAGTATATCCAGATGAAACCGCCATTCGCTGGAAGGCTTCAGCGGCCCTTCAAAAGCGCCGCCGCCGTCCAGCGGCATCAGGGCCAGCGAGGCTGGCGTCAGTGTCTCATAGGCCACGCCACTGGGGGTGATGAGCATGGCGTCTCCCACCCGGGCGCTCAGATTGCCCGAGGTTCCCTGGGTGAGGCCCAGGGTGGTTAGGGATCGCGCCTGGGCGATGAGTTGCTGGCGAAGCTCGATGTCCTGCATGGACAAGAGGTAACATTGCGACGCCCGGTTGACGAGAGGCCCCCGGCTTGCGAACACTCCCATCGGTTCAACTCAAGGGGGTCAAATGTCCGGATTAACCTACGCCGTGGCGCAGAAGCTGCTCGCCGATACGCTCGCCTATTGCCGCGAGCATAAATTCAATCCCATGTCCGTCGTGGTTCTGGATGCGGACAGCTCCATCCGCGCCGCCGCCAGCGAGGATGGCACCACCTTCATGCGCTGGCGCGTGGCCTATGGCAAAGCCTATGGCGCGGTCGCCTTCGGCATGCCCTCGCGCCGCCTGAACACCATGGCGGCCGAGCGTCCTCATTTTGTCAACGCCCTCAACGGCCTCGCCGATGGAAACATCGTGCCCGTGCCCGGCGGCGTGATGATCCGCGACGCCAACAAGAAGATCATCGGCGCCATCGGCGTCTCCGGCGACACATCGGACAATGACGAGGCCGCCGCCGTCTCCGCCATCAAGATCGCGGGCTTCGTGGCCGATCCGGGCTGATCGCCTGCTTCATTCAGAGAACGATCTCAGGGGCGCCGGGAAACCAGCGCCCCTTTTTGTCGCCTTGAGCGGAACCTGAGGGGCATGGGGGCGTTGGCCTTGGTCCGCTCTCCATGGTTGCGCCCGGCGTCATGCCCCAGACCCAAGCTTCATCGGCGCCCGCCGCCACTTCCCTTACCCTGCCCGCCCTTGAGCGCTCGGCGCTGTTCTTTGACGTGGATGGCACGCTGCTCGACATAAAGCCCGAGCCGCGCGATGTTGTCAGCGATGAGGCCCTGCGTGCTTTGCTGGAGCGCCTGTCCGCCCGCTGCCATGGCGCCCTCGCGCTTGTCAGCGGCCGCTCCCTTGCGGACATAGACCGCATCTTCTCCCCCCTTAACTTCTCCGCCGTCGGCCTCCATGGCGCCGAGATCCGCGACGCCAGCGGCGCCGAGCGGCGCGCTGATCCGCGCATCATGGATCACGCGCGCAAACCTCTGCGCGATTTCGTCACCGCCCATGAGGGACTGATGCTGGAGGACAAGGGCGCGACGCTGGCCGTACATTATCGCCAGCGGCCGGATCTGGGCGCCGAGGTCCTGCGTTTTTTGATGCGCTTTTGTCCCGCTGATGGCCTCGCCGTGCAGGAAGGAAAATTCGTCGTCGAGCTGAAGCCCGGGCTGTATGACAAAGGCACGGCGATAGCGGAACTGATGCGCGCGCCGCCCTTCGCAGACCGCACGCCCGTCTTCTTCGGAGACGATTTGACCGACGAGGCGGGCTTCGCCTTTGTGAATCGGGCCGGAGGCGTCTCGGTGCGCATCGGTTCGCCCGAGGTGCGCACACAGGCGCAGCATGTGTTGCCGGACACTCAAGCCTTGCGCGCGCTACTGGTGCATGAGGCGCGCCCATGAAGGCGCCAGACCTCGACCTCGCCGTGCTCGGCAATTGCGCCATCGCCGCGCTGGTCGATCAACGCGCGCGCATCCAGTGGTGCTGCATTCCCCGCTTCGATGGCGATCCGGTTTTCTGCAATCTCCTGCGTGATCCCCAGCTCGAACCCGACGGTCTCTTCGAGATCGAGTTGATCGGCTTCGCGCGCAGCCGCCAGAGTTACATTCGCAATTCGGCGGTGCTCGAAACCATCCTCACCGACGACAATGGCGGGGAGATCCGCATCGTCGATTTCATTCCCCGCTTCTATCGTTATCGCCGCATCTTTCGCCCGGTCTCCATCGTGCGGCTCATCGAGCCCCTGAACGGGGTTCCGCGCATTCGCGTGCGCTGCAAGCCCCGCCACGCCTATGGACGCCATGGGTCGCAGACGACGCGCGGCTCCAACCATATCCGCTATGTTCTCGGCCATGAGGTCTTGCGCCTGACCACCGATGCGCCCGTGGGGCTCATCCAGAGCGAGACGCCCTTTGTGGTGGAGCGTCCGCTCGTCATGGTGCTGGGCGCGGATGAGCCGCTCGACAGCGACATCCGCATGATGGGCCTCGACTGGTTCGACCAGACCCTCGATTACTGGATGGAATGGACGCGCCGCCTGGCGTTGCCCTTCGAATGGCAGGAGGCGGTGATCCGCGCCGCCATCACCCTCAAGCTCTGCAGCTATGAGGAGACCGGCGGCATCGTCGCCGCGCTCACCACATCCATTCCAGAATACGCCAATAGCGGCCGCAACTGGGATTATCGTTATTGCTGGCTGCGCGACACCTTCTTCGTGGTCCAGACGCTCAACAGATTGAGCGTGACGCGCACCATGGAGCGCTACATAAGTTACATCACCAATATCGTTGCCTCCTCAAGACCGGGAACATTGCAGCCCATTTTCGGTCTCGGTTTCGAAACGGTGCTGACCGAAGAAGAGATTCCGCCCGAGGTCCTTTCAGGCTATCGCGCCATGGGGCCGGTGCGCATTGGCAATGGCGCCTATGATCAGATCCAGAACGATGGCTATGGCAGCGTGATCCTGGCGGTGGCGCAGGGCTTTTTCGATGAACGTCTCGCGCGCCCCGCCGATGTCAGCCTGTTCCACAAACTTGAGCAATTGGGCGACGAGGCTGCGCGGCGCTGGGCGCAGCCCGATGCGGGCCTCTGGGAATTTCGTACCCGCATGGAAGTGCATACGCAATCAAGCGTCATGTGCTGGGCCGCCTGCGACCGTCTCGCACGCATCGCCCACCGGCTCAGCCTGCCTGATCGCGCCTTGCTCTGGCGAGAACGCGCAGCCGCGATCCGAGCGGGAATCATGGCGCACGCATGGAACCCTAAGCGCAACTCGTTCGTTGCTACTTTCGATGGTCAAGATCTCGATGGAAGTCTTCTTTTGCTCAGCGAGCTGGGATTTCTCGCGCCCGACGATCCCCGGTTCCGCAGCACCGTGGAAGCGGTGGAGCGCGAGTTGCGCGAGGAGGATCACGTCTATCGTTACCGCCGCAAGGACGACTTCGGGGCGCCCGAAACCTCCTTCACCATCTGCAGTTTCTGGATGGTGGAGGCGCTCGCCGCCACCGGGCGGCGCGAGGAGGCCCGCGACATGTTCGAGCGCCTTCTGGCCCATCGCTCCAGTCAGGGGCTGCTGTCGGAGGGACTGCATGTGAGCACTGGCGAACTGTGGGGCAATTTTCCCCAGACCTATTCGCTCGTGGGTCTGGTGCGCTCGGCCATAAAGCTGTCGCGGCCCTGGCAGGATGCGTTCTGAAAGAGCGGCTGGACAAGAGAAAGGGAGGCCCGTGCAAAGGCTCATCGCCGTATCCAATCGGGTTCCCAAGCCGGGTGATCGCTACACCTCCGGCGGGCTTAGCGTGGCGCTGCGCAATGCGCTGGAGCGCGCAGGCGGCATCTGGCTTGGCTGGAGCGGCGAGGTGCAGGAGGCTCCTGACAGCGAGCCCAAGGCCCAGACCACGCGCTTTAACAATGTGGACTATGTCACCGTCGATCTCACGCGCCGCGATGAGGAGGAATATTACAACGGCTTCGCCAATCGCGCGCTATGGCCGCTGTTTCATCACCGGCCCGGCCTCACGGAATTCGCGCGTCGCGACATGGCCGGTTATTATCGCGTCAACCAGATATTCGCGCGCATCCTCGCGCCCATGGTGCGCCCCAACGACATCATCTGGGTGCATGATTATCACCTGATCCCGCTGGCGTCTGAACTGCGCGCGCTGGGCGTCAAGAATCGCATTGGATTCTTCCTGCATATCCCCTGGCCCGCGCCCGAGCTCTTCACCATCCTGCCGAACCATGCGCGGCTGGCGGTCAATCTCGTGAACTATGATCTTGTGGGATTCCAGACCAAGCCCTTCATGGACAATTTCATCGCCTATCTTAAGGAGGAGATGAACATCAATGCGCAGGGTTGCCTGGTGGAGGCCTTTGGGCGCATCTGCCAGCTTGGCGTCTATCCCATCAGCATTGATACGCAGGAGTTCATCCGTTTCGCCGAAGCGCCAGCCTCCGCCATAGCGCGGCGGCTCGAGGCCTCGTTGCAGGGCAGGATGCTGGCGCTGAGCGTGGATCGCCTCGACTATTCCAAGGGCATCCCCCAGCGCATCGACGCCATCGGGCGCTTTCTTGAACTCTATCCCGAATATCATAATCGCATCACAGCGCTGCAAATCGCGCCTACGACCCGCGAAGCCGTGCCTGAATACGCGGAGATCAATCGCGAGGTGGCGGAAGCCGCAGGGCGCATCAACGGGCGCTTTGGCGATATTGATTGGGGGCCCATTCGTTACATCAACAAGTCCATCGGCCGCGCCACCCTCGCCCATTTGTATCGGGCGGCCAAAATTGGCGTCGTGACGCCGCTGCGCGATGGCATGAACCTGGTTTCGAAGGAATATATCGCAGCGCAGGATCCGCGTGATCCCGGAGTTTTGATCCTGTCGCGCTTTGCGGGGGCGGCGCGGGAACTGCGTGGCGCCTTGCAGGTCAATCCCTATGACATCGACGGCGTGGCCCATGCCCTGCGCGCGGCCTGCGAAATGTCGCTGGAGGAACGGATCGCCCGTTTCGAACCTATGTTGCAACATTTGAAGATCTACGACGTTCATAGATGGCGCGATGATTTCATTCACGCGCTGACGCCGGACCATGCGCTTGCGATGAGCGCATGAACACATAACGTCCGGCCATTGTCGTCGCCATTCATTGCAAATCCGAGGGGAAACCACATGCTGGTCGCCGAGCTCATCAGATCCTGTTCACACGCCAAGGTCGCCGAGGCGGCCATTCATTCCATCGGGCCTGATCTCGTGCGCGAGGTGGGCATGCGCGCGCAGGAGCGCGGGCTTGATGCAGGCGCCTATGTGGCGCAATCGGTGCAGGGCTTCGCAGGCTCCGCACGTCCCCATGATTGGCGCAGGCTCGCCGCGCGGATCGAAGGCGCTGACATGCCGATCCTCACGGGGCTGCTGTATATCCTCGAGCGCAGTATCGCGCAGGAGCTGGGGTTTTCATCCGCGACGCTTGAAATGGCCGCATTCAGAGCGCCCGATCAAGAGGGGCGCAGCTCTTACGCCTGACGCAGCCATGGGCGTGCGCCCGCCTTTGGCGCCTCATTCACCCCGGGCTGATAGAAATGCGTCACGCCGGGCACGCGGTCCGCCTCCAGCGCGGCTTGCGTCACGGGGTCGGTGACGTCGAATGCGTCAAAGCCGCAGCGCATGAGGGGCTGGATCTGGTCGATCAGCACTTCGCCAATCGCGCGCAGCTCCCCCTTGAAGCCATGGCGTTCGCGCAGCAGGCGCGCCGTTGAATAGGCGCGGCCATCCTGAAACTTCGGGATCGCCAGCGCGATCAGCGCGAAGCGGGGCAGGTCTTCGAGAAACTCGTCGATGGAAGTGCCCGGATCAATGCGCACGCCGATGGGCACATTTGAGCCCGCGAAGGCTTGCCGCTCCGCCTGCCACCAACTGAGCGGCACGATCACATGACCGGCGGGCGAGATCGCCTCGCCCTCCGGGATCGCGCTCCAGGGGTCCTGAACGAATGATCCATTTTTATAAAGCGGCATGATGCAACCGGGTGTTGAGAGGTTGGGGTTCGTTCAGATGTCCGCGCCGCTGTCGCGCTCGTAGAGGGCCTTCTTGAAGGGCGCCATACCCACGCGGCGATAGGCGGCGAGGAAATCCTCATGCGGGTCCGTGCGCAGCCCCACATAGGTGTCCACAACGGTCTCGATGGCGTCCACCACATCTTCATAGGAGAAGCCGGGGCCTGTGATGTCGCCCAGCGTGCAGGCCTCGTCGCCTGAACCGCCCAGGGTCAGTTGATAGGTCTCGACGCCCTTGCGCTCCAGACCAAGGATGCCGATATGGCCGACATGGTGATGTCCGCAGGCGTTGATGCAGCCGGAGATCTTGATCTTCAGGGCGCCGATCCCCTTGGCGCGGGGCCCATCGGCGAAGCGCTCGGAGATGCGCTGGGCCACGGGAATGGAGCGCGCTGTCGCGAGCGAGCAATAGTCCATGCCCGGGCAGCTGATGATGTCGGAAATGAGCCCCGCGTTCGCCGTCGCCAGCCCATCGGCCTTGAGCGCGTCGTAGATCGCGGGCAGATCATCCAGCGCCACATGGGGCAGCACGAGGTTCTGCTCGTGGGACACGCGGATTTCGTCATGGCCGAAGCTTTCGGCCAGATCCGCCACCAGCTCCATTTGTTCAGCGGTGGCGTCGCCGGGGATGCCGCCGATGGGTTTCAGGGAAATGGTCAGCACGCCATAGCCCGCATGCTTGTGCTGGCTCACATTGGTGTCCACGAAGGCGGCGAAGGCGGCGTCGCGGGCGCGCCGGGCCTCCATGGCCTGCGGTAGGGCGGCGCGCTCTTGCAGGGCAGGGGGCGCGAAATAGGCGCGGATGCGCTCGATCTCGTTCTGGGGAAGTGCGAGGAGATCGCTCTTGTCGGCCGCAAATTCGGCCTCAACCGCCTCGCGCATGGGCTCGAAGCCCTTTTCATGGACGAGGATCTTGATGCGGGCCTTGTATTTGTTGTCGCGGCGACCTTCCAGATTGTAGACGCGCACAATGGCCTGCGTATAGGCGAGCAGGTCCGCCACGGGCAGAAAGTCGCGGATCTTGTGGCCGACCATGGGCGTGCGGCCAAGACCGCCGCCCACGTAGACGGCGAAGCCCGTCTCACCCTCGCTGTTCTTCACCAGTTGATAGCCAATGTCATGCACCTGCGTCGCCGCCCGGTCATGGGGCGAGCCGCTCAGCGCCAGCTTGAACTTGCGCGGCAGATAGGTGAATTCGGGATGGATCGAGGACCACTGGCGCAGGATCTCCGCATAGGGACGGGGATCTTCGATCTCGTCGGCGGCCGCGCCGGCGAAATGGTCGGCGGTCACATTGCGGATGCAATTGCCCGAGGTCTGGATGGCGTGCATCTCGACGCTGGCGAGTTCGCCCAGAATTTCCGGAATGTCCTTCAGCGCGGGCCAGTTGAACTGGATGTTCTGGCGCGTGGTGAAATGGCCGAAGCCCTTGTCATAGCGGCGCGCGATATGGGCGAGCTTGCGCATCTGGCGCGGGGAGAGCGTGCCATAGGGAATGGCGACGCGCAGCATATAGGCGTGCAATTGCAGATAGACGCCGTTCATCAGGCGATGGATGCGGAATTGATCTTCGGTCAGCTCGCCGCTGAGGCGCCTGGCGACCTGATCGCTGAACTGGTTGAGGCGGTCGGCGACGAAGGCCGCATCGAATTCGTCATAACGATACATAACGATCCTCGCTCAGTGCGCCGCCTGCTTGCCATGGAGGGGATGGGTGGTTGGCCCCTTGGCCCTGATCTTGTCGCGCAGATGCACGGGCTCCACCTGGCCGTGATTGATCGCGACCTCGAAGGCCGCGACCTCGATCACATGATTGGCCTTCACATCCTGTTCGACCAGCCCCAGCGCCGCCTTCGCCGCCGCAGCGTCTGGCAGGATCTCCGCATCGCGCAATTGCTCGACCCAGACGCCGCCTTTGGCGCGGAACACGACGATTCCATCCGATAGCCGGTTGGCGGAAATGACCTGTGACATGCCTGTGCGGATCCGTTGGTGACTGTCCGGGCGGGGGCCCGCTCATCTACTGGTGCATTAGCGAGTCTGTCCATTATCACAACTACAAATTCGACACGAGATATAAATTTAAACACGAATTATATTTGTATAATTAGGCAGGGCTCAGGCTCTCCCTGAGTGGTCGTTCCAGGAAGGCGTCACAGATTGCGGCGCAGCGCCTGGGCGATCTCGCCCACGATCCCCCGGCGGAAGGCGAGCACGCAGGCGACGAAGATCACGCCCTGGATCACCAGCACCCACTGGCCGAACTCCGCCAGATATTGCTGCATGGCGATGATGATGAAGGCGCCGACCACGGGCCCGAAGATCGTTCCCAATCCCCCTACCAGCGTCATCAGCACCACCTCGCCGGACATTTCCCAGCGCACATCGGTCAGCGAGGCGTTCTGGGAGACGATCACCTTGGTGGCTCCCGCCAGCCCCGCCAGCCCCGCCGAGAGCACAAAGGCGGCGAGCTTGTAGCGGGCGGTGCGGTAGCCCAGCGAGATGGCGCGGGGCTCGTTCTCGCGGATGGCTTTCAGGATTTCACCGAAGGGTGAGTTGATCGTGCGGTAGATCAGCAGGAAGCCCGCCACGAAGATCGCCAGCACCACATAGAAGAGCACCAGAGGCTTCGACAGGTCGAGGAAGCCTAGGAAGAACCCCTGCGGCACGCCCTGGATGCCGTCCTCCCCATGGGTGAATTTCGCTTGCAGATAGAAGAAATAGATCATCTGCGCCAAAGCGAGGGTCGTCATGGAGAAATAGATGCCCTGACGGCGGATGGCGATCAGGCCCACAACAAGGCCAAGCACGCCAGCAGCCGCCGTACCGAAGATGATGCAGAGTTCCGGCGGTAGGCCCCAGACCTTGGCCGCATGGGCGCTGGCGTAGCCCGCCGTGCCCAGAAACATGGCGTGGCCGAAGGACAGAAGGCCCACGAAGCCGATCAGCAGATTGAAGGCGCAGGCGAAGAGCGCGAAGCACAGGGCCTGCATGACGAAATAGGGATAGACCCCCAGCAGGGGCAGCACTGCGAGCACGGCGACCATGGCCATGATGACCTTGGTTTCGTCGGCCTTTGGCGCGGCGGGGGAGAGGGGCTTCATCGGCGCGTCCGTCATGTCACGCCCTCCCGAACAGGCCGTTGGGCTTGACCATGAGCACCAGCGCCATGATCACGAACACCACCGTATTGGAGGCCTCCGGATAGAAATACTTGGTCAGGCCCTCCAGA
>CANGTC010000011.1 GCA_947456505.1 Beijerinckiaceae bacterium
GATGGCGAACCAGGTGGCGAAGCAGATGACCAGCGAGGCCAGCACCACCCAGGCGCGATATTTCGGCAGATACATGAAGCCCAGATTGAACCCGCCCGCCAGCTCCGGCGGCACCGGATAGGGGCGTCCGGCGGTCTGCAGCCAGTAGACGAACATGCCCTGCGTGAACATGAGGATGCCGAAGGTCAGCAGCAGCCCATACATGTGATCGAGCTTGTAGATGCGGCTGAGCAGGGTCTTTTCCACCGCCGCGCCGATCAGTCCCACGAGGATCGGGGACAGGAGCAGCGCGTAGAAATAGCCGATGCCCAGTTCCCGCAGCATCAGCCACGAGAACACCGCGCCCATCATGTAGAAGGCGCCCTGCGCGATATTGGTGACGCCCAGCAGGCCGAAGATGATGGCGAGCCCAAGGCTCATCATGGCGTAGAAGGAGCCGTTGATGAGGCCGATGAGCAATTGGCCGAAGAGCGCCTGGGTGGACATGGTTCTCAGACCCCCAGATAGGCTTTGATGCGGCCCGCGCTAGCCGCCACATCTTCACGCGCAATGACATCGACGATGCGGCCATGCTCCATGACATAGTGGCGGTCGGCGATCTTCGAGGCGAAACGGAAGTTCTGCTCCACCAGCACCATGGTGTGCCCCTTGGCCTTCATGGCGCCGATGGCGACGCCGATCTGCTGCACGATGACGGGCGCGAGACCCTCGGTCGGCTCATCCAGCAGAAAGATGTCCGCGCCCGTGCGCAAGACGCGCCCGATGGCCAGCATTTGCTGCTCGCCGCCCGACAGGCGCGTGCCCTGGCTGCGACGCCGCTCCAGCAGGTTTGGGAAAAGCTTGTAGATCTCGTCAAGGCTCATGCCCCCCGGCCCGAGGCGCGGCGGAAGCAGCAGATTGTCCATGACGTCGAGGCTGCCATAGATGCCCCGCTCCTCCGGCACATAGCCGAGGCCCAGACGCGCGATCTTCTCGGAGACCATGCCGATGGTCTCCTGGCCGCGAATGCGGATGGAGCCCTCGCGCTTTTCCAACAAGCCCATGATCGCCCGCATGGTCGTGGATTTGCCCGCGCCATTGCGGCCGATGATGGTGACCACCTCGCCCTGAGCCACCTCGAGGGACACCCCATGCAGCACATAGGACTCCCCATAGAAGCCCTGAAGATCGGCGATGGCGAGCGCAGGCTCAGTCATGATCCGTCCCCATATAGGCCTCGATCACGGCGGGGTCCTTCGACACCTGCCCATAGTCGCCTTCTGCAAGGATTTCGCCCCGCGCCAGAACGGTGATGCGGTCGGACAGATCGGCGACCACGGAGAGGTTGTGCTCCACCATGAGCACCGTGCGGTCCTTGGCCACGCGGCGGATGAGGGCCGCCGTGCGCTCCACATCCTCATGGCCCATGCCGGCCATGGGCTCGTCCAGCAGCAGCAATTCGGGCTCCAGCGCCAGGGTCGTCGCCAGTTCCAGCGCCCGGCGGCGGCCATAGGGCAGTTCGGCGGCCTTGCGGTCGCGCAGGTCGTCAAGGCCCACTTCGTCCAGCAGCGCCCTTGCGCGGTCATCCAGCTCCCGAAGCACTCGATCCGATTTCCAGAAGGCGAAATTGTCAGAACGGAACCGCTGCAAGGCGACGCGCACATTGTCCAGCGCGCTCATGCTGGCGAAGACGGCGGAAATCTGAAAGGAGCGCACCATACCCAGACGCGCGATGTCGCTCGGCTTCTTGGCGGTGATGTCCAGCCCCTTGAACATGATGCGCCCGGAGGTGGGCTGATGAAACTTCGTCACCAGGTTGAAGACAGTGGTCTTGCCCGCGCCATTGGGCCCGATGAGGGCATGGATGGTCCCGCTCGCGATATCGAGGTCAAGATTACGCACGGCGACGAAGCCCGCGAAGGCCTTGCTCACGCCCTGCATGCGCAGGATGGGTTCGCCCATCAAAGCCTCGTCCCCTCAATAGCGCTCATGCGATCCATCCATCGCCCGCAAGCGCCGCAGAGACTTGTTCTCCACGACGCTCCAGGACAGGTCAGCGGCGCAAGCCAGCCTTATTTGGCGAGCGCGGCGCATCCGCCATCAGCCACTGAGCGAAACGCCTCGCCGCCAGGAATGTCCTTGACGACCTTGATCAGATCCCATTCGCCCTTGGATTCCGAAGGCTTCTTGATCTGCACGAGATAGACGTCATGGACCATGCGGCCGTCCTCGCGCAGTGTTCCGGCGTTGGTGAAGGCGTCCTTCACCGGCGTCTTGCGCATCTGGGCGATGACCGTCTTGGGGTCGGTCGTGTTCACGGCTTGCACGGCCTTCAAATAGCTGAGAACCGCAGAATAGGTGCCGACCTGAAAGGTCGAGGGCGCCGTCTTCTTGCGGGCGATGAACTTGTCCATGAAGGCCTGCGCCTCCGGGCTGATGCCGGGGTGCCAGGGCGTCACAAACATGCCGTCCTGCGCGATATCGAGGCTGGCGCTCTTGATGGCGGGCAGGGAGTCCATGCCCAGGGCCGCGATCTTCATGCCGCTCGCCGTGAGCCCGAACTCCTTGGCCGCCTTGACCGAATTGATGGCGTCGTCGCCGCCATTGTTCATGGCGACCACATCCGCCTTCGAGGCCTGCGCCTGTAGCACGAAGGACGAGAAGTCGGTCGCCCCCAGAGGCGCCTTCACCGAACCGACCACCTCTGCGCCCGCCGCCTTCACGGCGCCGGAAACAGCGGCCTCCAGCGCGGCGCCGAAGGCATAGTCCGCCGAAATGAAGAACCACTTCTTGCCCAAGGTGGGCACGGCGAGGCCAATGCCCTTGCCCATCTGGTAGGTGTCGTAGACCCAATGCACGGAATGGTCGGGCGCGCAGGCCTTGCCGGTGAAATCGGCGGAACCGGCGCTGGTGAGCAGCACCGCCTTGTTCTTGGCCTTGGCCACATCAAGCACCGCGAAACCGACGGCGGAGTTCACGAGGTCGGTGACCGCATCGACCTTGTCGACATCGAACCAGCGGTTGGCGACGGAGACGCCCACATCCGGCTTGTTCTGATGGTCGCCCGCGAGAATTTCAATGGTGGCGCCGTTGATCTTGCCGCCCATCTCCTCGGCCGCCATGCGCGCCGCCTCGACGGAGCCATAGCCGGAATTTTGCTCGTATCCGCCGGACAGATCGGTCAAAACGCCAATGCGAACGCGACCGTTCGCAATCTCCGCCTGGGCGGAAGAGGCCAGCAACGCGGCGACGGCGGTCGCCCCCAAAAATCGCCTGATCAGCATAGAATACCCTCCCCGAATGGTCCACGTTAGCCGCAAAGTTGGGCGAAGATTATCGGAGACGGGGTCCTTGTCAATTAGTTATCTTGTATCATGATGCAGGATCGGGCCTGCCGCCTGCACATGCGGTCCCCGCATGAAAAGGGGGTCAGGCAACCAGGCGTCTGGCGCTCAGGGCGACCCGCATCCGCTCAAACACGCCGCGCCAGTCGCCATCAGAGGTTTGTCGGAACAAGCGCATTTTCGGGTACCAGGGGCTATCCTCCCGGTCCAGCATCCAGCGCCAATCCGGAACATATTTGAGGGCGAGCCAGGTTTCGACGCCGAGGGCGCCGGCCAAATGGGCGACGGCCGTGTCGGAAGTGATGACGAGATCGCAGCACATGATGACGGCCGCAGTGTCCAGAAAAGCATCCGGCCCCGCATCAAAATCCGCACCCATGGTCTCAATCGTGAGACCTCTCGGCAAATCCTGCAATTGTGATTCGCCATCCCCCTTGTGCAGACTGATGAACCGCACACCGGATATGTCAGCCAGCGCCCCGAAACAGCTGACGGAAAAAGAGCGCCCGAGGTCAATGGGGCCTGTGCTGCCCTGCCAGCAAACGCCTATTCGGAAGCCCCCCGATCCGATCCTGTCACGCCAACGCGCGATGCGTCCTTCGTCGGCGAAGACATAGGGATTTCGCCCGGGCATATTGGTTTCATCGGTTCTGAACACCAGCGGCAAGCTCAACAGGGGGATGTGAAAATCAAACTGCAGAGATGGATCGGCCTCGTCCACGATTTCGCAGGCGACGTCGAGACTCCTCATCAAACCCCTGAGTTGCTTCTGTGGCGCAAAAAGAACGTCTGCGCCGCGCCGCTTGAGCGGTGAGAGATACCGACTAAACTGGATGGAGTCGCCGAGGCCCTGCTCCCAATGGACAAGAATAGTTTTCCCGACAAGGCTCTCTTCTCCCGACCAGACAGGCTTGGGAAAAACCCGGTCGCCATGCGGCTCTTTGGCCTTTTTGCGCCATTCATAGAGTTCCCATCCCTCCTGAAAATCGCCACATAGAAGCTTCACCAAGCCCTTGTTCCAATAGGCGTCGCCATAATCAGGCGTCAGGATGATCGATTTGTCCTGATTGCCAAGGGATTCCTCGATCCGCTTGAGCCCCTTCAGCGCGACGCCCTGGTTGGAATAGGCCATGGCGTAGGCGGGATCGATCGAGAGCGCCTTGTCATAACTGGCGACGGCTTCCTCAAGGCGGTTGAGGTTTTTGAGGGCGCCGCCTCGATTGTTATAGGCCATGGCGTAATCGGGCATGAGCGTCACCGCCCGGTCATAGCTGACGACCGCCTCATCAAAGCGTTTCATCTCATCCAGCACGACGCCGCGATCACAAAAGGCTTCGGCGTAATCAGGATTGATGGAGATAGCCTTGTTGTAACAGACAAGCGCCTCATCCAACCGCTTGCGATCCTGAAGCATCAGGGCGTAGCTGGTGTAGATCTGCGCGAAATCGGATTTGAGACTGATCGCTTTTTGGAAAAAGACTTCAGCCTCGTCGAGCCGTCCTCGCTGATAGGTCGCCAGACCCATGAGATGCAGGGCGTCGAAATGCTCAGGGGCGTCTTTTAAAAACTCGGCGTAAAGCTGCAGGGCTTCATCAAGCTTTTCCTGCTGATGCAAGGCAAAGGCAAGCTCAAGCTTATGGAGGGTCATCTAAAAGGCGTCCTCGACTCTCGGAAAGCCCAACCAGAGCGTTGCTGAGATCAAGTCGCTCAGCGACTCAATCACCGACTGTCCCTTGAAGTCATACCTCACCTTTGCGCTGAGCGCTCCCTTGCAGGCTCATTCAGCGGCGGCGGCCGTCATCATGTCCGCATCAGGGTCAAGATGAGCGAGTTTAGGCGCCACCTCCCGCATGAACATGTCCATGGACTGGGCCCGCTTTTCGCGAGTCGCATAATCGCGCCCCGCGTGGATGAGCAGGGTTCCGAAGCCACCGGTCTTCTCGAAATGATCCTCGATGAGGGCCTGCACCCTGTCTGGCGAACCCACGAAGAGATTGCCGGTGTCCACGAGATAATCGAAGGTGATGTCCTTCAATTCGCCGCCCGGAGGGATGCGCTCCACCTGATGGTGCGGCGTGTTGACGATCTCCCAATCGATGGTCGCCTGATAGGACTCGCGCATGTCGTCGCGTGCTTTCTTGTCGGTCTCCGCCACATAGACCACGCGCGTGGAGCGAATGTTCCTGCGCGTGGGCTTGTGCCCATGGGCGACCTGGGTCGCCACCAGCGTGGCGCCAAATTTCTTCAGCCGTGAGGCGGGAATGAAATCACCCGTCAGCATCATGAGATTCAGCTTGCCCGCCAGTTCCACCGAGGACAGCGAGGTCACGCAGGCGATGGCGACAGGGGGATGCGGGCTCTGCACGGGCGGGCATTGCAGCACCATCTGCTTGCCAGTCCAGTAGGGGCCATCGTAATCGACGGGGGCGTCCGCATTCCAGAGCTTCAGGACGAGTTCGATGGAGGCCTCGACCATGCTGCGGGTGTCGGCGGGATCACGCCCGCGCCACTCCATTTGCCGCGCATGAAAGCCGTGGCCAATGCCCAGCATGTAACGGCCAGCGGTCAATTGATCCGTCGCATTGGCCTCCAGAGCGATCTGGATGGGATGATAATAGCCCAGCGGCCGGACGCCCGAGCCCATGCGAATGTTCTTCGTCAGCGCAGCCGCCTTCGCGATGATCAATTCGGCGGGTGTCTGATGCTCGCTGATCCAGACCTCGTCGAAGCCAAGTCTGTCGGCCGTGACGATTTCGAAAATGTCCTCTTCCCAGGCCTCCCCGAGGGTTCTCTGCGGCCTGCGGTTATTGGAGAACAGCCCAAATTTCATGATCGGGATCCCTTGTCTTCCCTGGATCTATTCGCCTCTGGTGAGCGGATGAGGGCCTTGCGGCGTCACGACTCCTTATCCGCCGACCGCCTGACTTCAATTCTGATCAAACTGGATATTCCGCTCGCGCACAAGGGTCACCCATTTCTGGATGTCGGCGGCCACCCGCGCGCCCATCACATCGCCTCCCTTGTCCAGAACGATCAGGCCGCTTTTTTCAAGCTTTTCGCGCACTTCGGGAACCCGCATGGCCTCGGTGACGCCAGCCTCGAGTTTCTTCACGATGGGCGTGGGCGTGCCCGCAGGCGCAAAGGCGCCGATCCAGGTGCGAACGTCATAGCCGGGCAGGCCGGATTCATTCAGGGTTGGCACATCGGGCAAGACAGGCTGCCGCTCCAGAGTCGAGACCGCCAGAAGTTTTACTTGCGATGACTGAAGGGCGGGACCGGCCGTCGACAGATCGGCGATGAGCATTTCCACACTGCCGGACATGACCGCAGTGACTGTGGTGGACCCGCCCATGAAGGGAACGCTCTGGACTTCGGTTCCCGTGTTGGCCTTGAACAATTCCAGCGCCAGCAAGGTGGCCGTTCCCCCAGAGGCGTGATTGAGGCTCCCGGGGCTCTTCTTGGCGAGAGCGATGAGTTCGCGCACGCTGTTGGCGGGAACCTTTTCATTCACCATCAGCACAAGCGGCAGGGAGGCGATCATGGCCAGAGGTTCAAAGTCCTTCACGGGATCATAGGACAGGGTCTTGAAGACCGCGACATTCATGGCCATGGCGCCATCATGGGCGAACAGCAGCGTATAGCCATCGGGGCGCGCCTTGGCCACGGCGTCGGCGCCGATGCGCATGGCGGCGCCAGCGCGGTTCTCGACAATGACTGGCTGCCCCCACTTTTGTTGCAACTGGTTCGCCACAAGCCGAGCGGACAGGTCGATGGATCCGCCGGGCGCCGTGGGCACGATGATGCGGACCGCCCTCTGGGGCCAATCTTGCGCATTTGCGAAAGCAACGCCAAGGGCGGAAAACATCAAACCGAACAAACAGAGAGCTATTTTCCCTGACATCGTCGTCTCCACCCCGTTTTTTATTTGTATGCGCGCTGCTTCGCCGCCTTGAAAACGATAATCGCGCCGATCACCTGACGGTCCGGCGGCGCACGCCGCCCCGCACTTTCATGTCAGCCGGACCGATCTGAACCAGATCGCGCCATTCGCCTAACCATGAAAGCTGCTGCTTGGCCAGGCGCCGGGATGTTTGCGATCAAGGCTGCGCAATTGCGCGACCTCGGAACATCCAAGCTGACCCATGCTGGCGCGCAAATCATCCACCAGCAAGCGGATGAAATGCTCGGGACCCCGTTCGCCGAGGGCGCCCAGGCTCCACAAAAAGGCCTTGCCTGCAAAGGCGGCGTCAGCGCCCAGCGCGATGGCCCGCGCGGCGTCCACGCCCGACCGGACGCCGGAATCGAACAGAAGCGTCAGGCGTCCCGCCACCTGCTCGGCGATAGCGGGCAGAACGTCAATGGATGCGGGCAAGGCTTCGATCTGGCGCCCGCCGTGATTGGTGACGAAGAGCCCGTCGATTCCCATGCTGATCGCGCGCTCTGCATCCGCCGGATGCAGCACGCCCTTGAGAACAAGCGGCCCCTTCCAGACGTCCCGATATTTGGCGATCTCTTCCCAGGTGAAGGCGCCGCCCTGCTCGCGCCGGATGAATTCCGTCGTCTCCTCGAAGGTGGCGCCCGGCTTCATATAGGGTTTCAGCGAGGTGAAACGCGGCATGCCATGGCGCGCGAGCGAGGCCGTCCAGCGGGGCGAGGACAGCGCATCCATGCGCAGGCGCATGGTCGTACGGAAGGGGTTCTGAATCCCGCTTTTCGTTTCACGCGGACGGGTCGTGCGGATAGGCGTATCGATGGTCAGCACCAGCACATGCACGCCTGCGGCGGCGGCGCGGCGCGTCAAATCAAGGCCAATCTGGTGGTCGTTGCGGGAGAAGCGATAGAGCTGGAACCACAGGACATCCGGCGCAATGCGCGCAGCCTCCTCCACATCGATCCCCGAGAGAAGGCCGAGCGCGTAGGGCACGCGGAGTTTCTGCGCGGCCCTGGCGAGATAGGTTTCGGCCCCTGGAAAAGCGGTTCCCGGGCCACCGATGGGAGAAATGCCGATGGGCGCCGTGTAATTCCGTCCAAACAGGGTCGCCTCGCAGGAGGGCGGCCGCACCACTTTGCCATATCTGGGCGCAAGCTCGACGTTATCAAGCGATGTCCAATTGCGCCTGACGCCCAGATCGACCCCGCCCGCGCCGCCATCCATATATTCGAAGGCGAAATTCGGCATGATCCGGCGGGCTCTGTCACGCAAATCAAAGGCGGTTGGATATTGGCGAGCGAGCGCCAGGAATTCTGGAGAGGCTTGATCCATGATGCGTGTTCACTCACGTCTGTTTGAATGGCGGATCGTTTCGCTTTGCGACGACGCTGCCTCCGATGCAATTCATGTTATCCCATCAGCCAGCAGGGTCAATCACCGGCAGATCAAGGGCGCCTCGCATGTGCGCCGCGTCACATGCGATCACGGGATCAAACGTAATTTTTTCGTAACGATTTTCAGGTGAAATTCAGTATTCGGAATTTCGGGTTATCAGGAATTCAGGATCAGGCCCGTCTGGTGCGTGGATCGGGGCCTATAGCCCATTGGCTGCCGAAAAAAAGCCTGAAATAAAGCTTAGGCGTAAGCAATCGAATCAAATCGGGTTACCCATGCTGAAATCAAAAGTCGCCATCATCTCCGTGAGCGTTTTCGCCCTTGGTTTGGCGGGGTGCGCCTCTACGCGGCCCGCAGCCCCTTCGCTGGCCGTGATTCCCGGTCCCAACAAGAGCCAGGCGGTCTTCGACCGCGACGCAGGCGTCTGCGAAAGCTCCGCCCAGCGGGCCACCGGCGGCCAATCTCCCGGGGAGGCCGCCAATGACGCCGCCGTCTCCAGCGCTGTCGTGGGCACCGCCATCGGCGCGCTCGCCGGCGCGGCCATCGGCGCGGCCTCCGGCAAGGCGGGCGCTGGCGCCGCCATCGGCGCGGGCACCGGCCTTTTGGCCGGCAGCGCCATCGGCGCAGGCAAGGCGGACGCTGCGGGCGGCTCGGTGCAGGCGCGCTATGACACGGTCTACGCCCAGTGCATGCAGAGCCGCGGACACCAGATCGTAGCCCCCCCGCCGCCGCCGCGCGAGACCGTGGTCGTCTATGAGCGGCCCGAGCCGGTCTATGTCTATCCGAGGCCCTACCCTGGCTATTACCGCGACGGCTATTATCGCCGCTGGTAGGCCTGGCGCTTCACAGGCGGCGGCGATGGAATGAAGAACATCGCCGCCGCGCCCGCCCACGCTTCGCGCCTCCGGCGGGCGAGGGCGCTCAAGAAAGCCTAACCGACCTTCGGCGAGGGTGAGAACAGCCAGGGGGCAGTCTCATCCTTCCACCGGCCGATCCGCCGTTCGGCGAAGCGCCACTTGCCCTCAGCCCTGAGACAAAGATCATCGCAGGTCCCCAGAGATCGCACGCGCGTTTCGCGTGGGCTCGCGGTCGCCTGCACCACAGTCCAGAACGAAAACACGCGCAGACCCTCCCCCTCGGGTTTCACCGTCATTTGCTGGAAGAAATGGATGCGCCCGCGCCCATTGGACTGCGACAGAAAGGCGTGGGCGTAACTGCGGATGGCCGCCTCGCCCCTGTGGCTGCGCCCATCGGAATCCACCAGCAGCGCCTCTTTCAGGAAGGTGGCGACATAGCCATCGAGATCGCCAGTGTCGGCGGCCCAGACATATTCCATGAAGAGATCATGCACGGCGAAGCGGTCTTCTGCGCTGACGATCATGGTCGCCTCCTAGAACAGATCCTTGAACACTTTCACCCAGCCCGGCAGCGCATCCATGGCCTCGCGCGGCGTGACGAACACAACAGGATGCTTGCCCGGGCGCAACTCCGGATCGAGGGAGAGAACCCTGGGGTGCGCGGGGGAATATTGGGCGTCGCGGTAAATAGCCTGCCCTTCTTCGGAGATCAGATATTCGAGGAGCAGCTTCGCAGCGTTGGGATGGGGCGCGCCAGCCGTAATTCCGGTCGTGGAGACATTCGCCGCCATGACCGGCGCCATGGGGATCCAGCAAATGGGCGCCCCCTTCGCAGCGCCGCCCGCCGCATGCTCGGGGAAAATCTGCAGGCTCACGGCATATTCGCCAGCGATGGCCTGATCGATGACGACGCGGGCGGAGGCGCCGACGCTGGCGATCTTCTGGCCGCTGAGTTTGCGCAGATAGTCCATGGCCTTGTCGTCGCCGAGATGCTTGATCACCGTGCCGATGAAACCGGCGGCGGCGGAAACCGAGACCGAGTTGCCCCAGACGATCTGTCCCTTGAAGCGTGGTTCCAGAAGATCGTTCCAGTGTTTGGGCTCCGTGCCCGGCTTGACGAGATCCGTGTTGAAGGCCGCCGTGTTGATGTAATAATTCGTGGCCACCCAATAGCCCTCCGGATCGACATAATCCGCAGGCAGTTCAGCGGCGGTCTCCGGCAGCCATTTCAGCGCCAATTTCTCTTGCTTGAGAGCTTCGGCGGTGGTCGAGCCGTCATAGACGTCCGCCTGCACCTTGCCGGCGATTCCTTCATTGCGGATCCGCAGGGCGATCTCCGTCGAATTGGCGCGCACCGGCTTGATCTCTACGCCGTATTTCTTGCGAAAGGCCTCCTGCATGCGCAGCACCAGAGGATCGAGAATCTGCGTCGTGTACCAGACGACCTCGCCCTCCTTTTTCGCGGCGGCGATCAGCGCAGCGTCGGCGGCCCGAGCAGAGGGCGCCGCCAGAATGAGGCTGACGCAAAGCGCTATGAAATGACGACGAGCCATGATGTGTGCCCCTCCCAACTCTTTCGCCTGATGATCGCTGCATCAGGCGCGGGAGGCAAGGGGATGGTCGCGGGCATAATTGAGCAGATCATCTATCTGGCGCCGCCGGAACCCCAACTGCGACGCCCGCCAGACACTTTGGGATGGATTAATTGAAGCCCCGAGGCTAGTTTCATCAAAAGCGTTCTTCAAGCGGCGCATCGACGAATGGGAGGCGGCCAGCGCGTCGGCTGATGAGGCCATGCACTGAGGCGCGCGCATCGCTTCCCTGGACACAACAAAAAGCGATCAAGGCGGAGACACAAAATGGGCATTCGCACAGGTGCGCAGGTTCTGGAGGGCCTTCGGGACGGACGCCAGCTCTACATGGACGGAACGCTGGTCAAGGATGTGACGAAGGACCCGCGCCTGGCGGGCGGCGCGCGCACCATGGCGCAATTGTTCGACATGCAGAACCAGCCCGAACTGCGCGACGAGATGACCTATGAGTCGCCCAAGACCGGCGAGCGTGTGGGCATGTCCTTCCTGCAGGCGCGCACCCGCGAGGATCTTGCGCGCAAACGGGGCATGTATCGGCGCTGGCATGACCATACGCTGGGCATGTTCGGCCGCGCCCCCGATTTCGTGAATGTGATGCTTTCCTCTTTCGCGGCGGGCGCCGACGCCTTCGGGCCCTATGCGAAGAACATGACCGCCTATTACGAAAAAGCGCGGGACGAAGACCGCATCGCCACCCATTCGCTCACCAATCCGCAGGTGGACCGCACCCATAACGTGGCGGCGCAGGCCAAGGACCTCGCGGCCAAGGCGGTGCGCGAGACGGACGCGGGAATTATCATTCGCGGCGCCCGCATGCTCGCCACCCTCGGCGCCTATTCGGACGATCTGCTGGTCATGCCCGCGCCCTCCTATCCGCTCCCCAATACGGAGGAGGCCAAGGCCTTCGCCATCGGCTTCACCATTCCCGTCGCCACCAAGGGCGTGAAGCTGGTCAACCGCCCTGCATCCATCGCGCCGGGCGTCGCCTCATCCCACGATTTTCCCCTCTCGGCGCGCTTTGATGAAAGCGATTGCATGATCGTGTTCGACGATGTTCTGGTGCCCTGGGAAAATGTGTTGATGTATCGCGACATCGAGATCTTCAACAGCATCTACCGGCGCGTTCACGCCATGGGCGCCATGGGCCATCAGTTCGCCGTCAAGGACCTCTGCAAGGCCCAATTCATGATGAGCCTCGCCTTTTCCCTGGTGCGCACGACCAAAGTGGATGAATTCCTGCATATTCAGGGCATGCTCGCCGAGCTCATCAACAGCGTGCAGGTGCTGCGCTCCTGCATTCTCACGGGCGAACAGGAGGCCGAGCTCAGCCCGGTCGGCGTCATGGCGCCGGCCATGGGGCCCATCGGCGCGGTGCGCTATCTCTTCCCGGAGATGTTCCGTCGCTCCTGCGAGATCATCCAGATCATCGGCGCGGGAGGGCTGGCGATGGTGCCCTCCTTCGCGGAGGTGAATGGCCCGCTGGCTGAGGATGTCAAAACCTATTACCAGGCTGCAGCGGCGGATTCGACGACGCGCATCCGCCTGTTCCGCCTTGCGGTGGACGCCTCCATGTCCACCTTCTCCGGACGCCAGCAGCTCTATGAGCGCTATTTCGCGGGCGACCCCGTGCGCGGCGCGGGCAATCTCTACCAGGGGTTCGACAAGGAGCCCTACGTAGCGCGCATCAAAGCCTTGCTGGAGCGGTTCGAACGGGAGGAGGCCGCAGGGCTTTAAAGCTCGATCTCGAGATTACGGATCGAGACGCGCCCGCCCTGACCAAACCGATCCTGCAGATTGTCGGGAATGAAGCCGGGGATCCGCGCGTGATCGTCGGCCCTTTCCTGGTCGTCGCAAAGCGGGTCCAGCAAGGTGAACAGGCCCACGCCGATACGCATCTGATTCCACTTCACCACGGGGGCAGAACTGCCGATGGGCGCGCCCGCGCGCTCCTGTCGGCCAATCAATTGCCCATCCACCCGCCACTCCACCACATCCGCAGCCCGGTCATAGCGAGTCTCATAGACCCGCCAGGCTCCCCGCCGGGTCGGCGTCGAGGGCAGTAGGCGACTGAAAGCGGGATAGTTCCCCAAAGCTGCGCGTGCGAGAGGCAAGCGCTCATACAGCGGGGTGATGCGGTCGTTGCTGATGAAAAAATCGAAAACCATGCCGGTGGTGGGATCAATCAGCACCAGAGCGCCAGCGGCCAGCCGGGGATCGCCTGGCGGCAGACCATGGGGATTGAGCTCAGTCCCGAAGGTCTCTACCGCCAACTCCGCGCACACCGTGAAACCCCGGGCGGACACATCGAAAGTGCGGCTCGTCGTCGCCAGCGCCTTCACATGATTGTCATGCGACCGGGTGAACTGAGGCAACTCAACCGTCAGGATATTGTCGGGCGCCCCGGGGCAGGTGACCCTGGTGGCCGGATCCCACAAATCGACGGCGGGATAGCGATGCTCCACCCAGCCCTCGCGCGGCCAGCCTGGTTTGCTGAAATCATCATGGATCACGAACCCCTCCTCGCCGCGCCGAACCGCCAGACCCTCTTGCGGATGGAGAGGCGACCCGGCCAGTTTCGCCGACCGGGTCGCCCTGAGCCTTATCAGACCTTCAGTTTCAGCAGCTTGTCCGCATTGCCATGGGCGATCTTCACCCGGTCGGCGGGCGACAGCGGCAGGCTGTCGAGGAAGGCGCGCGCGACGGCGTTGGAGCTGAAGGGATAATCGACCGAGAACATGATGCGGTCGGCGCCGAAGATCTGCATCAGCATCAGGAAGGACGGCAGATTGTAGAAGCCGCTCGTCGTCACATGCACCTGATCGAGGATGGTCTGGGCGGGATGGCGCTGCAGGAACTTCGGGATCGCGCCCGAGAAGGTTTCCTCGAACCGGTCCAGCATGGCGGGCAGGCCTTCGCCCTGATGGCCGATGATGATCTGGAGCTTGGGGTGCTTGTCGAGGGCGCCTGACAGGGCGAGGCGGGTGATATGCACCGCTGTCTCAGCATGCCAGCCATAGCCAGCGCGCGCGAAGGCCGCCGAGAGCGGGCCCTTCAGGCCATCATAATAGGCCTCGCGCACCGCCTTGGGGGGAATGCCGGGATGGACATAGATCGGCACGTCCAGCGCCTCGGCGCGGGCCAGCACCGGCTCGAACATGGGGTCGTCCAGAAACTTGCCATCGGTCGAGCCATTGACCATGCAGCCATGGAAGCCAAGCTTGGTGACGCAGCGCTCGAGTTCATCGGCGGCGGCGTCCGGCGCGGTGAGCGGCAGATGGGCGAAGCCAGCGTAGCGGTCGGGGTGGAGGGCGATCTGCGCGGCGAGCGCGTCGTTCATCTCGCGCGCGAAGGCCGGGCCTTCGCTGGGGGGCAGGAGATCGGCGCCGGGGCCAGAGGGGCCCATGACCTGCAGGCTGATGCCGGATTCATCGAGAGACTTCAGGCGCACCTCGCCGAAATCCTTCAGTTTGGCGTCGACTTCGGGACGCGCGGAGGGCGCATCTGGCGGGGGATAGCCGCGCTTGATGACGAGAGCCGGATCAATCCGGCCCTGAAGCTCCGGCATGGAGAAATGTTCTTCAAGGGCGACAATGCGCATGTTCCACCTTCATTTTCTAATTGCATCAACTGCCTGGCCAGCCCCCGCAGGGGATCGCCAGTCAACATTACTGCATGATCAGCAGCGGCGCCATGGTGGGGACGGCGGGTTGACGGAGTCGCCGCAAGGGTATGCAATCCCACCCTTAAAATCGGGAGGACATGTGATGACCCTTTGGCGCCTGGCGCTCATTCTGCTCGCTTTTTGCGGCGCGCAGCCCGCCGCAGCGCAGGGCGCCTTTGCGGGCAAGGTGGTCACGATCCTCATTCCCTCCAATCCCGGCGGCGGCATCGACGCCTATTCGCGGCTGCTGGCCCGCCACATCGGCAAACATATCCCCGGCCAGCCCAATGTGACCGTGCAGAATGTTCCCGGCGCCGGCGGCTTGCGCGCGCTCAACATGCTCGTGGGCAAGCCCCCGCATGATGGAACCGTGATCCTCAATGTGAATTCCGGGAACCTGATCCACGAACTGATGGGCGAGCCGGGGATGGACATCTCCCTCAGAAAGCTCAACTGGCTCGGCGACATCAGCCAGAGCAATCCGGTGGACCTGACCTGGCCCCACTCCAGCATCAAGACCATCGAAGACGCCAGGAAGACCATCACCCGGGTGGGCGCGACGGGCGTGGGCTCCAGCCCCGCGCAGATCGCCTGGGCCTTCAACGCCCTGGTGGGCACCAAGTATCATGTGATTCTGGGCTACACGGGGGCGGGCGAATATGACCTCGCCATTCAGCGCGGCGAGCTCGATGGCCGCAATGTGACCTCCTACACCAGCTATATGGCGGGCGTGCCGGAGGAGATCAGGCCCAAGCTCAACCTGCTGGCGCAACTGGGGATCCGCAAGGACCCCAATGTGCCGGCCCATGTGCCCCTGCTGATGGATCTGGTGAAGGGCGACCCGAAGAAGGAGGCCACCGCGCGCCTGCTCTCCCTCGCCTTCGCCTCCATAAACCGTCCCTTCGCCGTGTCGCCCGCCGTGCCCGCCGAGCGGGTGGCTCTGCTCCGGCAGGCCTTCGCCGACACCATGAAGGATCCCCAATTCATCGCCGAGGCCGAGCGCATGCATGCGGACCTCTCGCCCACCACGGGCGAGCAGCTGGAAGCGCTCGTCTCCGAAGCGCTCTCCTTCCCGCCTGACATCGTGGAGATCCTGAAAGAGGCCCTGCGCGAACCAAAGCCCTGAGCCTGTCACGGCGATGTCATGTCGCGCCGTTTGAACCGGCCCCCGTCACCCTGTAGATTGCCATGGAAGACTGCGGCGCAGGGCGCCGTCGATCAGAAGGAATGCGTCATGTCCCGGCTCTCGGTTTTGGTTGTCGCAGCGGCGGTTATGGGGTTGTTGGGCGCGGGCGCGGCGCAAGCCCAGACTGGCAAGGTGAGCGTGGTGACCTCATTCGCCAAGGATGTGACCGACCCCTTCAAGAAGGCTTTCGAGAAGGCCTATCCCGGCGCCACCCTCGATGTGCAGAACCGCAACACCAATGCGGGCGTCAAATACCTTGAGGAGACCCGCTCCAACAATCAGGTTGACATCTTCTGGGCCTCCGCCCCCGACGCTTTCGAGGCGCTGAAAGCCAAAGGCCTCCTGCAGAAATACCAGACCAAGGCGGTCGGCATCACCGAGAAGATCGGCTCCTTCCCCATCAATGATCCCCAGGGCTTCTATTTCGGCTTCGCGGCCTCCGGCTATGGGATCATGTGGAATGACCGCTACGCCCGGGCCAACAAATTGCCGGCGCCCAAGGATTGGAGCGATCTCGCCCGGGCCGTCTATTTCGATCACACCCTGATGGCCGCGCCCTCGCGCTCCGGCACCACCCATCTGACCATCGAGACGATCCTGCAGGGCGAGGGCTGGGACAAGGGCTGGCGCACCATCAAGGAAGTCTCCGGCAATTTCCGCCAGGTCACCGACCGCTCCTTTGGCGTACCGGAGGCGGTGAACTCCGGCCAGGTGGGCTTTGGCGTCGTCATCGATTTCTTCGCCTTCTCGGCTCAAGCCTCCGGATTTCCCGTGAAATTCGTTTATCCCACCGTCACGACCATTGTGCCCGCCAATGTGGGCCTCATCACCAACGCCCCCAACAAGGCGGCGGGCGAGGCCTTCCTCGATTTCCTGCTGTCGCCCGCCGGACAACAGGTCCTGCTGGAGCCGGGCATCCGGCGCTTGCCGGTCAATCCCGCCGCCTATGCCCAGGCCCCTGCCGATTATCCCAATCCCTTCAAGGACCCCACCCTGGGCGCCCGCGTGAAATTCGACGTCGAAATCTCGGAAAAGCGCACGGACGTGGTCGATACGCTCTTCGACCAGATGATCACCTTCCAGCTCGAAGGCCTGAAGGCAGCGACAAAGGCGATCCACGACGCCGAGGCCGCCCTCGCCAAGAAGGAGAATGGGGAGGCCCGCGCGCTGGTGAAGGAGGCGCGCGATCTCATCGCCGCCATGCCGATCACCGAGGCGCAGGCGCGGGCGCCGGAAATCACCAGCGCCTTCACCGGCGGCAAGGAGAAGGGCGCCCGGCAGGCCGAGCTGGAGCAGCAATGGGCGGCCTTCGCCAAGGGCAAATTCGAACAGGCGCGCGCCAAGGCGGAGCAGGCCGTCAAGCTTGCGCGCTAGCCGATGACGCAAGCGGCCCTGAGCCCCCTGACCCAGCCCCGACGCAAGGCCTCCGCCACGCCGGGGCAAATCGGCCTGGCCTTGACCATCGCAGCCTTTTTGGCGGTGTTTCTGGCGCTGCCCGTCGCCACCGTCATCTATGTCGCCTTCACGGAGAAGGGCACAGGCGCCTTCACGCTCATCAACTTCGTGGATTTCGCGCGCACGGATCTCTTCATCCGCTCTTTCTGGAACTCCATCTACGCCTCGGGCATGACGGTGGTCGTCGCCTCCTTCATCGCCCTGCCGCTGGCCTATATCACCACGCGGTTTGACTTTCGCGGCTCGGCGCTCATCCAGACCCTGGCCTTTCTGCCGCTGATCATGCCGCCCTTCGTGGGGGCTGTCGCCATGCTGCTGCTGTTTGGCCGCAACGGCTCGATCAACCTGCTGCTTGATGAGTGGTTTGATTTCAAGATCCCCTTCATGGAGGGGCTGAATGGCGTGATCTTCGTGCAGGCCATCCATTACTTCCCATTCATCCTCGTCAATCTCTCCACCGCCATGCGCAACATCGACCGCAGCATGGAGGAGGCGGCGCAGAATCTGGGGAGCTCGGGCTTTCGCCTCTTCCGTCGCATCGTTCTGCCCCTGGCCATGCCTGGCTATATAGCCGGCGCCTCGCTGGTCTTCGTGAAGGTGCTGGATGATCTCGCCACGCCCCTGCTCCTCAGCGTGAAGGACATGCTGGCCCCCCAGGCCTATCTGCGCGTGACCTCCATCGGCATCACCGACCCCATGGGCTATGTGATTTCCGTGGTGCTGGTGGTCATGTCCGTGCTGTGCATGTGGCTCTCGGCCCGCGCCATGGCGGGCAAGGATTATAATACCGAACAGCGCGGCGGCGGCGGCCTCGCCAAACGCCAGATGAAGCCCCATGAGAAATGGATCGCCTATGGCGCCGTGCTGCTGATCCTCATGCTGGTGCTGGCGCCCCATGTGAGCCTGCTGCTGCTCTCCTTGGCCACCGTCTGGTCCTTCAGCCCCCTGCCGGACGCCTATACCACCGCCCATTATGTGCGAGTCTTCAGCGAGAGCTTTGGCTACATCAAGAACACCCTGATCTACGCCTCCCTGGCGGGCCTCATCGACATCGTCATCGGCGGAACCATCGCCTATCTCGTGTTGCGCACGAAGCTGATCGGCCGCACCTGGCTCGATTGGGCTGCGAGCGCCGCCCTCGCGATCCCCGGCGTGGTGCTCGGCATCGGCTTTTTGCGCGCCTTCTATGATGTGCAATTGCCGGGCGGGCGTCCGCTCGCCACCATGTGGATCATGATCGTGCTCGCGCTCGCCGTGCGCCGCCTCGCCTATGCACTGCGCGCCTGCTACGCCTCCTTGCAACAGGTCTCGATCTCGCTGGAGGAATCCGCCGAAAATCTCGGCGCCACCAAACTCCGCTCCGCCCGCAAGATCCTGCTGCCCCTCATGGCGGGCGGTATTCTTGCCGGGTTCATAACCAGTTTTGCGACGGCGGCGGTCGAGCTCTCGGCCACCTTGATGCTCGTGCAATCAAGCGATGATGCGCCCCTCGTCTACGGGCTCTATGTCTTCATGCAATCAGCGGCGGGACGGGGGCCAGGCGCGGCGCTTGGCGTCATCGCCGTGCTGCTGGTGGCGGCCTGCACCTATCTTTCCCATCTCGTCATCGAGAAAACCCAGAGCGCGAAGGGGGCGATCCAATGAGCGCTGACCGGATGAAGACCGGGGATCTGACGCGCGGGGCTGTCGATGTGGACATTCGCCATATCGACCTGTCGTATGGGGCGAACCATGTGCTGAAGGACATCAATCTCCACATCAACCCCGGTGAATTCTTCGCCTTCCTGGGCCCCTCCGGATGCGGCAAGACCACCTTGCTGCGGCTGATCGCGGGCTTCAACAGAGCGGATCGCGGCGATGTGCTGATTGGCGGCCATGACGTCTCCACCCTGCCGCCCTGGAAGCGCGACGTGGGCATGGTGTTTCAATCCTACGCCCTGTGGCCGCATATGAGCGTGGCGCAAAATGTCGCCTTCGGTCTGGAAGAGCGCAAGGTCCCGCGCGACGAGATCGCGCGCCGGGTCAAGACGGCGCTGGAGCTGGTGGGCCTCGGCCGTCTGGGGGATCGCAAGCCCTCGCAACTCTCGGGCGGCCAGCAGCAGCGCGTGGCGGTGGCGCGCACCATCGTCATCGAGCCCAAGGTGCTGCTGCTGGATGAGCCCCTGTCCAACCTCGACGCGAAGATGCGCGTTCAGGTGCGCCGGGAGCTGCGCGAATTGCAGCAACGGCTCAACCTCACCACGATCTTCGTCACCCACGATCAGGAAGAGGCCAACGCCATCTGCGACCGCATCGCGATCATGAACGATGGCGTGATTCAGCAAGTGGGGACCCCGGTGGAGCTTTACGAAAAGCCCGCCAATCTCTTCGTCGCCCATTTTCTCGGCGCCGCCAATGTGATCGCAGGCAAGGTGGAGGACGGATTGTTCCACATGGGCGACAGCCTGCGCATCGTCATGCCGGAGGCGATCCATCTCCCGGCCAATCCCCATCTTGTCCTGCGCCCGCATCTCCTCGCGCTCAGCCCGGCGCCGCGCGAGGCCGCCTTGCCAGCCGTGATAAGCCATCGGGAATTTCTGGGCGCGACCGTGCGCTATGGCCTCGCCTTGGGCAATCTGACCCTGAGCGCCGATGCGCCTTTTGAAAGCGGCGCCGCCCTTTTCAAGCCGGGCGATCCCGTTTTCGTGACCCTGCCGCTGGACAAGGGCGTCTGGCTCCCCGGCTAATACGAACCCATGCGGACGCCTGATCCCCCGTTTCGTGCATGGTTCAAGGGATTTTGAGGCGACAAAGCGCTTGCCGCGCAAAGACATCTCGGCGCATAATCCTGCAAAATAGAACAGGGAGAAGCCGACCACCGGCAAGCCAACGACACGCCATGCGACAGCGCCATGCCGCGAGACGTCGCTCCCTTCATCTTAATCAAGGCCGCAAGAGCCAAACCGGAGGACCCCATGATCAACAGACGCACATTCACCGCCAGCGGGCTCGCCGCCCTCGCGCCTTCGCCCTTGCTCGCGCAGGCGCCGGGTCCGGTGGTCAAGGTTGGCACATTGAAAATGGGGTCGCTGACCAATGTGTGGGTGGCGAAGCAGGCAGGCTTTTTCGAGCGCAATGGGCTGAATGTGGAGCTCGTCGAATTCCGCAACGGGAATGAGGCCATCGCGGCGCATCAGGGTGGCGCGGTGGATATTCTGCTCACCATTCCCGGAACCTCCATGGCTGCACGCGAACGCGGTTTCGACCTCGTGATGCTGACGCAAAGCGAGATCGCGAAAACACAGGGGCCGGATACGGCGAGCATCATGGTCCGGTCGGATTCGCCCTACAAAACGGCCAAGGATCTCGAGGGCAAACGCCTGGCTCTGGGCGCGCCGCGCAGCCAATATTCGGTGGCCGTGGAGAAGGCCCTGCAGAACAAGGGCGCGGATCCCAAGAAGGTCCAGTTCGTGGATGCGCCCTTCTACACCCATGCGGACATGCTGCGCTCCGGACAGATCGACGCCATCGCGGTTCTCGACCCCTGGCTCACCCAGCTGATGAACAGTGGCGCGGGTCGCAACCTGTCCTGGTTCTATCTGGATTCCGTGCCCGCCCAGCCCATCGGCGCCTGGTGGACGAAGAGCGCCTTTATCGAAAAGAATCCGGAAGGCGCCAAACGCTTCGTCAAATCCATGCATGAAGCCATCGACTACATGATGGCGGACGCCGCGCGCGCCCGCAAGAATGTCGCCGCCTATACCGGCATGGACCCGGCCCTCGTCGAACAGATGCCCGTCAATGAATGGAGCTACAAGATCGACAAGGCGAAATGGCAGGCGGTCATCGACATGATGGTCGAGAATGGCCTGCTGGAAAAGCCGCACAAGGCGGACGAGTATATTTCCGATCTCGCAAAGCCCTTCGTGATCCCCTAGGGCTTGCGGAGACTGCAAAAACAAGCTCCGCCGTGAGGGCCATCCTGGCGATCACGGCGGAGCCGGTGATCATGCAGCGTGATTTTTCGCTGTTTACTGCGCAGCGACCGCCGCAGCGGCGCCATCGCGTTGCGCGAAGTGGCGGCGTACGGCAGGCCAGACCTCCCGACCGAGGAGGGTGAGGGACTCGCGCTCCCAGTCCTCATTCTGGCCGCTCCAGTCCATGCCGGAGACCAGCAGATTGCCGAAGGGCCCGACTTCGTCGCGCAAGACGATCAGCTTGTCGCGCACGGTGGCGGGCGAGCCGAAGATGACCCGGGGCATCATGGCTGTTTCCACCGTCACGTCAGCGTCCGCCATGTCGGGCCGGGTCTTGAGAGCGATGAGCTTGCCTGCGCGGGCGAGCACCTGACGGATGTAATCGAAGTAAAAACGCACGGAGCTTTGCGCATGGGCGAGGCGGCGCTCCGCCTCCGCGTCGCTCGGCGCCACGAGCACCACGCGCACCACGCGCCAGTTCTCGCCGGAGACCTCGCGACCGGAACTCGCCAGCCCCTTGCTATAGCCGATCCAATGGGTGGCGACGCCAGCGGGGGTCAGCAGCGAGCTCGTCAGCGGGCCCCAGCCCCGCTCGCCCGCCAGCACCGCCGTGCTGGAATTGGGCGTGGACACCGACACATGCACCGGCGGGCCCTCAGGCGTCGTGGGCTTGGGCATGATGCCCATCTGCAATTCCGGATGGATGTTCCTGGTGATGCCGAACTTCCAGAATTCGCCATCGAATTCATAGGGCGGCCCCTGCTTCCAGATCGCCTGCATCATGCTGATCGATTCAAGCATCATGCGCCTGCGCGAGGCTTCATCTTCCAGTTGGAAAAGCTCCCAGTCCGATGGCAGGCTGCCGGTGCCGATGCCGAAGCGGAACCGGCCCTTCGCCATCTGGTCGAACTGCGCCACTTCCGCGCCCACCACCGCCGGGTGGCGGTTCGGCAGACTGATCACGCCGGTGCCAAAGGTGAGGTTGCGCGTCTGCGGCAACAGGCTCGCCATGAACATCAGCGGCGAGGGGATCGCCTCGCTCGTGGCGGAAAAATGCTCGCCAAGCCAGAATTCATCGAAACCCACGGAATCCAGCAAAAGCGCCTTGCGGGTGACCTCGTCCATCACCTGACCCATGGTCCGTCCGGGCGGGGACAGGGGCATGAGAAAAATTCCGAGATTCATGGCGTCCTCCACGGCGCTGATTTTCGCCTACATCAGCGGAGAATGGCCCCCATGGCAAGCCCCGGGGAATAATTTTGCCAGACCCCAGGCCACGCTTCCTTTTATCGCGCGTCCCGATAAGATCGGCCGCAGAAAATGAAAGCGGGGGAAGCAAGCTCATGAAGGTCATCTGCCTTGGCGTGGATCCAGCCGGTCTCTATCTCGCAGCCTTGCTAAAGACATCCGGCGTCGCCCAGGATGTCGAAATCGTGGAAGGGCAAGCCGAGGCCTCGCCCACGCCGCCCCATGTCATGGCGCATCCCCTCAAGCCCGCCGCTCCCTTTGCGGATGACGCGCTGGACCGCGCCATAAAATCAGCCTGCAGGTCCGTGCGCGGGGTGCGCATTCGAGCGGCGCAGGTGGCCACGTCTACGGATCATCAGGCCTACGCCTTCATCGACGCCGCCACATTGACCGGCCTGCTGCGCGAAAGGGCGCGCGAGCTGGGTTGCCGCCTCACCTACGGCCCGACGCCCCCAAGCGCCGCCTTGGCTGACGCCGATCTGGTGATCGTGGCGGAGGGCGCTGAAAGCCCCATGCGCTCTGTCGGCGGCGCCTTCAAAACCGCGCTTCAGACCTCCAAAACCCGACATTTCTCCTTCGATGTGGATCTCGCCAGCGAGCGCCTCGAATACTGGTTTCACCGCACGGCGCAGGGCGTCGGTCAGGCCAGCCTCACGCCCGCAGGCGCGGCGAGCGTTCTTCGCGTGGAGACCACTGTGCAGGCGCTGGAAGCCGCCGGCCTTGTCGACGCCGACGCAGCGACCATCACCAGCTTCTGCGCCGCAACCTTCGCCGGGGAACTGGCGGGCGCCAGTCTCCATCCGCGTGATGCTGGCTGGCGCACTTTCAGCCATCTGCGCAACGCCAGCTGGAGCGCAGGCAATCTGCTGCTGGTGGGCGCTGCGGCCTACAACGCGCATCCCTCGGTCGGCCTCGATATGCGCATGGCCATGGCCGACGCGGAGGCCTTCGCCGAAGCTCTCGCGAAGGGCGGACCCGTCCCCGAGGTGCTCAAGGCGGTGGAGGCCGCCCGTCGCCCCAAGGGCGCGGAAAGCCTGCAGCGCGCCTCAAAGGCGAGCCTCTCCTGGTTCGAGAATGTGCATCGCTACATCGACATGCCGCCGGAGCAATTCGCCTTCTCCTGCCTCACCCGCAGCATGCGCGTCACCCATGAGCATCTGAAATCCTGGGCGCCGGACCTTGTGGGCGAGGTCGATGCGCTCGCCGCCGGCGCCATCAGGGGCCGCAACGGCGCGCCGCCGCCGCCCATGCTCACGCCATATCAACTGGGCGACCTCACTCTGCCCAACCGAATCGTCATGTCGCCCATGTGCATGTATTCGGCTGACGGTGGAACCGTGAACGATTTCCACCTCGTCCACTACGGCAGCCGGGCCATCGGCGGCGCGGGGCTCATCATCGCGGAAATGACGGATGTGACGCCGGAAGGTCGCATCAGCCCCGGTTGCGCGGGCATGTACAAGCCCGAACATGTGACAGCATGGAAGCGCGTGGTCGATTTCGTCAAGAAAAACAGCGAGACGAAGATCGGCCTGCAACTCGCCCACGCCGGGCGCAAGGGCGCGATCTCGGCCTCGTGGGATGGTCACGCGCAATTGCCGCCCGACACGGCCTGGGAGACCCTGGCGCCCTCCGCCATCCCCTTCGACAAGGACCGCACCATTCCCCGCGCCATGGACCGCGCCGACATGGACCGGATGCGCGACGCCTTCGCCAAAGCCGCCGTGATGGCGGACGAAGCGGGCTTCGACATGCTCGAACTGCATCTGGCCCATGGCTATCTGCTCTCCTCCTTCATCTCGCCACTGTCAAACAAGCGCACCGACGATTACGGGGGCTCCCTGGCGAACCGGCTGCGTTATCCGCTGGAGGTCGTGCGCGCGGTGCGCCGCGCCTTGCCGCAGCACAAGCCGATCACCGTGCGCATCTCCGCCCATGACCTGATCGACGGCGGCACGACGATCGAGGATTCCATCCTCTTCTCCCGCTGGATTCAGGACGCTGGCGCGGACATGATCACGGTCTCCACCGGCGCCGTCACCGCCGAGCGCCGCCCCATGGTCGGGCGCCTCTACCAGACCACCTGGAGCGACCAGATCCGCAACGAGACGAAAATTCCCACCATGGCGGTGGGCGGCGTCGCCAGCTTCGCCGACGCCAATACGATCATCGCCGCCGGGCGGGCGGATCTCTGCGCCCTGGCGCGCGGCTATATGTTCGACCCCTATTTCCCCCGCCATGCAGCCCACCAGCAGGATTACAGGGATATGCGCTGGCCGAACCAGTATCGCGGCGCCAACGCCCTGATCATGCGCGATTTCGACTGACCGCTGCGGTCTCAGGCCGCACGAAATTTAGCTGCGGTTCTCAACCAATGGACTATAAGGGCTCACCGTCGCAGACCGGCGGCGCAGAGTGAGGACCTATGGACGTACGACAGGCGGATGTGGTGATCGTAGGCGGTGGGCCCGTGGGCATGGGCCTGGCCATCGAGCTTGGCCAGCGCGGGGTTCGCTGCCTGGTTGTGGAGCGCCACAAGGAGCCCCAGCCCATCCCCAAGGGCCAGAACCTGACCCAGCGCACCATGGAGCATTTCCATGCCTGGGGGGTGGACAAGGCCGTGCGCGCGGCCTCCCCCATTCCCGTGGATTTCGGCATCGGCGGGCTCACGGCCTATGGCACGCTGCTCGGCCCCTACCATTACGACTGGTATCAGCGCGTCATCGTCCGCCCCTTCTATTTTCAGGACAACGAGCGCCTGCCCCAATACGCCACCGAGGCCGCCCTGCGCGCCCGGGCGGCGCAGCTGCCCGAAGTGACCACCCTGTTTGGCTATACCGCGCGCGAGATCACGCAGGACGCGACAGGCGCCAGTGTGACCATCGCCTCGGCCGATGGCGAGCTGCGCCAATTACGCGCCAGTTATGTGGTGGGCTGCGACGGCGCCCGCTCGCTGGTGCGCGAACAGGCGGGGCTGACGCAGACCTACTCAGACCATGAAATCCGCATGGCGCTGCTGGTGTTCCGCTCCGACCGGCTGAACGAGCTGCTGGCCCATTTCAAGGGCAAGTCCTTCTTCAACGTGCTGCATCCCGAACTCGACGGCTACTGGCGCTTTTTCGGGCGAGTGGACACGGGCAAGACCTGGTTCTTCCATGCGCCCGTGCCGGAAGGGACCACGCGGGAGAATTTCGATTTCCACGGCTATCTCGAGGAGGTCGTGGGCGCGCCCTTCGATTGTGAATTCCAGCACATCGGGTTCTGGGACCTGCGCGTAGCCGTGGCCGACAATTACAGTGCGGGCCGCCTGTTCATCGCGGGCGACGCCGCCCATAGCCATCCCCCCTATGGCGGCTATGGCATCAACACGGGTCTCGAAGACGCCCGCAACCTCGGCTGGAAGCTCGCCGCCACCCTGCAGGGCTGGGCGGCGCCCGGCCTGCTGGACACCTATAGCGCGGAGCGCCAGCCGGTGTTCGTCTCGACCGCGCGCGACTTCATCGTGAACTATATCGAAGATGATCGCGCCTTCCTGCGCGCCCATAATCCTGACCGCGACCGGGAGGATTTCGAGAAGGCCTGGGCTGTGCGCGCCTCGGGCGTGAGTGGGGAGATCCAGAGTTTCGAGCCCAACTACGAGGGCTCGCCGCTGGTGGTGGGCTCCGCTGGCGGGACGCCGAGCGCCGTGGGCTCCCATAGCTTCAAGGCCCGCGCGGGGCACCATCTGGCGCCGCAGATCCTCTCCAGCGGACGCAATGTGTTCGAGGAGCTGGGGGCGGGCTTCACCCTCCTCGCCTTTGGCGCGGCGGAGCCGGACATCGCCGCCTTCGAGGCCGCCGCTCACGCGCGCCAGATCCCCCTCAAGGTGCTGCGCGACACATTCGCGGAGGGACGCAGGGCCTATGAAGCCCGGCTCATCCTCGTTCGCCCCGACGCCTTTGTCGCCTTCGCTGGCGATGCGGCGGCAGCCGACGCCGTTCTTGGAACGGCGGTCGGCGCCTGACGGGACCTTGATAGGCGCTGGAAGACCTGCGCCCTCCTATTCGGCGGCCTTCGCCTTGGCCTTGTAGCGACTTTCGGGGCGGGGGAGCCCCAGATGATCGCGCAGGGTCTTGCCCGTATATTCCTTGCGGAACAGGCCGCGCTTCTGCAGCTCCGGCACCACCATTTCGCAGAAATCCACATGCTGGCCAGGCATATAGGGCGGCAGCACGCAGAAGCCGTCACAGGCCCGGTTGGTGAACCATTCCTCCATGTAGTCGGCGACCTTCTTCGGGCTGCCGTGGATGGAGTTCTTGCCGCGCGCGCCAGCGCAGCGCGCGCCCAACTCGCGAATGGTCAGATTCTCGCGGCGCGCCATGCCGACGATGGAGTCGTAATGGCCCTTGCTAATGTTCGTCCCCGGCAGGGGATCCGGCAGGGGGCCATCGAGCGGATAGGGCGACAGATCCATGCCGCCCAGCATGGTCGCGAGGATTTCCCGGCCCACGATGGGATGGATGAGGTTTTGCAGACGGTCGAAATCCTCCGCCGCCTTGTCGTCGCTCTCGGCGACCACGACGCTGAGACCCGGCAGGATCTTCAGATGGTCGGGGTTGCGGTTATAGTTGCGCTGCATCCGCCCCTTGACGTCGTCATAATAGGCCTTGGCCTCGGGAATGTTGAGATGGGGCGAGAAGATCGCCTCCGCCAGTTCCGCCGCCAGCTCGCGCCCCTCGTCGGAGGCGCCGGCCTGCACCTGCACCGGATAGCCCTGAATGGGACGCGGCACATTGAGCGGGCCGCGCACCTTGAACTGCTCGCCCTCATGCCGCAGATAATGCATCTTCTCGGGGTCGAAATAGAGGCCGCCTTCCACGTCGCGCACGAAGGCGTCATCGTCCCAGCTATCCCAGAGCCCATAGACGACCTTGGCGAATTCCCGCGCGCGACCATAGCGTTCCGCGTGGTTGCCGACCTTGTCGCGGCCGAAGTTCAGAGCCTCGGCGGGCTGGGCTGACGTGACGAGATTCCAGCCCGCGCGGCCATGGCTGATGTGGTCCAGCGAGGCGAATTTGCGGGCGAGGTTGTAGGGCTCCTGATAGGTGGTCGAGGCGGTGGCCGTCAGACCGATGTGCTTGGTGACCATGGCGAGCGCCGAGAGCAGGGTCAGCGGCTCGAAATGGGCGACAAACTGGACGGAGCGCGAAATCGCCTCGATATGCGCCTCGCGGGTGGCGTTGCTGTCGGCGAGGAAGATCATGTCGAACTTCGCCCGCTCCGCAGCCTGGGCCATTTCGACATAATGCTCGATGCTGACATTGGCGCTGGGGTCAGCGCGCGGATGGCGCCAGGAGGCGACATGATGTCCTGTGGGGTTGAAATAAGCCGCAAGCGTCATCTGCCTGGTCATCGTCTGCCTCCGTACCCTTTCGTCGCGCCGGTGTGGTTCCCGCCTGCCCCCGGAACCATGCGGGCGAAGCGGTAGATATCACAAAACCCCCGATTCCAACCCCTGCTTGCGGTCCAAGCCCACAAACCAAGGCTATGTCCCGGAGCAGGAACGCCCTAACTCACGCCTGTCCTCAAATCTTCAACCCCAGAAAGGCCGCCGCATTGGCCCCCAGAATGGCGTTCTGCTCGGCCTGACCGATCCGCGCCTTCTTCACGAAGCCGACCGGGTTCTTTTCGCCGAAGGGAAAATCCGTCGCCAGCATGATGTTGCTCACCGGCACGCGCACGGCCAGATATTCCAGCATGTCCACGTTGAACAGCACGGTGTCGTAGTGGAACGTGGGGAGATAGCTGCTGAAATCCCCCTTCAGATGTCCCCCAGCCAGACCGCTGCGATACAGATGATCGTGGCGGCCCGTGTAGAAGGGCAGATAGCCACCCCCATGGGCGATGGCGATCTTCACCCCGGGGCATTCATCCATCACCCCCTCATAGACGAGGGATGACATGGCGAAGGCCTCTTCCAGAGGCTGGCCCAGCGAGATCATCTGCTTGTGCTTCACCATCTTGGGGTCGGGATTGCCCTGGGGATGGATGAACACGGTCGTGCCGAGTTCGGCGACCTTCCTCCAGAAGGGACGCAGGATGGGATCGCCCAATTGCAAGCCATTGACCTCGGAGCCGATGACGACGCCATGGAGTTTCAGATCGCGCACCACGCGCTCCAGCTCTTGCACCGCAAGCGCGGTATCCTGCATGGGCAGGGAGCCCAGACCCACCAGCCGGTCCGGATGCTGCGCCACGAGGGTCGCCGCATGGTCATTGCTCATGCGCTCATATTTCAGCGCGACTTCTGGCTCGGCGAAATAGGTGCATTGTTGCAAAATCGAGGGGCTGATGACCTGGATGTCGATGCCCATCTCATCCATTTCCTTCAGGCGAAGGGCGGGGTTGAGCATGCGCTCCATCTGGGGGGCGGGCACTGTGGCCTGGGGTGCGCCGCCTTGCGCATGCATCTGCGCATAGCGAGAATGCTTGTAGGCGAACTCCATCACCTCCGGGGCGACGAAATGGGCATGAAAATCAACAACAAGTGGCATCACATATTCCCTTGATCATTCAGGCTCGACGCCCACGGTTTTCACATGGGCGCCCCAGCGCGCATATTCCTGTTTCACGAAATCGCCGAACTGTGGCTGCGTCATTTTCAGGACGCCGATGTTGCGGGTTTCCAGCCGCTTGCGCGTGGCGGGATCCTCAAGGAACCGATTCACCATGGCGTGGATGCCGTCAACGACGGGCTTTGGCGTTGCGGACGACACGACGACGCCAAGCCATGTGCTGACGAGATAATCAGGCAGACCAACTTCCGGCGCGGCCGGCACATCCGGCAGATAGGACTGGCGATCCTTGCTCGCCGCCAGAAGCACCCGGATCTGGCCGGCCTCCATGCCCGCGCGCAGATCGCCAACGGAACTGGCGATCATGGCGAGACGACCCGCCATCAGATCGGCCACCGCTGGCTGGGCGCCCCGGTAGGGCACATGCACCATCTTCAGCCCGGCCTGATAGGCGAAGATCGCGGCCGAGAGATGGGGCAGAGAACCCATGCCTGCGGAACCATAATCGAAACCATCGGGCTTGCCCTTCGCCAGCGCGATGAACTCCTGCGCGGTCCTGGCGGGCAAGGAGGCGTTGATGGCGATGAATTGCGGCGCATCCACCAGAGAGGCCACATGGGTGAGATCCTTCATCACATCCAGCGGCATCTGCTTTTGCACGAAGGGGCTGATGACGAGACTGCCGGAAATGGCGACGCCCAGCGTATAACCATCGGGCTCGGCGCGGGCGACGGCGCTCATGGCCGTGGCGCCCGCAGCGCCCGTCCGATTTTCGACAATGGCCTGCTGGCCCATCTCGCGGGTGATGAAGTCGGCCATGTAGCGCGCCACTTCATCCACAATGCCGCCGGGGGCGAAGCCGACCATGAGACGCACGGGCTTGGCGGGATAGTCCTGCGCCAGAGCGGCGTCGCAACCAAGCGACAGGACCGCCGCCACAGCAGCTATCCATTTGCGAAGCCTCATTGGATCGTTCCTTCCTCACATGCGACGCAGACCATCGGTCCGCAGTTCGCCTGTTCCCGTCCATCTAGTCTTAAACACCAGATATTGAAACGAAAAAATGGTCTGTCGCATGGCGCAGTCTCGCATGTTGCGACTCCGCTTTTCATCAGACCAAAATTCGGTGGAATGCCCCAAAAAACGGAAATGGCGACACGTCGCAAGCGCGCCGCCATATACCCCTCAGGTCGGGCGACCGTTGAGAACCGCCTTCACGCGCTCGGGCGTCATGGGGAACTGGCGCATGCGATGCCCCGTGGCGTCGAAGAAGGCGTTGGCGATGGCAGCCGCCGTCGCCCCCATGACCTCCTCGCCCGCGCCCGTGGAGGGCTCTTCGAGGCGCTGCACGACCACCGGCACGATCTCCGGATGTTCGGCCATGCGCAGCACCTGATAGGTGCTCCAGTCGAGGCTGGTGACGCCCTTGTTATCGAACGTCACCTCCTCCTTGAGGACGCGGCTGGTCGATTGCGTCATCTGACCCACCATCTGGTTCTCGACGAGGGCCGGATTGACCGTGAGGCCGCAATCCATGGCGCCATAGAGCCGCTTGGCGACGATCACGCCGGTGCGCTTGTTGACCTCGATCTCCGCCACCGCCGCCCCGTAGGAGACATGGTGCGTGCCCAGCGCGATGCCGCGCCCGGTGACGACCTCGGCGCTGGAGAGTTCCGCGCCCATCACCTTCGGGCGCCAATTGGCGGTCTTGGCGGCGGCGTTGAGCACGTCCAGCCAGCGCTCGTCGCCGATGTTGCGGCGGCGGAACTCCAGCGGATCCATCTTCAGGGCCGTCGCCAGCTCGTCCATGGTCTGCTCGGAGGCGAAGGCGAAGGACAGATCCAGCGGCGAGCGCAGGGCCGCGCCGCGCAGATAGTTCGCCATGGGCGCCGCATGGCTCGTCACCCGGCGGTTGGCGATCTTGTACATGGAGCCGGTGCTGATGGGATTGACGAGAATCGACCCCGAGCCGCTGGCGCGCTCGGCGCCCGGTTTGGCGCGGGCGCTGTCGGAGACCGTGGAGGTGATGGTCCAGCCGTGCTGCCAGCCATCATATTCATAGGCGATGATATTGCCCTGTTCGTCCACCCCTGCGCGCACTTCGGCGAGATGGGCCGGGCCGTAGTTGTCCCAGCCATGCTCGTCCCAGCGCATATACTGCACGCGCACGGGCTTTCCCGTCGCCGTCGCCATGATGGCGGCCGCCTGCGTGGCGTCCTCATAGCAGGAACGCCCGAAGGTGCCCGAGCCCTCGAAGTATTGCAGGCGCACCTTCTCCGGCGCGATGTCCAGCACCTCGGCGACCTGGGCGCGCGAACTGTAGACGTCCTGCGTCGAGGAGCGGATGACGAGCTGCTCGCCCGTTGGGTCCGCCAGCGCGCAATTGGGTGCGAAGGGCACATGGGCCTGATAGGGACAGAAATAGGAGGAGCCCCGCACGAAGGCGGCCTTCTGCATCATGCCCGCCGGATCGCCCTTGCTGGCGATTTGAGTATCGACTGTTTTATCCTTGCGCATGCGCTCATGGACCGTGGCGTTGGTGCCGAGATCCGGCCCCTCCCGCCAGACGACCTTGAGGTCGCGTGCGGCCTTCACCGCATCCCATTCGCGCTCGGCGACGACCCCGACGAAGTCGCCCCGGCGGATGACTTTCGCACCCGCGATATGGGCGATGGAGCTTTCATCGACAGAGACCGGCTGCGCGCCGACGCCAAAGCCCCGTTGACCCCTCGGCAGCACCACGCGCCCATGGAGCATGCCGGGAACGCGCAGGTGTTGCATATGCGTATATTTGCCTGCGGCCTTCTCGGGAATGTCCACGCGCGGCGGGCGCTGGCCCACAAGGCGATACTGGCTCGCGGGCTTGAGCGGCGCCACGCCCGTGTATTTCACATTGAAGGGCTTGTCGCCGAGCAGTTCGCCATAGGTGACCGCGCGGAAATTGTTCTCGCCCTTCACCGACACCACGCCATCGCGCACCGTGAGGCTGCCGGGCTGGACGCTCAGCTTCACCGCCGCGCGGGCCAGAAGCTCCTGCCGCGCCTGCGCCGCCGCCGCCCGCAGCGCAGGGGCGCCGCGATGGATGGAGGAGCTGGAGCTGGTCGCCTGCTGGTCAGGCGTGATGTTGGTGTCGAGCCTGATGGTGCGCACCTGATGCATGCCGAAATCAAGCTCTTCGGCCGCCACCTGCAAAAGGCCGGTCTGGTTGCCCTGGCCCAGCTCGCATTTGCCCGTATAGATCGTGGCGGTATTGTCCGCGTGGATGGCGATCCATGTGTCGACCGCCTGATAGTCGGGCGGGCCAGCCTTGGCGCCGCGCGCGACCTGCGCCTTCGCAGGCGATGACAGGCTGAAGCCGATGATCATCGCGCCGCCGCCCTTCAGCAGGCCGCGCCGGGAGAGATTGGTCACGCCATCGGCTGGCGCGTGGGAGAAGCTGGTTGCGTCGTCCATCTCAACCCTCCTTCGACATTTTGGCGCCAGCGGCCTGGATCGACGCCAGGATGCGCGGATAGGTCCCGCAACGGCAGATATGGCCGTTCATGTGCTCGCGGATCTGCGCCTCGCTGGGGCTGGGATTCTTCGCAAGCAATTCGGCGCCCTTGACGGTCTGGCCATTGTAGCAATAGCCGCAATGCATGGCCTGCTGGTCGATGAAGGCCTGCGAGAGGGGATGCAGATCCGGCGCCTTGGCCAGCTTCTTCTGCTGCGCATAGAGCGCGGGCAGGCCCTCGAGGGTGGTGATCGCCCGCGCGCCCACGTCCGAAATGGGCGTCTGGCAGGAGCGGATCTCGACGCCGTCAGCCAGAACCGAGCAGGAGCCGCATTGCGCCAGGCCGCAACCAAAGCGCGGACCCTTCAACTCCAGATCGTTCATCAGCACATAGATGAGCGGCGTGTCGGCGTCCGCATTGACCGCCTGTTCGCGGCCATTGACCTTGATTTTGAATTCTTGCGCCATGAGGCAGCCTCCCTGCCCCGCCATGCGGGGCTCATCCACAGCCGGTTCTTCGCCAGCGTGAGAGGAAGGCTAACGCCTTTTTCGATGGAGGTGAAGGGGTCCGCAAGGCATTGCGCGCCCCCTCACCGAAACTCAGTCGAAGGTGATGGCGGCCTTGACTACTTCGAAATTGGCCATGGCCGTCATGGCCTCATTGATCTGATCAAGCTTGTAGCTGGCGCTGATCATCTCCTCGAAGGGATAGCGGTCACGGCGCGAGGCCATGAAATCGAGCGCCTGCAGCCAATGCCGCGGCTCGCCCGAACGCACCGTCAGGAAGGTAAGTTGCTGGGGCATGGCGTCCACCGCGATGGCGGCGCGCCCACCGACCCCGATATTGACGAAGCGCCCACCCCCGCGCAGCAGCGACAGGCCTTCGGGCACGGCGGCGTTCGTCGCCGCCTGAAACACGATGTCGGCCCCGCGCCCGCCGGTGTGCTCGTGCACCCAGGCCTTGCGATCCTTCTGGTCAGGGACCTCCTCCATGTTGAGCACGGCGTCAGCGCCCATGCGGCGGGCGACATCGAGCCGCTTGGCGGGGGCGCCGATCATCAGCACCTGCTTCGCGCCCATGTCTTTCGCCACGGCGGCGCAAAAAATGCCGATGGGGCCACTGCCCTGAATCAACACGGTCTCATGGGCCTTGATGGCGCCGAGCCGGTCGAAGCCATGCATGCAGGTGCGATAAGCGCAGGCGGAAGCGGCTGCGGAAGCGGAGGAAACTTCGTCCGGCACCTTCACGATCAGGCAGGGCGCGGGCACATACATGTATTCGGCGCAACTGCCCAGGAGATAGAGATGCTGATCGGCCCGGTTATGCCCCCATGAGGCGCGATCCGGGCAGATGCAGGGCTGCACCGCCACGCTGCAATAGTAGCAGGAACCGCAGGAGACATAGCTCCACACGATGCGGTCGCCCTTGCGCACGGGATTGCCCAGAATATCCGTGCGCTCGCCGCAGATCTCCTCGACGATTCCGCAGGGCTCATGGCCCGTGATGATCGGCAGGGAATCGCCCCCGCCCAGAGGCCCGTGCCAGCGATGCACATCGGTGCCGCAGAGCGTCGAGGCGACGATGCGCACCAGCAGGGAACCCTTGTCGAGTTCGGGGATCGGCACCTGCTCGATCACCAGCGGTTCGTTGAATTGCTTGATGACGGCGGCTCGGCTGGTGCGCATATGAATCTCCGTATTGCAGTCCCGACAAAGCGTTGCGCATTCTAGAATTGCATCGCCCGCCCCTCGATGGTGCAGCGGCGCATGAGGCGCTCCTGATCGCGCGGGAAATCCTTGCGCGCGTGGATCGAGCACCAATTGTCCCAGATCACCATGTCGCCCAGCTTCCATTCGTGTTCGAAGACGATGGAGGGATCTTCGGAAATCTCGAAGAGCTGCTCGAGCGCATCCTCGCTCTCGGCCTTGCTGAGACCCTCGATGCGCGCGGACATGAGACGGCTGATATAGAGCGCCTTTCGGCCCGTGGCGGGATGGGTGATGAAGATCGGCTGCTCGAAATGGCGCACTTTGTCGAAATCGACCTCATCCAGATTGAGGCGCTCGCGGCGCTTGTATTCGTGGATCTGCAGCACCCGGCGCCCTTCCAGCCGATCCCGCAGCTTGCGCGGAATATTCTCGTAGGCCTGATACATGTTGGAGAAGCAGGTGTTGCCGCCCCAGGTCGGCAGCTTCATGGAGAAGAGCAGCGTGGCGCGGTGGGGCTCGGGATAGTAGCTGGTGTCGTGGTGGAACCACATCTCCCCATCGCCAAAGGCACCCAGCGACTGGCCATTGGGCAGGATGATGTTGGTGACCATCATGAAGGGCGTATCGAAATCGCCGCCCGGCGACTTGCCGGGGGGACGGCGACGAATGGCGACCTTCCCAAAGATCTCGGCTGCCCGCAGCTGGCCAGGCTCATCAAGATCCTGATTGCGCACCACCAGAACGATATGATCATTGAAGGCCTGCACGATGGCGGCGCGGGTCTGCTCGTCGATGGGCTTCGACAGATCGACGCCAATGATCTCAGCGCCCAGCGCCGGATGAAGCTTCTTTATTTCCATCGTTTGTCTCCCATGGGCGTTCTGAATTGAGTTTGCGGAATGCACGGCCCGTCAGGCCGCGATCTCGAACGGCGCCTGGTTTGGCCCGGAACGCTGGATCACCGTATTCGTGACGGGATCATATCCGTTCTGCAGGACCCGGCCGACAAGGCGCACGGAGCGGAAGATGATCGCCACGGAGCGATCCGGCCCGCCCAGTTCCGCATGGATGTCATTGGGCGAGACCACGTCCACATGCCCCGCCACGCCCCTGGACGCGCTTTCCAGCTCCACCTTGGCGTAGCCGGGCACGGAGCCGTCATCGAGCCTGCGCCAGCGCTCCAGGGTCTCCGTACCCTCCACAAGCCCATAGAGCACCCAGGCGTCCGCATGGTCATGGACGCTGCCCTTGCGGCCGGGATCGCGCACCACCGCATTGACCACGAAATCGTAATCGGGATCCGTATAGAGCAGGAGATTGCCGACGCCCTCGGTGGAGGGCCAGGACTTCACCGCTTCGCGGATCGCAGGATGGGAGACCAGACCCTGCATGAGCGGCAGAATTTGGGAGACGCGCTCGCTCATGGGCGCCTGCGGACCCCAGACTTTCCGCGCTTCGACAATGAAATCATCAAAAACGGCGCGCGCGCTGGTTCCCATGGCGGTCATCTCCCCACTAAAGGCCCGGTCAGGCCCGTTTGTTTTTCATGCCCCCACCTTAAAGCAGGATTGCGCGGGGCGCCAAGCTCCTGCGCAAGGCGCCCATGACCGGGGCTTCGCGTCCATCAGCGGGTTGCATCGCCCGGATCGGCTATAGTAAGCAGGCTTTCAGCCGCGCAGGCGACCTTCAGGCGCGGAGGTGGAGCAGTCAAAATGGCGCGTCGTCCGGGGCTTTTTCTCTCGCATCTCCCCGTCTGTCCGGCTTCTGCGACACCCGCCATCACGTCGCCGTCGCCGAAATGAAACGCTCCGCGCTTGGCGCCCTCCTGGCGCTTCTGTTCTGCGCGTTCTCCTGCGCCAACGCCTTCGCCCATGCCTCGCTGCTCAAAAGCACGCCCGGCGATGGCGACCTCGTGAAGAACGCGCCGCAGGCGATCGAACTCCTGTTCAACGAACCCGTAGAGATCACCGCCGCGACGCTTGTGGACCCCAAGGGCGCCATCGGCGCGCTGAAACCCACGGCGGGGGCAAGACCGCGCGTGGTCATTCCACTGCCTGGCGCACTTACGGAGGGCTCCCACCTCCTGAGCTGGCGCGTGACGTCGGAAGATGGGCATTCGGTGAGCGGCAGCTTGGTCTTTTCGATAGGCCGCGCGAGCGGCGGCGGCGGCGAACAGGCGTCGGAGGACTCCACCATCATTCTTTCTCCGTTATCAGGCCCTCTGGTGACGATGCGATTGCTGCTCCTCGCGGGCCTTATCTCCGGCGTGGGCGCGAGCATCTTCGCAGCCTTCGTGGGGCCGCCAGCGCAGGTTCGAACGCTCGCCCTTGTTGCGCTGGGCGCGGCGGCCTTCGCAGCGCTTCTCGCCATCGGCCTGCAAGGCGCCGACGCCCATGGGCAGGGCCTGCTGGCGCTCACCGAGCGCGCCATCTGGCGCTCTGGCCTGAGCCTGCCGCAGGGTTCCGCCTCGATGCTCCTGCTGCTGGCGATTGGCTGCGCGACGCTTGGATTGTTCACGCGCGGGTCAACTGCGCGCGTTCTCACTTCGTTGGCGCTGGCCTTTGTGGCCTTGGGCCTCGCATGGACAAGCCACTCCCGGGCATGGCGGCCAGAAGCCTTGATGCAAGCGGCCATCACGCTGCATCTTGCGGCGGTCGTTTTATGGGCGGGGGCGCTGCTTCCGCTCTTGCGGGCTTCCTGGTGCGATGACTTCGCTACGCGCTTGCGGCTCTTTTCCCGCCTTGCGGCGCCGGTCTATGCGCTCTTGCTGCTGAGCGGCGTTGCGCTCGCGGCCACGCAATTTCTCGCCCCGCGCGCGGTCTTCGCCACCGCCTGGGGCGCGGCGCTAGGCGTTAAGCTCGGTCTGGTCGTTGCAATCAGCCTTCTGGCGCTCATCAATCGCTATCGCCTCACAGAGCCTGCCCTGGCGGGCGACTACGCTGCGCTCATGAATCTGCGCCGCTCCATCAAACTTGAATGCGCCGCCGCCCTTCTCATTCTTGCGACTGTCGCTTTCTGGCGCCTGACGCCCCCGCCCGGTTCTCTTGGCGTCCGCAACGACCGGGCGGCCCAGATCCATATGCACGGCGCCGACGCCATGGCGAGCATGACCATCAAGCCAACGCGCGTTGGCCCCGTGCGAATAGGCATCGAGCCGAAGGCCATTGATCTCTCACCTTTGCGCGTGAAGGAAATCGACCTTTATCTCACACCGGATGCGGCGGGTGTCGCGCCCATCCACCGCACGGCGCGGCTCTTGCCCGGCGGCGATATCTGGGAGGTCGATGGTTTGACGATTCCCGCGCCAGGAATTTGGATCCTGCAGCTTGATCTGCTCATCGACGATTTCGACCGCAGGCGTCTGGATGCGGTGGTGACCATCAAACCATGAAGCGCCTTCACGGGGTAAATGTGTCCGCCACCGTGCGCTTGATGAGACCAGAGGCCTCGCCCTTTGATTGACCTTTAGCCTTTATAAGCTAGATTATAGACAGACGAAGCTGATCACCGTCCATGCACAAAATACGCTGCGAAGAAACGAATTCGGGGAGTCCAGATGCTTGAACAAAAGGTGTCGTTCGATTCGGACGGCTTGAAGTTGAGCGGCGTTCTGGCTTTTCCCGAAGGAGCTGAGGCGACAAAACGCTATCCGGCGATGATGGTCTTGCATGGATTCGGCAGCAACAAGGACTCTGTTCGTTGCATTGATCCCTGCAGACTTCTGAACAGCCTGGGCTACGCCACGCTGCGTTTCGACATGCGCGGATGCGGCGAGAGCGAAGGCGAGCGCCAACGGGTCATCTGCCTTGAGCAAGTCGCGGACACGCAGAGCGCCGTCTCTTTTCTCGCCTCTCATCCCAATGTGGACCCCGCTCGCATAGGCTGCATGGGCTCAAGCTTCGGTGGCGCGGTGACTATCTATACAGCAGGCGTCGATGAACGGATTGCGGCCGCCATCTCGGTCGGCGGCTGGGGAGACGGGGTCAGCAAGTTCCAGCGTCAGCATCCTGGCCCAGAAGCCTGGGCGCGATTTCTGGCCATGCTGGAAGAGGGCAAGCGCCATAGGGAAAAGACCGGACAATCCCTGATGGTGCCGCGCTACGACATCGTGCCCATGCCGGAAGCCCTGCGCCACAAGGTCGCCAGAGGCTCGCACCAGATGTTTCCTGCAGACACGGCGCAGAGCATGTATGATTTCCGCGCCATCGACGTCGTCGCCAAAATCGCGCCAAGACCTCTGCTCCTGCTGCATCCTGCCGTGGATTCGGTGACGCCAACAGAGCAATCCATCAACCTGTTTCATGCGGCAGGGCAGCCAACGGAATTGCATCTCTTCGCCGGCATGGATCATTTTTTGCTGGGCGACAAGGAATCCGCCGTCGACCAATTGCTGAAAGATTGGTTGAAGCGCTTCTTCCCCGCCTAGCCTGTTTGTGGAACCGCTGATGAGCAAGCCAGAGCACAATCATAAAAGGCGCCGAGCATGAGATTGATCCTCCTCCTGTGTCTCGCGGCCAGCTCTTTTTCCGCAACAGCTGCGGAATTGACGCGTGTGAAAATGGGAGTTGTGGGAGCCTCGGCGGACGTTGTTTTCTGGGCGGCGTTCGAGCGGGGCTATTTCCGGGAAGAAGGCCTTGATCTGGAAATCGTCAAATTCGATTCCGCCGCGCGCACCATAGCGCCCCTTGGTAGTGGCGATCTGCAGATTTCGGCGGGGGGAATATCAGCGGGCTTCTTCAACGCGGTCGCACGTGGCATCGACATCAAGATCGTCGCTGATAAGACGCAGACCATCCCGGGGCTTGGAACGCAGTCTTTGCTGGTGCGCAAGGACCATCTGGATTCCGGTCGCTTCAGGTCCATCGCGGATCTCAGGGGCATGAAGGTGGCGAGCCCCGCGCCCGGATCAGCCTCCACAACAATCCTGACGAAGATGCTGGCGAAAGGCGGACTGACGACGAAAGACATCGAGATGGTGTCGCTCGCGGTGCCGCAGATGACCACGGCCTTCGCCAACAAGGCGCTGGACGCAGCCGTTCCGCTCGAGCCCGGCGTGTCATTGGCTACGCAGACGGGCTTCGCCAAGCGCGTCATGGAAGATTACGACGTCTATCCCGAACACCAGATCGCCGTGCTCTTTTATTCCGGCAAGTTCATTCGCGATAATCGCAAGGCGGGCGTGGGCTTTCTGCGCGCCTATCTGCGCAGCGTTCGCGAATTCAACGAGGCGCTGGAGAATGGCCGTTTTTCGGGCCCCAAAGCCGAGCCATTCATCGAGATCCTGACGCGCCGCGGCCCTTCGCACGACCCCGCCTTTTATCGCTCCTTCACCCTGGGTTTTTCACACCCTGATGGAAAGCTGCATCTGCCCAGCCTGAGCGAAGACCTCGCCATTTTCCGCGACGAAGGCCTGATCGAAGGCGACGTCACAGTGGGACAGGCCGTCGATTCCACCCTGCTCGACGAAGCCTTGCAACGCGTCGGGACTTACCGTCCCGCGAAATAAGCGCGCGTTATTTCGACACGATCAAACCATCGAGCGCCACGGCCCGATCTGGCAGCGCCAGCAGCGGATTGATTTCGAGCGAGGCGATCTCGCGCCCATGGCGGAATGCCAGCACGGACACCCGCGCAATCGCCTGCGCCAAAGCCTGAAGGTCCGCAGGCCTTGAGCCCCGCGCGCCATTCAGCAGCGAGAACCCGCGCAGTTCATGCAGCATCTCCAAAGCAGCATCCTGCCCAAAGGGCGCGATGCGGATGGCGGTGTCACGCAGGGCCTCCACGAAGATCCCGCCAAAGCCCACCATGACCAGTGGCCCGAAAACCGCGTCATTGACCACGCCGACAATCATTTCGACGCCGCCCTGCACCATCGGCGACACAAGCACGCCATCGAGACGCGCCTGCGGAGCGTTACGCGCGATATTGCCAGTGATGGTCGCAAACCCCGCCTCGACCTCAGCAGAAGTAGCAAGATTCAGCAGAACGCCGCCCACCTCGGTCTTGTGCGGAATATCTTCGGACGCCGCCTTCAGCGCGACAGGGCCACCAAGACGCCGAGCCGCCTCCGCAGCTTCTTGCGCAGTCGTGACGCGAACCTCTTCGGCCACATCCACACCCGACGCGCGCAACAGACGGCGCGCCTTGATCTCATCATCCGGCCCACGCAACAAAGCCGCGTCGATGGTGGCGACATCAGGCAATGCCTCGGCGCAGCGGTGAACAGATGCGGCCTGCGCCTGCAGCCGCGCGATGGTGCGCACCGCGCGCGTCGGCTCTTCGCAGGTGAAGATCCCGAGGCGCTGCAGTTCGTCTTTCTCCTCGAAAGACAGGCTCGCGACCATACCAATGAAATGAACGGGGTGGGCCGCCCGGTGGGCCGCAAGATGGGCGCGTAACTGCGTGGCAGGCTTCGCGATCAGGCCGAAGTGGCCGATGGCGAGCAGGGTCGCGCCAAATCCCTCGTCAAGCAGAAGCCGCGCGGCGTCGTTCATCTGATCAAGATTGCCGATGTCGACGGGATTGAGCGCGGTTGTAAGGTCGCGGCCAGCCTTCAGCGCCTGTTGCGAGGCTGGCGACAGCTCCGGCAAGGTCCAGCCATTGCGCGCGGCCTCATCGGCGATGAGAATGCCAAGACCCCCTGAAACGGTGGCCACGCCGAGCGTCTTTGCGCCGGGGCTGCGGCCCGTATCCAGCGCCGCGACGAGATCGACAAGCTCTTCGATGCTCTGCGCGGTGAAAACGCCATGGTGACGGAAAATCGCTTCAAAGGCGTCGTTACCACCCACAAGCGAGGCGGTGTGCGAGGCGACGGCCTTCTCGCCTGCGGCGGTCGTCCCCGCCTTCAGCATCACCACCGGCTTGCCCTTGGCGCGCGCCAGTTCCAGCGCATCGCGAAAGGCCTGCGCCCGCTCGACGCCTTCGAGATAAACGGCGATGACGCGGGTCTGCTCGTCCTCAGCCAGCCAGGCGATGCAATCGGAGAGATCCACGTCAGCCTGATTGCCGGTGGCGATCCAATGGGCGAGCCCAACGCCGCGATCACGCAAGAGCGCCATGAGATGCGAGCCCACAAAGCCGCTCTGGCTGGCGATGCTCACATGTCCAAGTCGCGGCCAGCCGCGTCCCTGATGATCCGCGATGCTGGTGAAAGTCGCGCTCATGCGATTGCGGATGCTGAGGCCGCCCATGCTGTTAGGGCCCACCATCCGCAACCCCGCCTCGCGCACCCGCGCCGCCATGCGCTCCTGCGCCGCGCGACCTTGGGGGGAATGTTCGGCGAAGCCGGAACTCAGCACAATCAGCAGCGAAACGCGCTTGGCGATGCAGGCCTCAATGGCCGCCTCCACATGTTTGGCGGGAAGAACGATCAGCGCGCAATCGATCCCTTCGGGCAGATCATCGATGGAGGTCACGGACTCGCGCCCTTGAATGAGGCCGCCGCCCGGATTCACAAGATAGAGTTCGCCCGCATATCCAAGATCGATGTTCTGTGCGACGGCTCGGCCGCCAAGCTTGCGCGGATCAGCCGAGGCGCCAATGATCGCAAGGCTGCGTGCGTTGAAAAAATGCCCAAGCCCTGAAGACACCTTGTTTCCCCCACTCATGCCTGCGATTCCCCTCGCGCTGCGCAACGAATAACGGCGCCGCATCAGGAGTCAAATTCCCCCAATGGGCGGAACGTCTTGCAGCGCGTCAGGGCTTTCGTTAGCATCGCGCGCAACTCTGCCGCGCAGGCTTGCGGCAGGCCAATCCAAGGGGGAAACCGCATGGCGGTTCATATGACACGGCGGACTCTGGCACTGGGCCTCGCCGCCGCCGCGAGCCTGCCGGGCGCTGCGGGCGCGCAAAGCAGCAAATCGCTCACGATCTATGTTGGTTTCGCAGCGGGCGGCGCTGTGGACCTCTATGCGCGCCTCGTTGGCAAACATATGGCGCAGGAACTTGGCCTCGCCGGCGCCATCGTCCAGAACATCCCGGGGGCGGGCAGCATCGAAGCGGCCAACCGGCTTTATAACTCGGCGCCGAAAGACGGTTTGACCATTGGCGCCCTTGGCCGGGGCATCGTCACCGAGCCCCTGTTCGAAAACGCCAACGCTCGTTACAACGCCGCAAAATTCAACTGGATTGGAAGCCCCTCGCGGGAAAACGCCACGGTTCTGTCCTTTGGAAATTCGAAGTTTCGGACGCTGGACGACTTGCGTAAATTCGAGATGAAAGTCGGCGCCACCGGGCCAGGCGCGGAAGGCTATTCCTTTTCGCGCGTGCTCAACGAAGTCCTCGGGACCAAGCTACGGCCCATTCTCGGCTACACCGGCTCCGCCGATATCTTGCAAGCGCTTGAGCGGGGCGAGATCGACGGCTCAGCCGGCCTCTCATGGGCGGCGGCCATTCGCGGCACCCATCCCCATTGGGTGCGGGACAAGCTCGTCAACCCGATCCTGCAACTGGGCCAGGCGCCCTTCGCCGAACTTGAAGGCGCGCCGCGCGTGGTGGACCTGATCGAGAAGCCTGCCGACAAACAGCTCTATTCCATTTTCGCCTCGCGGCTGGACTACGCCTTTCCGTTCATCGCCCCGCCGGGAGTCGCGGAGGCGGAGGTCACGCGCTTGCGGGCGAGCTTCGACAAGGCGGTGAAGAATCCGGACTTCCTGGGCGAGGCGGCCAAGATCGCCCTTGATGTCAATCCCCTTTCGGGCGAGCAGATGAGCGTGCTCATCGACAATATCTTCAAGAGCGATCCGGGCACGCTCCAGCGCGCAGCCGCCATCATGAAGCCGTGAGACCCCTGCGCCAAATTTTTGGAATGAAGTCACCCCATGCCCAACTTGCCACTCACCTTCGCCTGCGGCCTCTATGATCGGGTCATGCCGCTTTATACAGGCGAGGTGAAGCCCGAAGGCGTCGACCTGCGTTTTGTGGTGGAGAATGCGCCGCGCCATCTCTTCGACCAGATGCAGGGCGACGGCGCCTTTGACGCCAGTGAAATGTCGCTCTCCGAATTCATCTGCCAGTCCGCCAATCCCGATTGGCCATATGTAGCCTTGCCGGTGTTTCCCTCGCGGGTGTTTCGCCATGGCTATATCGTGGTCAATCGTCAAAGCGCCCTGTCATCGCCCAAAGAGCTTGAGGGCAAGCGGATCGGTGTGCCCAATTATTTCATGACGGCGGCGATCTATATTCGCGGCTTGCTGCAACATGAATATGGCGTCGATCTCTCCACCATCACCTGGGTGCAGGGCGAGCTTGATCGGGCCGGCGGCCACGGCAAACCGCCGAACCTGCCTCTGCTCGGCCCGGTGAAGATCGAGAACAACGCGAGCGAAAAATCGCTTAGCCAGTTGCTGGAAGCGGGCGAGATCAGCGCCACCATCGGCGCCAATGTGCCGGCTTCGCTGGGGGTGAACCCTGATCTTGTGCGGCTGTTTCCAAATTACCGTGACCTCGAAATCGACCACTACAGGCGCACGGGCATCTTTCCGATCATGCATGTGGTAGCGCTGAAACGCAGCCTCGTCGAAACGCATCCCTTCGTTGCGCAGAGCCTCTACAACGCCTTCCTGGCAGCGAAGAACAAGGCGATGGCGAGCCTGCGCCTGAAGGCCGCCAGTTTCTCCATGCTGCCCTGGGCGCGGCATGAGGCCGAGGAGATGCATCAGTTGTTCGGCGGCGACTTCTGGCCCTATGGGCTCGAAGCCAACCGCCGCACCCTGGAGGCGCTTGTCACCTATCTTGTGGAGCAGCACCTGCTGGCGGCGAAGATCCCCGTGGAGCAGCTTTTCCTGCCCATCGAGTAGAACCTGCGTTTACTGCTCCGCCCCGGCCATGCGCTCGATCATGCCGCGGGCGAGAAAGGACGCGCGGTCATTGACCGTGCTGACCTTGCGTGGCGCAGGCCGCTCGTTGATGCGTTTTTGCTGCGCTTCGAGAATGACGAAGTCCTCGCGGAACACATCCACCATGACCTCGCTGAACAGACGCTCCACCTCGGGATCATCATGGGCGAAGGCGCGGGAGAAGCCGAAGAAATAATAGCAGGAGGTGTCCGTGGAAGGCGTCGGAAGGCTGATGGCCACCAGCTCCACGCGGCGCTTGCTGGCGGCGATGTCGCCGTCAGGTCCGCCATGGCCCACATCCACGCAGCCCGCGAAATTGACGGCGGCGCAGGGCGCACGAAATTCGACGGCGGCCCAACGATCCGCATTGCCTTCGAAATTCCCCGCCTTGGCGTACATGGGCGGCGGCGGCTTGTTGAGCACCCAGCGCGACACGCGCACATGGTTGTCGCCGGTGTCGACCGTGGGCTGCACCTCGGTCAGACCGCCGCTGCCGATGGAGCTGGCGTGCACATAGGTCAGGTGGGTGGCGTCCAGCACATTGTCGATGATGAGCCGGGAATCGCAGGCCAGCGGAACCATGTCGGGCGCGGTGAACTGCCAATCGGGATGGTCGGCCCACCAGAGGTCCGGAATTTTCGAGGGATCCGCCAGAGCGGGATCGCCGGGCCAGATCCAAACCCAATGCCAACGCTCCACAACGGGGAAGGACCGCACGCCCGCATTGGGGGGGATCGTGGTTTGCCCCGGAATTTCAACGCACTCGCCCGAGGCGTCGAAACGATAGCCATGGTAGCCGCAACGCAGCCCGTCGCCCTCGATCTTGCCCAGCGACAGCGGCAATTGCCGGTGGCAGCACTGGTCCTCGAGCGCGGCGGGCTTTCCGTCGGTGCGACGAAAGAGAACCACATCCTCCCCGAGGATCTTGCGCGCCAGAGGCTCGCGCGCCACCTCCCGCGCCCAAGCGGCCACATACCAGGCATTGCGTGGAAACATTCTCACCTCCCGGGTCGATCTTCTGACCAATGAGTCCATGGCTCCTGAGGGGCCACTTCTCCAAATTCTAGCGCCGAGTTCACCGCAACGCCAGCGCAGGGATCCATGACGGCGGCCGCCTATGTGTTGATGGACTTGCCACGCACGTCCTCGGCCCGATCAATCCGGATCAGAACGCCCACGCCGGTGTCGGCGCCCACATGGGTGGACTCGCGCTCGTTCAGTCTGGCGAAGATGGCGTCATGCATGGGGCCGCTCTCATGCAGTTCGGCAGTTCCATAGAATCGCAGGATGCCCGACTCCAGCACCTTGTCGCGCTGCGCCTGCATGTTGCTGTAGATGACGACCACGCGATTATCGTGTTGCAGATTGGCCAGCGCCTGCTTTTTGGATCGCTCCCAATAGGCCAGATGCTGATCGTCAAAGAGCATCATGCTGCCTTTGGGGCTGACGTTAGGACCATGCTCGCCGGAAGTCCCCAGCAGGCACGGATAACCATCATCCCAGGCGTTGGTGATGAGGCGGCGGATGGTTTCACTGAAAGCCATGATGGCTCCTTGCTGTTAAAAGAATGGGCGTTGCGCCATCAGGGTACGGAAACGCCGGCGGCTTCAACCATCTTGCCCCAATTCTGGATCTCGGAGCGGAAGAAGGCGCGGGAGTCTGGCTGAGACCGATTGGCGATGATCAGACCCATGCCATCGATTTTCGCCTTGACTTCAGGATCTTTCAAAGCCGCGTTGATCTCGGCGTTCAGTTTCACGAGGACCGCGTCAGGCGTCGCTTCGGGCGCAAAAAACCCGGCCCATGAACTCGCCAGAAAATCAGGGTAACCCAACTCCGCAAAAGTGGGAACGTCAGGGATGGCCGGGTCGCGCTCGGCGCTTGCGACGGCGAGGCCGAGAATTTCCTTGTTCACCATTGCAGGGATCGTGGCGGCCGTCGCCGTGCTGGACAGGACCGTCACATCGCCAGCCAGCAGTCCCAGCTTGGCGGGCGCACCGCCTGGGAAGGGGATATGTTTGAAATTGGCCTTGGCGAGGACCTTGAAGAAATATTCCGCCGCCAGATGGGAGCCGCTGCCAATGCCCGGCGTGCCCAGAAACACCGTCTGTCCGGCCTTCGCTTGCGCCATGAGGTCGGCGAGAGACTTGATCGACGATTTCGGATTCGACGCCAGCGATTCCGGCGCGGAGACCGGCAAGGCGATGGGCGCCAGACCCTGGGCGGAAAAGCCCTTGGTCTTGTAGAGCGTGTCATTGATCGCCAGCGAGGTGGTCGTCACCAGGATCGTATAGCCGTCCGGCGGCGCCGCCGCCACATGGCGCGCCGCGATGTTGCCGCCAGCCCCGTCCATGTTCTGGGTGATGATCTGCTGGCCCAGCCTTTCGCTGAGTTTGGCGCCGATGATGCGCGCAACGCTATCAGCGAAGCCGCCGGAGGCGAAACCGATGACCAGCGAAACACGCTTGGTCGGCCAGGCCTCCTGCGCCTGCGCCAATCCTGCGAAGGCTGCGATATTGAGACATACAGCGCCCAGAAGGCTGACTTTGGCTGACATGTTCCACCCCGATGTTTTATTGTTGAAAGTCACGATTTCAGATGTTGGCTATTCCCCGACAACCCTGTTGCGCAGCACGCCGATGCCGGAGATTTCGATCTCAAGATCATCCCCGGGCTTCATGTTGAGCGGCTTGTCGTCGGTGCCCAGCCAGATCACGTCGCCGGGCATGAGCGTATTGTATTTCGATATTTCAGCAATGACCGCCGCCGCGTCAAAGAGCATGGCGGCGGTCTTGAAGGAATGCACGGTCACGCCGTTCAGGCGCACCTCGGTTTGCATCTGATCGGGGTCCACGCCCCTGACGATCCATGGGCCCATGGGCTTGAAGGTGTCGGTGTTCTTGGCGCGGATATTGGTCTGGTCCTTGACCTGCCAATGGCGCTCGCTCACGTCATTGCCGATGGTCCAGCCGAAGATGCAGTCGAGCGCCTCCTGCGGCGAGACCCGGCGCGCCTTCTTGCCGACGACCGCGACGAGCTCCGCCTCATACTGGAACTCTTCCCCGGCGTCCCGCGGCTTGATGATGTCCTCGCCATGGGCGATCAGGGCGCTGTTTGCGCGGTAGCCCACGCGGGGCTGCTCGTAGAAGACCGGCTTGCGCCCCATGGCCTCCGCCATCTTGATGACGTGGTCATGATAATTCGAGCCGATGGCGTAGAAGGTCGGCGGAATCACCGGAACCAGCAGTCGCGCCTCGGAAAGCGGCGTGAACTGTCCGGTTCGCTTGAACGAAGCGAAGGGAGAGCCCTCCACCAGTGCGATGCGCTCGCCCTCGACCAGACCGAAGCTCGGCCCCACAGGGGTCTCCAGACGACACCATGTCTCGTTTGCCATCAGCGCCTCCCTCCTCGTGTTTCGTTTCCGATTATTTGGGCGACCGACGGATCAGGCGCTCGTCGAACACCTTCGTATTCTGCCCGCGCACGGGATTGTCGATGGCTTCCTCAAGGCTTTTGGCGCCCTTCCACTCCGATGGCGGACGGGTGACGCCGTCGCTGCCGACCTGATCGAGGCCCCAATAGATTTCCAGCATATGCCCATCGGGATCGGCGAATTCGACGGCGATCTGCACGCCCGCGCGGCGCCGCCCCTCGACGATGATCGGGACCTTGTGAAGCTCCAGATGCTCGCGCGCCCGGAAGACCTCATCGAGGGTGGAGACCGCGAAGGCCATGTGATGCAGCTCGATATTCGGCGAGCTATCGGGCAGGGAGCCAATCAGCGCCACCCCATGATGATCCGCATTGAAGCGCATGAAGACCATGCCGCCGGGGATCATCTCCTCCTCATAGACATCGGAAACCTTGAAGCCGAGAACCTCGGTATAAAACCGGACGGACTTTTCGAGATCGCGGCAGTTCAGCACGACATGGCCGATCTTGGTGATCGCGAAAGGCGCAGCCGCATTCTGCGACATCGCCTTGATGCGCGCGGTGCGCCCTGCATCGGTCATGGTTTGCTCCCTTGCTGTGTTCACGCTTGCGTTCAACGCGCGCGCGAGCGTCGCCTTTCACTGCAAGAGCCTCAATCCATAATGATCTTTTCGCCCCCGCGCCAGAGCCCCGGCCTGGGTCAGGCGACGCCCGACATCACGCAGCGGCAGTTCTGGACCATATGCCCGGCCTCGATCTCGATCAGGCTCGGCTCGATATGCGCGCAGTCCGGCGTGGCTGTGGGGCAGCGGGTGTGGAAGCGGCAGCCGGAGGGGGGCGCGATGGGCGAGGGCAATTCGCCCTGGATCACATTGGCGAAGGCCGACCCGCGCGCATGGGTGGACAGGGCCGCCGAATAAAGCGCCTTCGTATAGGGGTGCCTAGGGTTACGGAAAAGCTCCTTGCCCGGCGCCATTTCCACGACCTGGCCGAGATACATGACGGCGACCTGATGGCTCATGTGCCGCACGGTCGCCAGATGATGGGCGATCATCACATAGGACAGGCCCTGC
>CANGTC010000012.1 GCA_947456505.1 Beijerinckiaceae bacterium
GGTGTGCGCAACATTCCCCAGGACTATCGCAATGTCGCGCAGGTGCTGCGGCTCAATCAGGTGGAGTTCTTCTTCAAGATCATGGCCCCCTCGGCCGCGCCCTATATCTTCACGGGATTGCGCATCGGCGTCGGCCTCTCGTGGCTCTCCATCGTCGCCGCTGAAATGCTCACGGGCGGCGTCGGCATCGGCTTCTTCATCTGGGACGCCTGGAATTCCTCGCGCCTGCCCGACATCGTCGTGGCGCTTGTCTATATCGGCGTGGTCGGCTTCGTGCTCGACCGTCTCGTGGCCGCGCTCGGCTCCCTGATCACCCGTGGCACAGCCGCCAACTGAGGATGCGATCCATGGTTGCTTATCTCAAACTCGACCACATCGACAAAACCTTCCGTAGCGGCGCCGTGGAGAGCGAGGTGTTGAAAGACATCAATCTCAGCATCGACAAGGGCGAAGTCATCTCCATCATCGGCCATTCCGGCTGCGGCAAGTCAACCTTGCTGAACCTGATCGCGGGGCTCACGCAGGTCACCTCCGGCGGCGTGCTGCTGGAAGACCGCGAAGTGAACGCCCCGGGGCCGGAGCGCGCCGTGGTGTTCCAGAACCATTCATTGCTGCCCTGGCTCACGGTTTATGAAAACGTCTCGCTGGCGGTGAACAAGGTCTTCGGCGGCGTGAAATCGCGCGCCGAGCGCAACGCCTGGATCATGCACAATCTCGACCTCGTGCACATGACTCATGCGCGCGACAAGCGCCCGGCGGAAATTTCAGGCGGCATGAAACAGCGCGTCGGGATCGCCCGCGCGCTCGCCATGGAGCCGAAAATCCTGCTGCTGGACGAGCCTTTCGGTGCATTGGATGCCTTGACCCGCGCCCATCTGCAGGACTCCGTGATGCAGATTCACGCAGCGCTTAAGAACACCATGATCATGATCACCCATGATGTGGATGAAGCCGTGCTACTCTCCGACCGCATCGTGATGATGACCAACGGACCCTCCGCCACCATCGGCGAAGTGCTCACCGTCGCATTGCCGCGCCCGCGCCAGCGCCTCGAACTGGTGGCTGATCCCGCTTATCTCGCGGCGCGCGAAGCGGTGCTCAAATTCCTTTACGAGCGTCACCGTTTCGTCGAAGCGGCGTAGGCGAAGATCATGCGCGAGCGGCTCCTCATCATCGGCGGCGGCATGGCGGCGACACGGCTCGTGGAGGAGCTTGTCGCCTGCGCGCCGGGCCGTTACGCCATCACAGTGATCGGCGCCGAAGCGCGGCTTCCCTATAATCGCGTATTGTTGTCATCGCTCCTGGCGCAGGATGTGGCGGAGGATGAAATCAACCTGAAGCCCTCCTCATGGTGGCGTGCGCAGGGCGTAGAGTTGCGCTGCGGCGAGCGTGTGACCGCCATTGATGCGCAGGACCGCACCGTCACCCTCGGCGATGGATCGCGTCTCTCATGGGACAAACTGGTGCTCGCCACCGGCTCCAACGCCGTGCGCCTGCCATTGCCGGGCGCTGATTTGCCGGGCGTCCTCACCTTCCGCGATTGCGCCGATGTGGAGCAAATGCGCTCCGCCATCAAACCCGGCGCGCGCGCAGCCGTCGTCGGCGGTGGTCTGTTGGGCCTTGAGGCCGCCTATGGCCTCGCCAAGGCGGGCGTCGATGTGACCGTGGTGCATGTGATGGATCGCTTGATGGAGCGCCAGCTTGACGCAGCGGGCGCGAGCCTGCTGAAGCAGGATCTGGAGCGGCGCGGGATTCGCGTGATGCTGGAAGCGAAATCTGCGGCGATCCTTGGTGAAGAAAAGGTCGAGGCGCTGGCGTTAAGCGATGGTCGGCAGATTGGTGTCGATATGGTGGTAATGGCCGTGGGTATTGCGCCCAATATCCACCTCGCCGCCTCCGCAGGTCTGACAACCAAACGCGGCATTGTGGTGGACGACGCGCTGCGCTCCAGCAACGCAAATATTTTTGCGCTGGGCGAATGCGCAGAACATCGCGGTATCGCCTATGGGCTCGTGCAGCCCGCCTATGAACAGGCGCGAGCGCTGGCCCGCATACTCAGTGGCGGAAACGCCGCTTTTGAAGGTTCAGTGACAGCCACCAATCTCAAGGTCTCCGGCATCGGCGTCTTTTCTGCAGGCGATTATCTCGGCGAGGGCGCGCAGGTGCTCGTTTGGCGCGATCAAGGACTGCGTCACTATCGAAAGCTGGTTTTGCGCGAGACCCAGCAGGGAACTGTGCTGACAGGCTGCGTGCTCTATGGCGAGACCAGCGATGGGCTCTGGTATCTCGATCTCATCGAGCGCGCGCAACCAATCGATGAAATACGAAACGACCTGATTTTCGGACGCGCGCTCTGTGTGCGCGAGGCGGCGTGAGGCCCATCGTGAGCAGTGAATTCACCGCCGAACAAAAACGCTATCTCGAAGGCTTCCTTTCGGGCGCACAGGCCATGCGCGGGGGCAAAGGCGCAACGCAACCCGTCATCGCCGCTGGCAATCAAGGACCGGACAAGCCGCATCTCGATGCTCAGGATCAGGTGACCGCCAAAGGCGGCAAGCTTGCGGATCAGGAGAAGTGGAAGCGCGCGGAACATCCCTTCGACGCCTATGGGCGTTTTCGCCAACAGGCGAAGTCGGGCGCCTATCCCAAACCAGACGATAACTTCCGCTGGCGCTATCACGGCGTCTTCTACGTGGCGCCCGCGCAAGACAGCTATATGTGCCGCCTGCGCATCCCCAATGGCGTTCTAAAGCATTGGCAGTTGCGCGTCGTCGCCGATATGGCTGAGATTCATGGCGGCGGCTACGCCCATGTCACCACGCGCGCCAATCTGCAGATCCGCGAAATCAAGGCCGAGGCCGCGCCTGATGTGCTGGAAGGTCTCGCGGAGGCTGGCATCGTCAGTAAGGGCTCGGGCGCAGACAATATCCGTAATGTCACGGGCTCCGCGACGGCTGGCATTGATGCGCAGGAACTCCTGGACACACGGCCACACGCGAGCGCCTGGCACCATCACATCCTGAATGACCGCACGCTCTATGGTCTGCCGCGCAAGTTCAATGTGTCCTTTGACGGCGGGGGCGTGATCCCCACGCTGGAGGACACAAACGATATCGGCTTTCAGGCGGTGCGCGTGCTTGAAGGGGCCGAGGTTACGGCAGGCGTCTGGTATCGCCTTGCCCTTGGCGGCATCACCGGCCATCGGGATCTCGCTCTCGATACAGGCGTCCTTGTTGCGCCTGACGATGCAGTTGCTGTCGCGGACGCTATCGTGCGCGTCTTCATCGCCCATGGTGATCGCACCAATCGCAACAAGGCGCGGCTGAAATATTTGCTGGACGCCTGGGGTTTCGAACGCTTTCTTGTCGCGGTCGAAGAAACGCTGGGACGCAAGCTCGCGCGCATCGACGCCGCGCATGTGGCCCCACGCCCGGCCCATGATCGGCTCGCCCATATCGGCGCGCACGCCCAACGTCAACTGGGTCTCAACTGGATTGGTGTCTGGACGCCGCTGGGCAGGATCGCCAGCGCGCAAATTCGCGACATGGCGGAAGTCGCGCGCGCCTTTGGCGATGGCGATGTTCGCCTTACCGTGTGGCAGAATCTTCTGATCTCGGGCGTGCCCGACGAACAGGTAGGAGCCGCTTGCACGGCCATTCACGCGGCAGGCTTATCGACCAAGGTGTCAAATCTCCGCGCGGGCCTGGTCGCCTGCACGGGATCCACCGGCTGCAAATTCGCAGCCTCAGACACGAAGGGCGACGCCCTGCGCATCGCTGACCATGTGGACGCACTGATGAGTGTGGATCTTCCAGTGAACATTCACCTGACCGGCTGCCACCATTCCTGCGCGCAGCACTATATCGGAGACATCGGCCTGATCGGCGCGAAGGTGACGGTGAACGACGAAGGCGATCAGGTCCCGGGTTATCATTTGCATGTGGGCGGCGGCTTTGGCGAGCAGGGCGCCATAGGACGATTGCTGCAATCGGATGTGCGCGCCAGCGATGCGCCAAAAATGGTCGAAGCCTTGCTGCGCGCATGGACAAAACATCGAATTGACGCCAGCGAAAGCTTTCAGGCATTCACGAGGCGCCATGAGATAGAAACCCTTAAACAGCTTGCGGAGCAGATGTGATGATCGCTCAGCCCATGCCCGCGCCTGTCTTTCTCATTCCCGAAAGCGCGCCCTTCACCGCAGAGCAGCGCGCCTGGCTGTCGGGCGTCTTCGCCGCGACCTTGTTGACGGACGCGCAGGGTGCAAGCGCGCTCGGAAATGCAGAAGCTGCAGCCCTTGGCGCTCCAGCAGCGGGCCCTGTTCGTGCCGATAGTGACGACGCGCCCTGGCATGATCCCTCAATGAAGATCGAGGATCGCATGCATCTTGCGAAGGATCGTCCACTGGCGCCGCGCCTCATGGCTGCCATGGCGCAGCAGGATTGCGGCCAGTGTGGCTATAACTGCGCGGATTATGCAAATGCGCTGTTTGAAACGAAAGAGGCGCGGCTCAATCTCTGCGCACCCGGCGGCAAGGAAACCGCGCGCATGCTGAAGGAACTTGCGGCGGAAATCGGCGCCGCCGCACCTGCCGCAAAGGTCGTTATCCCCGCGCCGGCTGCGATAGGCGCCGCCGGAACCTGCCGCGAAAACCCAGTCGATGTCCATTTTGTCTCGCGCCATCGCCTCAACAAGGATGGTTCGGCGAAAGACACATGGCATGTGGAGTTCGACCTCTCGTCTTCGGGCCTGACTTATGAAGCAGGCGATTCTTTTGGCCTCTTTCCCGCCAATGATCTTGGCCTTGTCGATCAGATCATCGCCATGCTCGGCGCCTCTCATGTCACGCCTTTGCGTGGACGCACCCTGCGTGAGGTTTTGATTGATGAGGTGTCTTTGGGCGCAGCGCCAGATTCATTGTTCGAATTGATGTCCTTCATCTGCGGCGGCGCCCAGCGGCAAAAGGCGCGGGCTCTGGCGCGGGGTGAGGACCCCGATGGCGACGCCGCCAACCTCGATGTGCTCGGCGCCTTACAGAAATTTTCGCAAGCGCGCCCCCATCCCGAAGCTTTCGTGGACGCGCTGGAGCCCCTGCAGCCGCGCCTTTATTCCATATCATCATCGCCCAAACATGCGCCCGGTCGACTGACGCTCACGGTGGATGCGGTGCGCTATGTCATCGGCAAGCGCAAGCGCCTCGGCGTCGCGTCCACGTTTCTAGCAGACCGCACAACGTCCGGCATGAAGTTGCGCGCCTATGTGCAGAAAGCCCATGGCTTCGCTTTGCCGACGGATCCCTCAAAGCCTGTCATCATGGTCGGCCCTGGTACTGGCGTGGCGCCCTTCCGCGCCTTCTTGCAAGAGCGCGAGGCCAGTGGCGCGCCCGGCAAGAACTGGCTCTTCTTCGGTCACCAGCGCATGGATACGGATTTCTTCTATCGCGACGAACTGGAAGCCATGCGCGGGCGCGGAACCCTCACGCGCCTGTCGCTCGCCTGGTCGCGCGATGGGGTGGAAAAATTCTATGTGCAGGACCGTATGCGCGAGGTGGGCGCCGACCTTTGGCGATGGCTGGCGGAAGGCGCGCATTTTTATGTGTGCGGCGACGCAAAACGCATGGCGAAGGATGTGGAGGCTGCGCTTGTCGAGATCGTCGCCACCCATGGCGCTCGCCCTACGGACGAGGCCATTGCTTTCGTCAGCGCTCTGAAAAAAGCAGGCCGCTATCAGGCCGATGTCTACTGAGGGAATCACCATGGATGGCGCAACGACCAAAGACGCTATCCGCACGACCTGTCCCTATTGCGGCGTCGGCTGTGGGGTGCTCGCGGCGCCCGACGGCGTCGGCGGCGTCTCGATAGCAGGCGATCCCGATCACCCCGCAAATTTCGGCCGTCTATGCTCAAAGGGGTCAGCGCTGGGCGAGACGGTTTCGCTTGAAGGACGATTGCGGCATCCCATGATGCGCAAGTCGAGCGGAGCTTATGAACGTGTTTCGTGGGACAGCGCGCTGGATGCGATGGTTGAGGGCTTTTTGCGAAATGCGCGGGCCCATGGGCCTGACGCGCTAGCCTTTTACCTTTCAGGGCAATTGCTCACGGAAGATTATTATGTCGCCAACAAGCTGATGAAGGGGTTTCTAGGCTCGGCGAACGTGGATACGAATTCTCGTCTGTGCATGGCGTCTTCGGTCGCGGGCCACAAACGCGCCTTTGGCGGCGATCTTGTGCCAGGATGCTATGAAGATCTCGACCACGCCGATCTCATCGTACTGGTGGGATCCAACGCCGCCTGGTGTCATCCCGTACTGTTCCAGCGCATGCAGATCAATCGGACGCAGCGCGGTGCAAAAATCATCGTCATCGACCCGCGCCGCACGACCTCCGCCGATGAGGCCGACCTCTTTTTGCCGATTGCGGCGGGCATGGACACCGTGCTCTTCGCCTGGTTGCTACAACAGATCGTCGCACGCGGCGTCGTCGATCGCGCTTTTATTGAAAAGCACACATCCGGCTTTGGCGCGGCTTTGCAGACTGCGCGCGAGATCGCGCCTGACCTTGCCTCCGTCTCGGCTGTTTGCCGCATCGATCCCTCGCGTATTACCGCTTTTTGTGATCTCTGGGTAGGCACAAAACGGGTGGTCACCGCCTGGAGCCAAGGGGTCAACCAATCTGCGCAGGGGACAGACAAGGTCGACGCCATCATACATTGTCATCTGGCGAGCAGGCGCATTGGCGAGAAGGGCGCGGGGCCTTTCTCGCTCACAGGGCAGCCCAACGCCATGGGCGGGCGCGAGGCGGGCGGGCTCGCCAATATGCTTGCGGCGCACATGGGGTTTTCGCCCGCAGAGGTGGAACGCGTAAAACGCTTCTGGAACGCGCCGCTTATGGCGCAGCACGAGGGGCTCAAAGCTGTTCAGATGTTTGACGCAATCGCCGACAAGCGCGTGCGCGCGCTGTGGGTCATGGCGACCAATCCTGCGGTGTCCTTGCCGAAGGCTGACCATGCGCGCGCGGCGCTTCAGGAGCTCGACTTTTTCGCCATTTCAGAAGTCCTGCTCTCCAATGATACGCTGAATGCCGGCGCCCATGTGCTGCTGCCTGCGGCGGCATGGGGCGAAAAGGACGGGACCGTCACCAATTCAGAACGGCGAATTTCGCGCCAGCGCCCCTTTCTTCCCCTGCCCGGCGAGGCGCGTCCGGATTGGTGGATTGTGTGCGAGGTCGCCAGGCGCATGGGCTTTGGTTCTGCTTTCACCTTTGCCGGACCGGCCGACATTTTCCGCGAACATGCCGCGCTCTCCTGTTTTGAAAACGAGGGCTCACGAGGCTTCGACATTGGCAGACTGGCGCAGATGACGGGCGCCGCCTATGACGCTCTAGAGCCAGTCCAGTGGCCCCTGCCCGAAGGCGCGCGCACAGGCGCCGCGCGCCTTTTCTCCGATGGCGCTTTCCAAACCTCGGATGGGCGTGCGCGCTTTGTGGATTTGAAAAAGCCTGCGCTTTCGCTTTCGCCGTCATCTGAGTTTCCTCTGATGCTCAACACCGGTCGCATGCGCGATCAGTGGCACACCATGACTCGCACGGGCCGCAGCCCGCGCCTCAGCGCCCATGCGCAGGAGCCGTTCATCAGGATAAATCCACACGACGCCGGTCAGCTGGGGCTTATGGATGGCGGCTTTGCGAAGATCGAGTCAGGCTTTGGCGCCTCTGTGTTGCGTGTGGAGGTGACGAAAGGCCAGGAGCCGGGCGACGTGTTCGCGCCCATTCACTGGTCTGCGGAAACGTCGTCCCACGGGCGCATTGGAGCGCTCGTGAATCCGACGACCGATGCCGGTTCGGGACAACCGGAATTAAAGGCTACGCCTGTTCGCCTGTCGCCGATAAATTTCGCATGTGAAGGCGGGTTTGTTTCGCGCTCGGCTATCGCTCCCCCCGATTCATGTTGGTGGGCGCGCGTGTCGCTCAGGGGCGGGCTTGGTTATCGCATCGCGAGCGATTGGTCGGTAAAGGAGGCGGCGGACTGGTTCAACGCGCGTTTTACGCATTGCGAAATCGCTGAGTTGGTCGATGGCCCTCAGGGCCTCTATCGGGCGGCTGCATTCAAGAATGAACGACTTGAAGCCGCGTTGTTCCTATACGCCCCCTCGGGCGAGCCGGTGTGGGAGATTTTGAAGGATCTTTTAGCCGCCGAAGCAATCGACTCCACTCGCCGACGTTTCGCCTTGAGCCTGCGTGAAGCCGGAGGCTTGGTGGATCGGGGCCCTATGGTTTGCGCTTGTTTCGGCGTATCCCGTGGCGCGATTCAAGAAGCCATCGATGCGGGCGCATATGACGCGGCAACTGTTGGCGCAGCCGTGAAGGCTGGAACCAATTGTGGATCCTGCGTGCCGGAAATTCGCAAACTCGTCGGGGCGGCGCGGGCCATCGAACATGCGGTTTGACTACCCTCGGAAGAGATGGTGCTGGATATCTGGATCACGCTCACATGATTAAAGCAACCGCCTCACCCTGCGATTAAGGAGGCGGCGGCGATATATAGAGGGATTCCGATGGTAAGATTGAAGGGAAAAGTCACGCCAAGGGCAAGCGTCAGCGCTATTGAGAGATTTGCTTGTGGCAAAGCGATCCTCATGGCGGCTGGCACCGCTATATAGGATGCGGACGCAGCAAGCGTAAGCAAAATCGCCGTTCCACCGGGCGAAAGTCCCAGGAAGAACGCCAAGCCTCCAGCCAGGGACGCTCCCAGGATTGGCATGACAAAGCCGAACAGGATCACCGGCGTCGACAGCAAGCGCCATCCCCGCAGCAGGCCTTGTCCAGCGATAATGCCCATATCCAGAAGAAACAGGCAGAGGAATCCCGGGAATACGTCTACAAGAAAGGGCTTCAACATGGTCAGACCACGATGACCGGTAATTGAACCAATGAGGAAAGAGCCAAGAAGGGTGACGATTGATCCGTTCAGCGCGACTTCGCGCAACAGTCCAAACCCCCGAGTGGTTTGCATGGTGGTTCCGCTGCGTTGAGCAAGCGCCAGAGCGGTGAAGATCGCGGGCGTCTCCATGGCTGCGGCGACGGCCGCCATATAACCTTCATAAGCGATGGACATGTGGTTCAGGACGCCGGTGATTGCGGCGAATGTGACGGCTGAGATCGATCCATAATGTCCTGCAACCGATGCCGCGTCGATGGGCGACAGTTTCGTGCCAAATCGCAAAAGAGCGTAAGCGACAACGGGAATGCCTGCGGACAAAAAGATCCCCGCGATCAAGGCGCCGACCACCTGGGAGGTGAGCCCGCTATGCGCGACTTCAGCCCCGCCCTTGAAGCCAATCGACATGAGCAAATAGAGCGACAAAAGGCGCGCGACCGCCTCTGGCACCGTCAAATCTGATCGAGCGAAGGCCGCCACTGCGCCAAGGGCGAAGAAAAGCACCATGGGCGACATCAAATTTTGGACGGCCAAATCTAAAAACCCCATGCAAATCTCCTCTATCGCCTGGCGCCGGTGTGGGCGACCGGAATTTTCCGTGGACTGCGCCGTCTCAAAGGGGGGAGTAAGGCCATGTTGAAAGTTTTTGAAATTGATAATAAAAATATTAATCATCAATTTTTTCAATGGTAAACAGCATGCCGCGCAGACTCGCCAATCTCGACCTCGATCTCGTCAGGACCTTCGTCACCATTGCGAGCCTTGGTAATTTCACACGCGCAGCTTCCAGGCTTGGCCGTCAACAATCCACCATTTCGCTCCAGGTTCAGCGTCTGGAGGACACTTTGGGACTTAGGCTATTGGCTCGAACGCCGCGTGTGGTCGCACTAACCTCCGATGGCGAGAATTTCCTCCAATCTGCGCGGCGTCTTCTGGATCTGAACGATGAAATTATCGCGCGAGCCCAAGAGCCAGACATGCGCGGCGTCGTTCGTCTTGGAACGCCGGAAGACTTCGCAACCCGCCATCTGCCCGATGTTCTGGCTCGATTCGCCCAGGCGTACCCGGCGGTCTCGCTGGAAGTGACATGCGATTTGACATTAAATCTCCTTACGCGCTTCCGTTCCGGAGATTTTGATCTTGCCCTGATCAAGCGGGAAAGATCGCTGGATGTGAGCGGCGTCAGAGTTTGGAGAGAACCACTTGTTTGGGCGCTGGGAGACCGCGACTTCTCCCAGATGACTGGACCACTGCCACTGGTCGTTTCGCCAGCGCCTTGCGTTTATCGACAAAGGGCGATTGATGCGCTTGATCGCGCCCGCCGGGAATGGAGGGTCGCCTATACCTGCGGGTCGCTTGCAGGGTCGCTCGCCGCCGTGAAAGCCGGACTTGGCGTGACAGTGTTGCCTAAAGGCATGGTTCCCTCTGATTTGCGCGTCGTTGATGGGAAGCCTTTTCCTAATCTGAGGGACACTGAAATTGCATTGCTACAGGCGGATGTCCTTTCTCCCGCCGCCAGCCGCCTTAGGGAACATGTTATTCGCTCTCTTGAGTGATTGAACATGGTCGCCAAGGTTGTTCGCTTACAGGTCATGATGGTGTCGGCGACGCTGAGAGCCAGAAGTTCAAGGGATCGCCGTGAACGCCGCTTACCCTTTTTCGATCCTGCATGTTCATCCATGAAAGCCGTGGATCGTGACGATGCAGGCTGCGCGGACACGGCGTGGCGGGTTTGCTGGTCCGGATTAATGAGGGTGTCTCAAGCCCCGCGGCGGCCCAACGAAAATGCATTGCAGATACTAAAACCAACCTATATTTTTATGATTGGAAACTGCTTGCTAATACGCAGGAGAACGATCTAGTCTTGCGGCGCCCTCATGGTCTGGAGCAGGATGCCGCCGCATGTCCGTCACTGTTGTTTCCTTTGATATGAGCGGGCCGGACGATCTATCGGTCCTGTCGGCTCATTTGCAGTCTCTGGAGCCCGGCCGCGTCCGCAAGCTTGCCCTCTTGCTGCGCGTAGCCGGTGAATATGAGGATGGCTCCCGCGAAAAGGCCAGGGCGGCTGTGGAAGGCCTGTTGCAGAGATTTTCGCTCACAGAGCGTTCCGCGTTTATAACAGTTGTGGGAGCGGAGGGCGCTTCGACGCCATGTGGCTTCGCTCTCCTTGACGAGGAGCATGACGGGCCTGTCACCGGAGAACCCAGGTTAGCCTTTGGGATCAGGCTGGAGGCCCCGCCTGCAGAGCCAACCATCGGCGATGTGTCCTTCGCCCATGATCTGGCGTCCATGGTCACGGCCGCCATTGAGGACAGCGGGATGGATAGGGGGGAGATCCAGCTCGTCATCGTGAATGTTCCCATGGCCTCAAGTGGTCAGGCGGCTCTTCGCTCGCGGCGGGGACGCGCGGCCGCCGCCCTGGGCGCTGGCGTCGCTTTGGGCGAGATTGATCCAGCCGCTGTGACGGCTGAACGGATCCTCACCGACGCAGCACTTTACACGCCACGCGTGCAGACCTTCACCGGCCCAGCGATACGGCAGATTGAGATCATTCTCATCGGCAATTCCAGCGCCGCAGGCGGCGACCTCTTCGCCGTCAATACGGTGGCTCAGGATCTGCTGGATACCCGCTCGATTCGCCGCATGATGACTCAGGCGGGCTTGCAGATCGACTTGGATGGCGAACTGGAAACGGACCGGCTGGTCGCAACCGTGGCGAAATATGGCGTCGCCGCAGAGGGAGCCGTCAATGGGGCTCCCACGACGATTTGTTCAAGCGTCTTGCCGCCAGAAAAGCACGTGCGCGCCGCGCTTTCTGGCGTTCTTGGCGCCACGCTTCACACCACGCGCATCCTGAGCACTTTCGATCCCATCCATCAGGCGCCGCCCGGCGGGGGAACGCTCTGCTGCATCATTCGAAAGCGCTAGATGGCGCGCATTCCTGAAGCCTTTCCATGGCTCAGCCGTCCAGGCGAGAGAGCGATTTGCACGCTTGTGTCCTGCCTCCCGGCAATGTTAGCTTTTCGTCTGAAGCGTTTTGCAAATGACAGAGCGCAATCATCCAAAATCGAGGATCATATGAGCAAGTTGAAGGTATTGATTGCTGGTGGTGGCCCTGTTGGCGTCATCACAGGTCTTTATCTCGCCAGACATGGGATCTCCGTGACTTTGTTCGACGCTGCGCCAAGCCCCCCCGAGGATCATCGCGCGGCCACACTGCAGCCCTCGACGCTGGATCTTTTCGAGGAGCTTGAGATCACGCAATCATTGGTTGAACAGGGATTCAAATCGCGATTCTTCCAATGGCGTGATCGGGTCGCCAATGAAATCGTCGCTGAGTTCGATTATGGGCGACTGTCCGAAATTTCCAATCACCCCTATGTGATCCAGCTTGAACAGCAAAAAACGGTTTACACGGCGCTTCATGCTGCGGAGAAGTTCGACAATTTTAAGCTTCACAGGCCGGTTGAAGTGGTTTCGGTGGATCAAACCGCCGACTATGCTGAGATCAAGGTGCGCCATGCCTCCGGCGATCTGGAGACCCATCGGGGCGACTATCTGATTGGTTGCGATGGCGGGCGCAGCATCGTGCGCAAGAATACCGGAACCAGCTTTGAAGGATTTACCTGGCCGGAACGGTTCAACATCGTCTCAACGCCCGTCAATCTTGGTGAGATCCATGGCTTTCGCATGAGGAATTATTGCTCGCACCCCGACCGTTGGGTGTCCTTGATGCAGGTGCCGGGTGAAGATGGGAAGGGCTTGTGGCGTTGCGTATTCCCGGCCAAGACCGAAGAGACGGACGAAGAGGTGATGAGCGACGCGTGGATCAACGCCAGATTTAGCGAATGCTTGAATGCGGGACCCTATCCGATCGTTCATCGCAATATGTACAATGTGCATCAACGGGTCGCGGGGTGTTTCCGCTCAGGCCGCATAGCGCTTGCTGGCGATTCCGCGCATGTGAACAATCCCATCGGCGGCATGGGCATGAACAGCGGCTTCCAGGATGGGATCAATCTGGCGCGCAAGATCATCGAGATCGAGAAAGGCGCAGATCCTGACGCCTTGCTGGATCGCTATGATCGCCAACGCCGCCTGACGGCCATTGAATATGTGCAGGCGCAGTCCATCGCCAACAAGCGGTTGCTCGAAGAAAAAGACGCCGAGGTGCGCAGATCGCGTCTCAATGATCTGCGCGTCACGGTTTCAGATGCGGCCAAGCATCTCGAATTCGTCAAGCGCGCCTCGTTGATATCCATGTGGGAAAAATCCGAAGAGATCGTCTGAGGCTTCTGAATGAGGTCCGGGCGTCGGGTCGCTATGTCAGTCAGGTCACGAACTGGGGAAGAGGTGTCGGCATGCTTGCGAAGATTTTGGGAAGCGTCCGGGGTCGCATGGATCTGATGACGCGTTGCTTGTCTGGTGCGCTGGCCCTGGCGCTTGGCGCCATTGTGTCCACTGCCTCGCCTGATCGGGCGCAAGCTCAGGCTTGGCCGAGCCGCCCGGTGGTCATCATCGTGCCCTTCGCTCCTGGCGGCAACACGGACACGATGGCGCGCTTGTTGGCCAACAAGCTGGCGGAAAAGTTCGGGCAAAATTTCATCGTTGAAAATCGGGTAGGCGCTTCGGGAGCGATTGGTACAGCGGCAGTCGCCCGGGCGGCCCCCGATGGCTACACCTTGATGTTTGGCGCTGTACAACAGATTTCAGTGCTGCCCATCACGGACAAGGTGAGTTACGATCCGAAGACTGACCTCAGCTATATTTCCATCTTCGGCGAGGGCCCCTTCGTTCTTGGCGTGAATGTCAACAGGGTGCCCGCGAAGACGCTGCCGGAATTCCTCGAGTTCACGCGAAATAAACCGGAACCCCTGACCTATGCGTCCGGCGGCTCCAATTCCATTTCCCATCTCGTGCCTGCGCTCATGTTTGACCGCGCCAAGGCCAAGGTCATTCACGTGCCTTACCGTGGCGGCGCCCCAGCAGTGACTGATCTTGTTGGCGGGCACGTCGACGTCTATTTCGGCAATGCGTCCGAATTGATGAATTTCGCCTCCGATCCGAAGCTCCGGATTCTGGCGGTGTCGTCGGAAGAGCGCATGCGGCAATTCCCTGATGTTCAAACCCTCGGCGAAATCTTTCCGGGTTTCACCATGACGACATGGAACGGCCTGATGGCCCCGGCGAAGATTTCCCCGGAGATATTCAACAAGCTGGCGGTGGCCGCGCGCGAGGCGGCCAGGGATCCGGGGGTCGTGAAAACCCTGAACGAATTGGGCATCACCCCCGTTGGCGGAACGCCTGAGGAGTTCTCCAAACGCATCGCCGCCGAAGGTGGATTGCTGATGGAGGCGATCAAGGCCGCGAACGCAGGCAATCCCTGACCAGCGCAGACCTGCGTCGGGGATCGCGCATTTCAATGTAGCTCTATTCTCAGCGCGCTCAATTTCGGAGATTTATCGACAGCGCGACAAGGGCGTAAAATGGCCAAACCTCAGCTCGATGTGATCGACCTGCGCATCCTGGACGCCCTTCAGGGGGACGGGCGCATGACCATTCAGGATCTCGCCGCAAAGGTGGGGCTGACAACCTCGCCTTGTTTGCGCCGGGTGCAGGCACTTGAGGAGCAGGGAATCATTCGCGGCTATGTGGCCATCGTCGATCAGGTCGCCGTTTCCCTGCCCATCAGCGTCTTCGCATCGGTCAAGCTGGAGCGCCAACGCGAAGAAGAACTTGACCGCTTTGCAGCTGCGGTTGCCCGCTGGCCTGAGGTGATGGAGTGCTACCTCATGACCGGACATCGCGATTATCTTCTACGCATCGTGGTGTCTGATCTGGGCGCCTATGAGCTGTTCCTCAAACAAAAACTCACTCGTCTTGAAGGCGTCAGCTCTATCGAGTCGAGCTTCGCGCTGGGTCAAGTCAAGTATAGCCATCGCCTGCCGCTTGTCTGAGGCAAGTTGGAGCAGCGTCCGATCAGGTTGAAACGCCCTCACAGGGGCGACCCGCTTTCGCCGCCATGAGCGCGCGTGTCTCGACGCATTCGTGAGTTGTTGACGGAACCGTACACCCACTGAAGCCTGTTTGGGCGCCGAAACCGTTGCTTCATAGAGCAACCGTTTGGGACGGAGCGAATCGAGCCCTATGCCGAGCTTTTATTAATACGGCAAAAATGACTAAAATTTGCAGTTTTTCAGCAAAAAAATTGCAAAAATTGCAAAACACAATCCCCATTTTGGCAACTTTCTGCGCTCTTCCGTGGCTATCCTTCGTCGGTCTGGAAACCTCGCCGTTTGCCGAATTATCACCGCAGGAGTGCAGGCGTGAGTGGTCCTCTGAGCAATCTTCGCGTGCTTGAACTGGGCACATTGATCGCCGCGCCCTTCGCCGCGCGCCTGCTGGCCGAATTTGGCGCCGATGTGATCAAGGTGGAGCCTCCTGGCGGAGGGGACCCGCTTCGCTCATGGCGCAAGCTGCACAAGGGCGTGTCCGTCTGGTGGTACCTGCAATCGCGCAACAAGCGATCCATCGCCATCGATCTGCGCCAGAGCGCGGGACAGGAGATCGTGCGCAAGCTCGCAGCAGAGGTGGATGTTGTGATCGAGAACTTTCGCCCGGGCACGCTGGAGCGGTGGGGCATCGGCTGGGAGGCGCTTTCGCAGATCAACCCCAAGCTCACCATGGTCCGCATATCGGGCTATGGACAGACGGGGCCCTCCGCCCAAAAGCCTGGCTTTGGCGCCATTGGGGAAGCCATGGGGGGCTTGCGTTATTCAACCGGCGAGCCATCCGCGCCGCCCTCGCGCATGGGCGTCAGCATTGGCGACTCCATCGCCTCCCTGCATGCGGTCTTTGGCGCCCTGATGAGCGTTATGAATGTGAAGACCAATGGGGGTATGGGACAGGTTGTCGATGTGTCGCTCTGCGAAAGCGTCTTCAACATGATGGAATCACTGGTGCCCGAATATGACCTGTTTGGTTTTGTGCGTGAGAGAAGCGGCGGATCCCTCCCCGGCATTTGCCCTTCCAACACCTATCCCACAAAGGATGGCCGTTTCGTCGTCGTGGCGGGCAATAGCGATTCCATTTTCAGACGTCTCATGATCGCCATAGGGCGGCCTGATCTGGCGAGCGATCCGGCGCTTGAGCGCAATGAAGGCAGGGTGCTGCAAGCGACCATGATTGACGGGGCGATCGGGGCATGGACCAGCGCCTTGCCGATGAAACAGATCCTTGCGCAATTGGAGGCGGCGGAGGTGCCCTGCAGCCCGATCTATTCGGTCGTCGATCTGGTGGAGGACGAGCAATTCAAGGCCCGGGAGATGATCGTCACGGAAACCCTGCCCGATGGAACGGCGATCAAGATGCCGGGTATTTTTCCCCGCCTGTCGAAGACGCCAGGAGAGCGGCGCTGGTTGGGGCCTGGATTGGGCGCCCATACGGATGAAATTCTTGGCGGCATCGGCTATGGACAAGAGACGGTGGACGCATTGCGCGCATCGAAGGCGGTGGGCTGATGCAGGAAACGAGGCAAGACAGGGTTCACATTTGCGAGGTGGTGGCCCGCGACGGGTTCCAGAACGAGGCTGTTTTCGTGGAGACAGCCGACAAGATCGCGCTGATCGACGCATTATCCGAAACAGGCGTCGCCAAGATCGAGGCGACCGCCTTCGTCTCTCCCAAAGCCGTCCCCGCCTTGCGCGATGCGGCGCAGGTGATGGCGGGGATACGGCGTGCGCCGGGCGTGATCTATTCGGCGCTGGTTCCCAATCTGCGCGGCGCTCTTGCTGCGCTGGAGGCGGGGGCGGATGAACTCAACCTCGTGTTTTCCGCCAGCGACAGCCATAACCTTGCGAATGTGCGCATGACCAGCACAGAGTCCTTGCGCGCATTCGAGGGGATTTTCGGGTTGGCGCGCGCGCATGGCAAACCAGTGGCCGTCACGATCGCCACATCTTTCGGGTGCCCTTTCGAGGGACCTGTGGAGGCGCGGCGCGTGCTTGATTTTTACAGGCGTTGCCTCGCGATGGGCGCGAGCGGCATGGCGCTGGCGGATACGACTGGCATGGGCAACCCTGCGCAAGTGGAACGCCTGGTCGACGCCGCGCTGGCTCTCAGTCCCGCCACCCCCCTCGGCCTGCATTTTCACAATACGCGCGGCGTGGGACTGGCGAATGCGCTCGCCGCCTACAAGGCCGGCGCCCGGCGTTTTGACGCCGCTCTCGGCGGCATTGGCGGCTGCCCCTTCGCGCCCGGCGCCACTGGCAACATCTGCACTGAAGACACCGTGCATATGTTCGAGGAGATGGGGGTATCCACGGGCACGAATCTGTCTCTGCTCGTGAGCCTGTCCAGACGTTTGCCTGGGCTTATTGGCCACGAGACGCCGGGACAGGTGGCGAAGGCCGGGCGGTCATGCGACTTGCATCCAGCCCCGACCAGGTAACTCGCCTTTTGATGAGAACCCCTTCAGCGATCAGCGCGCCGGCCAACCGCGCCAAGGCGGCATGAGGATCTTGCGTCAGATGATGGGCGCGATGTGACGCAGGCAGTGACTATGAAGGTGCAGGCGTTGGACAAGGCGTCGCCCGCCTGCACGAGACTTGTAAGCGCTGCGGGCTAAGCGCTCGTGTCCATCAAGCCGTCGTCTCCGCCGTCTTGAGCAGAAGATCAAAAAGCTCTTTCTCGGCTGGCTTTCGCGCTGAAACCTCGGCTCCGATGGGGAGCATCAGCTTCATGATCGCGTCCTGATCAGCCTTGGACAGAGTGACGATGTCGCCGCCATTCTCCAGCCATATCTTGCGTTGTTTATCGTTGAAATCGACGATCCATGGGAAGATATCGGCGGTGGCCTTGACGCCCGCCTCATCGATCAGGGCCTGGAACTCCTTCGGCAGCTTGTCGTACCAAACCTTGCTGACGAGCGACATGACGGTGATCGTCGCGTGTCCGGTTTCAAGAACATATTTAGCGGTGTCATAATAACGCATGGCCGTAATGACAGGCAGACTGCCGAGAATGCCGTCAATCGTGCCCTGTTGAAGGGCAGGCAGCACCTCGCCGAGCGCCATGGGAATGCCAGTGCCCTTCAAGCGCTTGACCTGCTCGATCTGCATCGCAGAACCCAGAACGCGCACTTTCTTGCCGGCCACCTCAGCGACGCTGCCCAGTTTCGTGCGGCAATTGATGATCATGTCAGCATTGGCGAAGAGACCCACGCCCCGCAGGCCCTTGCTCTCGCCTATCGAAAGAAACGCCTTGTTAAAGGCTGGGGCCTGCAAGCACCTTTGACCATGGGCGACGTCTCTGAACAATCCGGGAGCGCCGAGAACTTCGTATCGCGTATCCACGCCGCTCATGAATTCAGGAGGCATGCAGATCAGCTGGATCGACCCCAACTGCGCGCCTTCAATCATGCGGGGCGCTGCGCCAAGCTGGCTTGCGGGATAAATCTCGCCCTTGATCGCGCCCTTGCTACCAGCTTCCACCATCGCGCCGAACATCTTGAGCCACTCGTGCTGGCTATCGTTGATGGTCGGCGTGCCCATTTTCATGATGATCGGCGCCTGCGCGCGAAGCACGGAGGGCATGGCGACGGCGCCCGCAACAGCGACCATGCCTTGCAGCACATGGCGACGACTGGAGTTCGGCTTTGAAACTTCGCTCATCAGGTGATCCCCTCATCTTTGAAACGATGGCCTCGCCATCGACGCAGCAACCTATGTGATTGGCGAACAGCCGCCCCTTTAACGAAAAAACCCGCCGCGTGGGTGCGACGGGTTTTGCTTCACGCGAAGCCTTCCATTTGCAAAGCGCGCGCCACGGCGGGCCGCTGACACATCCGCGCATAGTGGGCGGCGACATTGGGCGGTGGTTCCTGCTTCAGCCGGGTGACCTTCCAGAAGGTGATGTAGAAGAGCGCGGCGTCCGCGATGCTCGGGCTTTCTCCGCCCAGATAATCGCGACCCTCCAGTTGCGCATTGAAATGGGCGAGGCCTTTCTCGAAGATCAAACGCCCCTTTTCGCGGATGGCGGGATGATCCGCTTCATTGGGAGAGAAATGGATCGGCAAAAACAGCCGTGTGAACCCATGCATGTGGACCGTAGCAATGATGTAATCCACCGCCTCCAGCGTCCGCACCATGCCCTCGACGTCGGTGGGCAGAAGCTTCTTGTCGGGGTTCGCCAGGGCGAGCCAAGTGGCGATGGCGGGCCACTCAGTCAACAAAGAACCATCCGCACGCCGCAGAGCCGGCACTTTCGCCTTTGGATTGACGGCGAGATATTCGGGCTGATGCTGCTTGCCCTTCGTCACATCAATCAGCGCCAGATCATAGGGCGCACCGATTTCTTCCAGCAAAACATGAATGCCAAGGCTGCATGTGCCCGGCGAATGAAACAATGTGACCATTACGATCTCCCTTTGCGCCCGTCAGGGCGTTTCATGCTTCATCGCAAAACAATACCTGTCCAAGCATTTTCCGCAAGCCATGCGGAGGGCGCGAGCTGCGCCATCCCTACTCGGCTGCGAGCCGGTGCGGTTCGTGGACCATATCATCCAGGATATTGCGCACGGCGTCTCGGCGGTCCGACCAAGGCGCGTGCCAGAAGCTGTAGAGGTCCATGATATGGGGCGGCCCGCCATAGAAGCGCTCATATTGCTGATGACGCCCGGCGAAATCGGAGGCGAGCAGATCCCAGGCCATGCGCACGAAGCGGTAACGCTCGCTTGCGGTGACGGTGGGGAGCTTCCAGTTCTCCTCGAATGTGTCATGGGCCTCGCCATCCTCAAGGATGGAGTCGTCCGCAGGCATCATGAAAGGGCCCGCGCCCAGCAACAAACGAACCTCTTCGGCGATCTGGTGGTAGTTATGCGCGCACCATTGCAGGGCTGCGTAGAGATAGCGGCTGTTCACATGAACATGGCCGGTCGGGAGTTCCTGGCACTGTTCGATTTGCGCCGCCAGCAAGCCCAGCAGCGTGGCCTCGCCAGCCGCAAGCCGCCCTAGAGTCTGCTGAATCGCCGGAACGCCGAGCAGATGTCCATATTCCGCAGCCTGATGGGCGATTCCGTTGATCAGCTTCAGTTTCTCGGAGAAGCGCCAGTTCGACTGGTGATTGCCAAGCACATGGCCGGGCGTCTTGAAATACATATCGCGCATGAGCGGCACATCGCGATAGCAGAAGACCCGATCCCAGGGGATCTTCACATCGTTGAAGATCATCACCGCGTCGCTCTCGTCAAACTGTGACGAAAAATAATTGTCGACGCGACTTGTCGCATTCATCTCGAAAGACTTGCGCACCCAAAGTTCGACGCCGAGCGCATTGATCGGCACGGCGAAGGTCACCGCCTCCTCCACCTGATCGGGCCCCAGCGGGATCATGCTGCCAATCCACGCTTCATCCGAAAAGACGGCTGACGTGCCAAGCATTTTCTGGCCGGAGACGATAATGCCGCCATCATATTCGCCCACGATGCGGAAATTCGCCTTGGTGGGACCCGCGACGCCGCGCGATGTCTGCGGGGTGAGCACCAGATAGCAGGCGAAGAGATCGCCCTTGCGCAGGTAATCGAGATAATTGATGACATGCTGGCCGAAGCCGACGCGGTTCGCGTCGAAGAGCTCGGGCTTCATGCTCATGCCGACGATAAAGGAAGGCACATGGTCCATGGAACGGCCCATGAGGCCGCAACTCCATTGCGCCACTCGTCGATGAGCTTCGGCGCGATGACGCAGGTCCTCCTTTGAGCGCGGCGCCTGAAACCAGGCGGAATAGGTTTCGCCGTTCTCCTCATAGGACATGGCTTCAATATTTTCAGGACTGCGCTTGAGATCATAGATGCGCGCAAAGGACTGAGCAGTGTTCCGGAACGCAGGATGCATGGTAACATCGCTCACCAGCTCCTTACCGAGCCGGATGCGGCGGCCGTCGCGCAGAGAAGCGAGATAATCTTTGCCTGTTCGGAGCATCATGACCTCCAGAATGAATCTAGACAAAGATTAGCTATGTTGTGTAGGTACTGTCAACGATGCTCAGGGCCGGGCCTTGTTGGGATGGGACGTGAAGCGCAGGGCGGGCATGGACAAGTCAATTTTCGAGCAGGACGCCGAATTCCGCGACTTTATTGCGGATCTTTTCGCCATGTCTGCGGGCATGCAGTCCCTGCGCCGGGCGATCGCGCGCCGCATCGGGCTGGGAGGGACGGAGCTTGGCATTTTGCTGTCGGTGGGGCGTCTCGCCCCGCACGGGGCGGTGAATGTGCGCCAGGTCGCTGACCATTTACATGTCGCCGCCACTCACATCACCACCGAGGTGAACACCCTTGTAGCCAAGGGATTGCTCGAGAAACAGGCCAGCGAACAGGACAGTCGCGCAGTCGAATTGAGCGTGACGACCGCCGGAGCGGACCTGTTGGCCTCCATTGGCCCTAATCTTCAGATGATCAATGAGGCGTTGTTTGATCACCCCAGCCCGGAGGCCATCGCCGACCAGAGGCTTTTTTTCCAACGCATCCTGGCCGGCCTGCCGGAAGCATTAGCCCGCCTGCCGAACAGGTGGATGGGCAAATCCGGACCCTCCAGATAGCAGGCAGACTACCCTGGAAGGGGCATGACGCCGAAGAAAGGGGGATATGAGCAGGCGATCAGGCCGGATTGCTCAATATGTCCGCCAAAAAGCAAACAGGCGAACAACCTTTGAGATGGTTGGCGCTCCGTGCGGGAATCGAACCCGCCTTTGCCGCGTGAGAGGCGGCTGTCCTGAACCGATAGACGAACGGAGCGGCTGCGCGCGAAGCGCGGACGCGTTCGTATAGCGGCGGGTCCCCTCCGGCGCAAGGGCGTCAGGGGCGCCAAGGTCAAGAATTCGTTGGCGAGGCCCATCTTGGCGCACAGGCTCGGACATCCCATCTTGCAGTCGAGGGCCAAATGACAGAATTGATCGCTTCATCAGGTCTGGCGAAAGCCAAGAGGTCGCAGACGCGTCAGGGTGCGCCGCGGCCTGCCGCGCCGCGTCCGCGCGAGACGCCGCAGGGCCAATTGGGGCTGTTGCTGGGCCTCTGGCGCAATCCTCTGACCACCTGGACCCGCCGCAGCTTTGAGAGGAAAGCGTGGTGCAAAGCGAGAGCCTGCTGGGGTCTGTGACCGTGGTCAGCGACCCCTCGGCCATCCGCCATGTGCTTGTGGACAACGTCACCAACTACCGAAAAGACGCGCTTCAGCTGCGCATCCTGCGTCCGGGTCTCGGCGACGGGGTCTTCACCGCAGAGGGGGAGGACTGGCGCATGCAACGCCGGGCGCTGGCGCCGCTCTTCACACCCCGCGCGGTGGGGGAATTCCTGCCCGCCATGGCCCAATCAGCCGCCTGGCTTGAAGCGCGCTGGACGCCGCTGCGGGAGGGACGACGCCTTGATATCGCCAATGAAATGTCTCGCGTGACCCTGGATGTGCTGGAGCGCACCATCTTCCCGCAGGGATTGGCGCGCGACCCCGCCATCTTCGCTCAGGCCATGGGGACCTATTTCGAGGCCATTGGCCGCATGCATCCCCTCGACATCATCGGCGCGCCGGACTGGTTGCCGCGCATCGGCAAAAGCAGGCCCGACGCCTCCTTGCGTTTTTTCGCGTCAGCGGTCGATGACATCATCGCGGCGCGGCGGCGCTGGCTGGAGGCGCAGCCGCAGGGCGAGCCGCACCGGGATCTCCTGACCCGGCTCCTCGCCGCCCGCGATCCCCAGACAAGCGCGGGCCTCGATGAGGCCTCCGTGCGCGCCAATGTGCTCACCTTCATTGGCGCGGGTCATGAGACCACGGCCAATGGCCTGACCTGGTCGCTCTACCTGCTGGCCCTGCATCCGCAATGGCGGGCGCTGGTCGAGCAGGAGGTGGATGAGGCGCTGAAGGATGGGGTCAACGAGGCCGCCCTGCCCCGGCTCATCCGCACCCGCGCCACCTTCGAGGAAGCGCTTCGGCTTTATCCGCCCGCCGCCTCCCTGAGTCGCGAGGCCATCGGACCCGATGAGCTTGCGGGGCGCCGCGTTCGCGCGGGAGCGACGGTGGTGGTCTCCCCATGGGTTCTGCATCGCCACCGCAAGCTCTGGGACAAGCCCGATTATTTCGATCCGACGCGGTTCATGCCGGGGCAACGGGAGAAAATCGACCGGTTCGCCTATCTTCCCTTCGGCGCGGGGCCGAGGGTCTGCATCGGCATGGGCTTCGCCCTGCAGGAGGCGGTGATTTTGCTGGCGAGCATCGTGAAGATGGCCCGCCTTGACCTCGCGCCGGGACATCGGGTGGAGCCCGTCATGCGGATCACGCTGCGCCCAAGCGGCGGCATGCCAATGATTATGCACAAGCGCTGAGTGGCGTCGTCTCAGCTCGCGGCGACATGGCGATCGGGCGCCGGACGGGGATCATGAAGCCCTTCGAGGATCCCGTCCACGGGAGGCGCGACCTGCATGGATTGCATGTCTTCCATTTGCGGCGCCAACTCACTGACCGCAGGCAGGGCGGCGATGGCCGCCTCGTGGCCGTTGGATGGAGGCGCTGAGCCCTGGGATGACGCATGAGCTTGAACGGTCTGGTTTGAAGCCTGCGCCTCCCAAGCCGTCTGCACGGCCGCATGCTGGACTGGCGCGCGCATGGTCATGGCGGCCTCAGCGGCGGCGAGCAATTTATTGGCGATGTCCAGTTCCTTCTCGGCGCGCAACCGTCCGCGCCTTTCAAGGCGCTCGGCTTGTTCAAGCTGCTCAATGCGTACGAGATGTTCCGCGATAACGGCGGTCAACTGCTCGCGCCACGCAGCCGCCGTCTGCAACTCCTTGCGAAGGTGATCACGCTCATCGGCCAGGCGCTGCGCCAGTTCGATCTGCTCCTCGCGGTCAAGCAACACAGCTTTCAAACGCTGACGGAGATCCTGATCCTGCAATCGAAAACTCTCAACCCTCGTCTCAAGGGCGGCCTTTTCGAGGCGTTGTTCGTCGAAGTTGTACCGAAGTTGCTGCTCGGTGGCGACGAGAGCGTCGAATTCGACATCGATGATGCGCAGGCGCGCCGTCATGTCGTGCATATCGATTTGCGCTGCGCCACGTTCAGCCCAGGCCTGGCGCAGGTCCGCTTCTTTCGCACGCAATGCCTCTTCGAGGACCGCCACGTCATATTCAAGGTCTGCAATGATCCCGGCGCGGCGTCCGATCTCGCTCATGTGCTGAGCGCGATCCTGCGTCATCGCATCGATTTTGCGCTCGAGGCGTCTCTGCTCCACGGCGGCCTGGGCGCGCAACTGGTCGCGCTCGGCGACCGCTTCGGTCATGGAGACCGGCATGAGCATTTCGAGGCGACGCGTCGACAAGCGCATGGCCCGCCGCCAGAAGGCCGGCAGAACCAGGAGGGCGAGGAGTCCGGAAACCAGGAACCCCAGCGCGAATATCATGGCTTGTTCGATCAAGGCGACAACCGCATGTCCATCTTCGAACGATGACAGGCCCGTCCTGGGAAATCAAAACAGGCCCGCGTCACGGCCACGCCAGCGCAACAGCCGCAACGCGGATAATGTTTTCCCTCAGAAAGGGTTCCAGGTCGAAGAAGGAGTGAACTTCAGATAGCCCAGATTCACGCCAAGACGGGCCCCGACGCCGGATCGGATCGGAACGACGATGATGTCATCCGCGCCCAAAGCGGTGAAACCAAATCCGCCGACCAGATAGGCCGAACCATCAAGACCGCCGAAACGACGATAAATGGCGTCCGTCGACGGCAAATTATAAACGAGCATCATGGTGCGGTCGCCATCGGCCCCGGCGTCGAAGCCCAGCGATGGGCCCTGCCAATACATGGGGCGGTCGCCGACGTTACGGGTGTACATGGTGCCTTCGCCAAACCGCAGGCCAGCGAAAAAGGCGCCGGAAGCCTCCTGCCCGAGGATATAGGCGTTCGGCTGGCCCCAGCGGCGGCCCGCCGCCTCCACAGCCTGAGCGAGGCCCCGCGAAATCGTTCCAAAGAATTGGTGGCCGCTCTCGACGAGTTCGCGTGTCTCGAATTTCTTGGGGCGGCCAGACTGTGCTTCCGCAGGGGCGGACAGGCCGCCGAGGGAGGCCGCGCCCAGACCGGCGACAAGTTGCCTGCGCGAGAGATGTGTCATTTTCGTTTCCTATCCGAAGCGCCCGAGTGGCGCGATCGATTGCTGAGCCTGAAACATGACGGAACCAAGACCTGTGCAGGTACGCCTGTGATCAGGCGGCCTTAGGCAGGCGCAGACTTGGAGTCACTCTGGCGGGTTTTGGTTAACGGATGCTTTCCAAAGAGGCTCAACCAGCAGCGAAATCCGACAGATCGCGCATGGCGGCGGGATCTCCCCAGGCGATGAAGCCGCGATTGCGAAAGCCTTCCTCGACCTTTCCATAAGTGAGCGGCGCCCCATCGGTCGTCACGGTGAGCCCCCCGGCCGCCCGCAAGACGGCGTCCCCGGCCGCCGTATCCCATTCCATGGTGGGGCCGAAACGCAGACAGACATCGGCTTCGCCGCTGGCGATCAGGCAAAACTTGATCGAAGAGCCCATGGGCCTTGCGATGACCGGCGCCAGACGCGCCAGCGCAGCCTTGACCTGCGGGGTCTGATGGGAGCGGCTTTCCAGCACCGTGAGCGGCGCAGCGGGGGACCGCGTGCGCAGGGGATGGCGGACATCAGGCGGCGGCAAGGGCTGATCCGGGGCGAGATGGGCGCCAAAGGCCTCGGCGCCGGCCCACCAGAGACGACCGAAAGCAGGCGCATAAACCGCCCCCGCCACCGGGATCCCATTACGCACCATGCCGATATTGATGGTGAATTCGCCATTATGGGCGAGAAATTCCCGCGTGCCGTCCAGCGGATCGACGAAAATGGCCTCCGAGAAGGCGCGGCGAGGAACCCCGTCGCGGGCGCAGGCTTCCTCGGCCACCACCGGCACGCCCGGAAAGGTGCGCGCCAGCGCCTCCATGATCATGGCCTCCGCCTCTTCGTCCGCTGCGGTGACCGGGCTCTGGTCCAGCTTCAGGCGCGCCTGTGCGCCTTGCTCGTAATGACGCAAAACGGGCGCGCTTGCGGCCAACGCCATGCGCGCAAATTCCCGCGCCACAGCATTCAAATCATCGCCAGGGGTCATGGCGCTCAGTCCTTTTGGAGAGCTTTGAGGGCGCATCGCATGTCGTTGGATTCAATCAGCATGGGCGTCCAACCTTTGGCAATGCCGAGGAACCGGGAGGCCCCAGGATTATGCACAAAAAAAACCAAGAAAGGGCTTGCGTGGCTGAAAAACGCTTTCCAAGCGCGAATCAAGCAGTTAATTATTTTTTAACGGGCGGTGATTTGAATCGGCTTCCACAGGCCACCCTCCCACCCGCGTATGTTTCAGTGGCGTTCGTGTGTCTTCAACTCCGGCCTTTCGCCGGACGAGATCGTTTTGTCACTAAACCAGGGCGCCGAACGCCCTTCATACGGATGATGAACATGTCGATTTTCGCACTAGACGCCATGGACCTTGCGGCCCTGCTGTGTTCGCGAGTCTGCCACGACGTCATCAGCCCGGTCGGGGCGATCGTGAACGGGCTTGAAGTCCTCGAGGACGAAAAAGACCCGGAAATGCGGAATTTCGCTTTCGAACTCATCAGGAAAAGCGCGCATACGGCCTCGGCGCGCCTGCAATACTGCCGCCTGGCTTTCGGCGCCGCCGGCTCGGCTGGCGCCTCCATAGACACGGGCGATGCGGAGAACGTGGCGCGCAATCTCTTTGTCGACGAACGCACCAAGCTTGAGTGGAACGCACCGCGGGTGCTGATGCCAAAGAACAAGGTGAAGCTTGTCCTCAATCTTTGCATGATCGCGTCAGCGACGATCCCGCGCGGCGGCGTCATCACGGTCAATATCTCGGATTCAGATGGCTACACCGATGTATCCGTCACGACGAAGGGCTCGCATCTGCGCCTCGCCGACTCCGTTCCCAACCTGCTCGCGGGCGAGCCAAAGACCGGCCATGTGGACGCCCACGGCATTCAGGCCTTCTACGCCGGCCTCATCGCCCGCGAATGCGCCATGGATGTGAATGTGGATGTGACGCAGGAGCTCATCGTGATCTCCGCGAGATCCACCGCCGCCTTCGCGGCGCAAGCCGCCGAATAGCAACGCGCGAAGCCAAATCGAAAGCCGCCGCAACCACGGCGGCTTTTTGTTTTGAGCGGCGTGAAAGACGAGTCAAAACAAAATGCTCCTGATGCGAGCATAAAAAAACCCCGCTCGAAGCGGGGTTCTTGACGGGAGAGGCGAAGTTCCTCAGGCGAGGATCCGCTCGTCGGCGTCGCTTGGTTCACGCAGAACATAACCGCGGCCCCAAACGGTCTCGATGTAGTTGCGGCCCTGACTGGCGTTCGCCAGCTTCTTGCGCAGTTTGCAGATGAAGACGTCGATGATCTTCAATTCCGGCTCGTCCATGCCGCCATAGAGATGATTGAGGAACATCTCCTTGGTCAGCGTCGTGCCCTTGCGCAGCGAGAGCAGCTCGAGCATCTGATATTCCTTGCCCGTCAGATGCACGCGCATGCCGCTGACCTCAACCGTCTTCTGGTCAAGATTGACGACGAGATCGCCGGTGGCGATGACGGACTGGGCATGGCCCTTCGAGCGACGCACGATCGCATGAATGCGGGCGACGAGTTCATCCTTGTGGAAGGGCTTGGTCAGATAGTCGTCGGCGCCAAAACCCAGTCCCTTGACCTTGTCTTCGATGCCCGCAAGGCCGGACAGAATCAAAATCGGGGTCTTCACCTTCGCGACGCGGAGCGTGCGCAGAACCTCATAGCCAGACATGTCGGGCAGATTGAGATCCAGAAGGATGATGTCGTAATCGTAGAGCTTGCCGAGATCGACGCCCTCTTCGCCAAGATCCGTCGTATAGACGTTGAAATTCTCCGACTTGAGCATCAGTTCGATGCTCTGGGCCGTAGCGCTGTCGTCTTCGATCAATAATACGCGCATTTCAGTCCCCACCATTGCCCCGTGGAACTCAACTGCAAGCTACGCCATCGAAACGGGCGCGGCTCAGCGGCTCCAGAAGACGGGCGACAGGCCCGCCGAATTCCGCCTCTTAATAATTAACACGCAATGGTTAACAAAATCTGATTCACGCTTGCAAGCTTCATCGCTGAATTTAACTATTGGGCTGCAATTCCCACTCAACCTTAGTAAACGGCGCGCACAGAATTTCTTTAGAATTTAGGTTAACGCACGCACCTAAATGACTCTGAGGACTCACACTCTGGCGATACGACCAAATGCCAGCGACGACTCGCTGCGTGCGGAGGTCCTGAGCGCGCCCAAGAAAACCTGAAGGGCAGATTCAGGGTGAATGGTTAAGAATTTCCTAACGGGCGAGAGAATCACTTGCGCGGCGCTTGGGTCGACTTCCGATGACTCATCCCAAAATTCTTTGCGCTCCCGTCTCTTTAGGTAAGAAACGGTCAACTTCCATAGGCCATTGTGGGTGTGTCTCGCGGACTGTTTTCGTCCACCGGGGTCTTCGGACGCCCGGCGTTATTAATCTGCGTTGCGGAGTTTGCGTATGAAGTCGCGTGATACACTGATTCGCCTCAAGCGTTTCCAGGCCGAAGAGAAGCGGCGCCGGGTGGCGCAGATCGAGGCGATGATCGCCGAATTCGCCCGCATGGCCTCCGATCTTGATCGGGATATCGCCCTGGAGGAACAGCGCAGCGGCGTCACCGATACTGGTCATTTCGCCTATTCCACCTATGCCCGGGCGGCGCGGGTGCGGCGTGACAACCTCAATCAGTCGATCGACGACCTGCATCCCCAGCTTGAAGAAGCCAAGACGCGGCACGCCGAGGCGCTGGAAGAGTTCGCCAAGGCGCAATCCATGGAGAGCCGTGAAAAGGCCGACCGCGTCGAGGCCGGTCGCGAGCGCAGCGACCTCGATGCGAGCGCAGCCGGCGCCTCGCGCCTGTAAGCCAAACGAACACGAGCGCGCGAGCGAGGGGTCAGCGCACTTGCAACCCTGAGCGTGCTCGTGCAGGGATGAGGCGGTCGGCCGCACTCCGGCCTCATCCGACCATGGGCGAACGGGCAGGCATGAAGCGCATTCTGGATTATGTCTGGCCTCTGCTGGGCCTTGCGGCCGTGGTGCTCTCCGTCAAGCTTCTCTATGAGAAACTGCGAGCTGAGGCGGCGGCGGACGCCTCGGTGAGGGCGCTTCTGGAAACTGGCGACCTGTGGTCGCATCTCAAAGTGATCGCAGAGGTCATTGGCGCGAAGCTGGCGATGATTCCGCCCCACGCCTACCTGCTGGCCTTCGCTTCCACCCTGGTCGCCTATGCGGCGCTGGCCTGGTATGACCGCATCGCTTTGATCCATCTGGGCAGACAGCGCGGCATTTCCTTCACCTATATCGCCATCTGCTCCTTTGTGACCTATGCGCTGTCGCACAATATCGGCGCTTCGGTGTTCTCAGGCGGCATGGTTCGTTTACGCGCCTATACGGCCAAGGGCCTCAGCGCGGCGGAAATCGCGGTGCTGGTGGCGTTGTGCTCCTTCACCTTCGCCTTTGGCACCCTGATTTTGCTGGGCCTTGTTCTGGTGGTCGAGCCGGAAATCATCCGCCCCCTCACCTCGCTCTCGCGGCGCTTCGCCATTGGCGACTCGGCGGCGCGGCTGGTGGGCGTAGGACTGCTCGCCTTCTGCCTCGTCTACACGCTTGGCGCCTGGCTCAAGCTGCGGCCTCTGAAAATCGGGAATTTCAAGATCGTCTACCCGGGCCTGCCCATCGTGGCGCGGCAATATCTGGCGGCGCCGCTGGAGTTGATGGGCGCGGCGGGCATCATCTATTTCGCCCTGCCGTCGGAGGGAAATCCCGGCTTCCAGATCGTTCTGGGCGCTTTTCTGCTGTCCTTTTCGGCCGGGCTGCTGTCGCAGGTCCCAGGCGGCGTCGGCGTGATGGAGGCGGTTTTTCTGGCTGTCATGCCAGGAATACCGGCCACTGCCGTCTTCGCGGCGCTGCTTGTCTGGCGGCTTTTCTATCTCTTGCTGCCACTGGCCATGGCGATACCCGTGATCATTCTCTTCGAACGGTCCCAGATGGGGAAGGCCACCCGCGCCCTCACCCCTTCGCCCGGAGACCATTGACGGACCTGTCACCTGGTCGGGACATCGCTCCAGCGGCAAAAGAAAACGCGCCGGGAGAAACACCGGCGCGTTTTGCTGGCTCGGATGAAGCTTACTGGCGATATTGCTGGATGCGCGTGGTGCGCAGGCCTGCAAGCCCATGTTGATCGATGGACATTTGCCAACTGAGGAATTCATCGACGGTCAGGGTGTAACGGCTGCAGGCCTCTTCAAGGGAGAGCAAGCCGCCACGCACTGCGGCGACGACTTCCGCCTTGCGGCGGATCACCCAGCGCTTGGTGCCGTTGGGGGGAAGATCTGCGACTGTCAAAGGACTCCCGTCGGGCCCAATTACATACTTTACGCGTGGCCGGTGGGCTTCAGTCATGGAACGCACTCGCTACTCGGCTAAAACAATCAGAACACACCGACAATAGCCCCGCCGCACTTAAGATTTACTGAAGTTCGCTCTTGCGCATCCACCTCAAAATACAGGCTAAAAGACCCTTTTTTCTTTCCAATTCGTTAGCAGCGCGACTTTTCCGTGTCTCTTCGGCACAACCGCAAAGCTTGCCTTAACCATCCCGCAAACCCGCCATGGGCTCTCCCGAAATGCAAGAGGTCGTGATCTCGGGGGGCTGATGGCGCTCTGCCGGTTGCATTTGGCGGCCAATTGGGTCTTTCTCCTCCTTCACGAGAAATCCATGACCATCCGAACCGATCAAACCCAGACCCTCCCGGGCCCCGCCCTGAACTCGCTCGGCCTCGCCCGCGCGCCAGCGGACACGCGCGTCGTGGTGGCCATGTCGGGCGGCGTGGATTCCTCGGTGGTCGCGGCCCTGCTGAAGCGCGAGGGTTATGACGTCGTGGGGGTTACGCTCCAGCTTTACGATCATGGCGCCGCCACCCAGCGCAAAGGCGCCTGCTGCGCCGGCCAGGACATCGCCGACGCCCGGCGCGTCGCCGAACGGCTGGGCATTCCCCATTATGTGCTGGATTACGAAGCCCGGTTTCGGGAAAAGGTGATTGAGCCCTTCGCCCGCAGCTATGTGGCGGGCGAGACGCCCATTCCCTGCGTCGCCTGCAACCAGCACATCAAATTCGCCGATCTCTTCGATACGGCCCGCGATCTGGGGGCCCATGTGCTGGCGACGGGTCATTATATCAGCTCGCGGAACGACGGCCATGGCGGGCGGGCGCTCTACCGCGCTGCGGACGCAGACCGGGACCAGAGCTATTTCCTCTTCGCAACCACCCGCGAACAGCTGGCGCTTCTGCGCTTCCCCCTTGGGGATAGTCCGAAAAGCGCCGTGCGCGACCTCGCGCGCGAATTTGGCCTCGCCGTGGCCGACAAGCCGGACAGTCAGGACATCTGCTTCGTGCCCTCCGGACGTTACAGCGATGTGATCGCCCGCTTGGCGCCCGATTCGGTGTCGCCGGGCGACATCGTCCATGCGGACGGCCGGGTGCTGGGCCGCCACAATGGGCTCATGCGCTATACGGTGGGGCAGCGCCGGGGCCTTGGCCTCAGCCAGACCACCGAAACAGGCGCTGAGCCACTTTATGTCATTCGCCTTGACGCCAGGCGCAATGAGGTCATCGTCGGCCCACGCGCCGCCCTGGCCACCCGCGCCGTGCATTTGCGCGATGTGAACTGGATCGGCGAGGGTGAGCTTGCCGACATTCCGCCGGAGGGCCGCGAGATTGCGGTGCGTCTGCGCTCCACCCGCCCACCAGCGCCCGCACTGCTGCAGCGCGACGCGCAGGGGCGCGCGATGGTGGAGCTGGCGGCCCTGGAAGCGGGCGTTTCGCCCGGCCAGGCCTGTGTATTTTACGAATCCGCCGAACCACTGGCCCGTGTGCTGGGCGGCGGCTTCATTGTCGCGACCGAGATGGTCGCCCCATCGATTTCAACATCTATTTCCGAAGCAGCCGCGAGCGCCTGAAAATGACCGCCCCCAATTTGAGCCATGAGGACGTCAACGACGCCTATTCCCGCTGGGCCCCCTTCTATGACGCTGTTTTCGCTTGGGTGATGCGCCCCGGCCGAGTGGCGACCGCCGCCTTGCTCAACCAGACGGGCGGGCGCGTGCTTGACGTGGGCGTGGGCACAGGTCTTGAACTGCCCATGTTCGGCCCGACTGTGAAAGTCACGGGGATCGACCTCTGCGAGCCCATGCTGGACATCGCCCGCAAACGGGTTGAATCGCATAAACTTGGCAATGTTGAGGGTCTGCTGGTCATGGACGCCATGGATCTCAAGTTCCCGGACGCCAGCTTTGACGCGGTCATCGGCCCCTATGTCCTGACCGTGGTGCCCGAGCCCGAGCGCACCCTCGACGAGATGGCCCGTGTGGTGAAGCCGGGCGGCGAGATCATCCTCTCCAACCATATCGGCGCTGAAAGCGGACCTGTCGCCTGGTTCGAAAGCTGGCTGGGCAAGCGGAGCGCCTCTCTGGGCTGGCGGCCGCAATTCCCCTGGTCCATCGTGACCGACTGGCTGGCGCGGCGCCCCGACATGGAGTTCATCGAACGTCGCCCTCTGGACCGGATCGGCCTCTTCACCCTCATCCGTATGAAGCGGAAGGCCGAACCTGCGTCCTGAAGCTTTACTCCCGGCGCCCAATCCGGTAATCCAACTCCGCAATGAGCCCCGGCCTTGCGCCGGGGCTTTTTCATGTGGCGGGGTCGTCCCGCCGGACGGCCGCCCACGCGGCTCTCGAATTGAAGCGATATTCCGCCATGGCAAACGTCGTCGTCGTCGGCGCCCAATGGGGCGATGAAGGTAAAGGCAAGATCGTCGACTGGCTGTCGATAGAGGCGGACGTTGTCGTGCGCTTCCAGGGCGGCCACAATGCCGGCCATACGCTGGTCATCGACGGCAAGGTCTACAAACTCTCCCTGCTGCCCTCGGGCATCGTGCGCAGCGGCAAGCTCTCGGTCATCGGCAATGGCGTGGTCGTCGATCCCCATCATCTCGTCAAGGAAATCGCCGCCATCGAGGCCCAGGGCGTCTCCGTGACCCCCGACAATCTCAAGCTGGCCGAGAACGCGCCGCTCATCCTCTCCCTCCACCGGGAGCTGGACGCCCACCGTGAGCAATCCTCCTCGGGCGGCACCAAAATCGGCACCACCATGCGCGGCATTGGTCCGGCCTATGAGGACAAGGCGGGCCGCCGCTCCATCCGCGTGATGGATCTGGCCGAGCCCGATACGCTCGACGCCAAGATCGAGCGACTGTTGTCCCATCATAATCCCCTGCGCCGGGGCCTGGGCCTGCCCGAGATCACAATTGAGGCGGTTCGCAGTGAATTGATGGCGGTGGCGCCGAGGGTGCTGCCCTTCATGGACGCGACCTGGGATCTGCTGGACGGTCTGCGCCGTCAGGGCAAGCGCATCCTCTTCGAAGGCGCCCAGGGCGCCCTGCTCGACGTGGACCATGGCACCTATCCCTTCGTCACCTCCTCCAACACCGTGGCCGCCAATGCGGCGACCGGCTCGGGGCTTGGTCCCAAGGCCATCGGCTATGTGCTGGGCATCGCCAAGGCCTATACGACCCGTGTGGGCGGCGGCCCTTTCCCCACCGAACTGACGGATGAGATCGGGCGCACCATCGGCGAGCGCGGCCATGAATTCGGCACAGTGACGGGCCGCGCCCGGCGCTGCGGCTGGTTCGACGCGGTGCTGGTGCGTCAGACCGTGAAGACCTCGGGGATCGACGGCATCGCCCTGACCAAGCTCGACATTCTCGACGGCTTCGACGAGATCAAGGTCTGCGTGCGCTACATGCTTGACGGGCAGGAAATCGACCGGCTCCCGGCGAGCCAGGCCGCCCAGGCCCGCGTGCAACCGATCTATGAGACCATCGAAGGTTGGTCCGGCGTGACCGCTGGCGCCCGCTCCTGGGCGGATCTGCCAGCTCAGGCCATTAAATATGTGCGCAGAATCGAGGAGCTGATCGGCGCGCCTGTCGCTTTGCTGTCGACGAGCCCCGAGCGAGGCGATACGATATTGGTTCATAACCCGTTCCAGGACTGACGCCTTTCTCCGGGCTCAATCTACCTGCACTGGTTTGGGTTCGTGTCACTGATGGGCTGAAAAGCGGCGATGGCTGATTATTATCCGCTGCTCGAGCGAGCTGTTTCGAGCCTCCCGGACCCGACGCCGGATGCGCGGCGCGCGATCTATGATCGCGCGCGCAACGCCTTGATCGCCCAGCTGCAGAATGTTCGGCCAGCCGTTCCCTCGACCTATATTGATCGGGAATGCCACGCCCTTGACCTGGCCGTCGCCCGCCTTGAAGCGGCGATTTTAAAGGGACCTCTGCAGCCCGCCCCCGCGCCCTCGGAGGCCAAACCAGCCCCCCGGACACCTCAGCAAGAACGCACGCGGCCCCTGCCCCTGTCAGGCGTCCAGCGGACACCGATGAGCAACGCCGCGCGCCCCGTCGCCCGACCGCCGACCTCGCCGAGCGTCCCACCGGTCACGCCCAGCGTCCCGCCGCCTGGGCAGCAGCTCCCCTCGGACAAGACGCCGGGTCCGGTGAAGCCGCCTGCCCCACCCAGTCCACCATCGCCGCCACCCGTCGCCCTTCCGGTCGCGGATGAGCGACCCGAAGCGCCCGAAGGCCAACTGGAGCGGTTCAGCCGCCCCCGCGCCGACGATCAGGATGCGGACAGCGAACGCCGTGAAGGCCGACGCCCCGTCGCGATCACGCCGCCCCGGCCACCCCATCCCATGAAGCGCATCGCCATCCTCGGGGTGATCCTGCTGGTGGCCGCCGTCGCGGTGGCGGCCCTGGCCATTCGCCTGAAGGACAATCCGCAGGACTACGCCCGCTCGCGCACACCGGTGAGCACGCAAGAGGCGGACTCTCAGGAAAATGGCGGCAAACTCGCGGATCGCGCAGACTCGGGCCAGGCCGCCAAACCGGCCGCCCCCGTGGTCGTGGCCCCTCCCACCGAGCCAGCGCTTCCCGTAGCCCAAAGGGCCGCCATTCTGGTCGAGGCGCCGGATGATCCGCAGAAGGTCAAAACCTTCGTCGGCACGACCCTGTGGCGAGTCGAAGGCTCGGGCGCAGCCTCCGTTCTGGTCGCCGATATCAACCTGTCGGACGCGAGCCTGACCGCGACCATGCGCATGACCCGCAACACCGACCCCAAGCTGCCTGCCAGCCATACGATTGAATTACGCTTCGTGCCCGGGGCGAATTCGGAGATTTCCAGCATCAGCACAATCGACACGCCCCAGATGCGCATCGAGGAAAGTCCCACCGGCGCGCCGCTGGCGGGAGCCCCCGTGCCGATCATGCCCAATTACTTCCTCGTGGGCCTGACCAACAACGACAAGATGACCGTCCGCAATATAGAGCTCCTGCGGGACCGCAGCTGGATCGACATTCCCATGGTCCTGAACAGCGGTCGTATCGCCAAGCTCACCTTCGAGAAGGGCTCATCAGGGGATCGCGCAGTGGTTCAGGCCCTGGAGGGCTGGGGGCCGTAAGAGGGCGCACCGCTTTTGACGCCACGCCATCGGAACGGTCAGGCGAGATCAGTCGTTGCCTTTGCATGGAGGTCACGTCCATGCAGAACCGTTCCAGCGTCAAAGGCCTGTCCCATGTCAGCGCTGAGCCATCGGCGATCTTTCTCGCTCATATCGAATCCCCGTCACCGGTCTGGGGTTACGATGGCGAACGGCTTGGCCATGGACGGGCGCTGGCGCTGGATCGGACCAGCGGCCAGCCGCTCTGCCTGCTGGTGGGCCGCGGACGCGCCCTGCGATCCCTGCGGCCCGTGCCCTGGCCTGCAGTCCGTTACGATTCGCGCCTTCAGGCCTGGCTGGCGGATGTGACGGCGCCGCTCTTCATGCAGGGTCCCGGCTGGTCCAGCGCCGCCGGCCGCATCCGCGCCTGCGTGCGGCGCGCTCATCTTTATTACGACGTCTATTTCGAGATGGCGGAGGAACCCTGACCATTTCTCCTCCGCAAGGCTTGACAGGGAAGCGCCCGCCTTGCTCCCTGCCATGAAGGTCGGCGCGATGGGGGCCCGACGATGCAGGAGGCGAAGATGAGGCAGGTTCCGTCCCTGGATTTCGACCTCGGGGAAACCGCCACCCTCATCCGCGACTCCGCCCGCGCCTTCGCCCGCGACGAAATCGCCCCACGCGCGCAGGAAATCGACCGCAGCAACCTTTTTCCCCGCGACCTCTGGCCCCGCATGGGAGCGCTGGGCCTGCATGGCGTGACCGTGGAGGAGGAATTCGGCGGCGCGGGCCTGGGCTATCTCGAACATTGTCTGGTGCTGGAGGAAATCAGCCGCGCTTCAGCCTCTGTTGGCCTGTCCTATGGGGCCCATTCCAACCTCTGTGTGAACCAGATCCGCCGCAACGGATCGCAAGAGCAGAAGCGACGCTATCTGCCCAGGCTCCTCTCCGGCGACCATGTGGGCGCCCTCGCCATGTCAGAGCCAGGCGCAGGCTCGGACGTCGTCTCCATGAAAACGCGGGCTGACAAAAAGGCCGACCGTTATGTGCTCAATGGCGGCAAGATGTGGATCACCAATGGTCCCGTCGCTGACGTGCTGATCGTCTACGCCAAAACCGACCCGGCGGCGGGACGGCGCGGCATCACGGCCTTTCTCATCGAAAGAGATTTCCCCGGCTTCACCCGGGCGCCCAAACTCGACAAACTGGGCATGCGGGGCTCCGACACCTGCGAACTCATTTTCAACGATTGCGAGGTCCCTGAAGAAAATGTGCTCGGCGACGTGGGACGCGGCGTCAATGTGCTGATGTCGGGCCTCGACTATGAACGCGTGGTGCTCGCCGCTGGACCGCTTGGCATCATGCAGGCCTGCCTTGATCTCGTGCTGCCCTATGTGCATGACCGCAAACAGTTCGGCCAATCCATCGGCGAGTTCCAACTGGTGCAAGCCAAGATCGCGGATATGTATGTCGGCATGAACGCATGCCGCGCCTATGTCTATGCGGTGGCGCGCGCCTGTGATCGCGGCCAGACGACGCGCGAAGACTCGGCGGGCGCCATTCTCTATGCGGCCGAAAAGGCGACGCAGCTGGCGCTGGACGCGGTGCAATTGCTGGGCGGTAACGGCTACATCAATGATTATCCCGCTGGCCGCCTGCTGCGCGACGCCAAACTCTATGAAATCGGCGCTGGCACGAGCGAAATCCGCCGCATGCTCATCGGCCGCGAACTCTTTAACAAAACGGCCTGAACCATGCCTGTGCTTCAACCACGCGTCGCCCTCGATACGCCTGAGGCCCAGGCCAATCGCATCGCCTGGGCGCAACTGCGCGAAGACCTCAGCGCGCTACGAGCGCAAGCAGCCCTTGGCGGAACGCAGGAGATCCGCGACCGCCACCTGGCGCGCGGCAAGCTCTTGCCGCGCGAGCGCGTGCTGCGCTTGCTGGATCCCGGCTCGCCCTTTCTGGAACTGTCGCCGCTCGCCGCCCATGGCATGTATGGCGACGCGATCCATGGCGCTGGCCTGATCACGGGGATCGGGCGCGTCAGCGGGCGCCAGGTGATGATCGTTTGCAACGACGCCACCATCAAGGGCGGCACCTATTATCCCATGACCGTGAAGAAACATCTGCGGGCCCAGGAAATCGCGCGCGAGAACCGCCTGCCCTGCCTCTATCTCGTGGATTCCGGCGGCGCCAACCTGCCCCATCAGACCGAGGTTTTTCCCGATCGCGATCACTTCGGGCGAATCTTCTTCAATCAAGCGACCCTATCGGCGCAGGGGATCGCGCAGATCGCCTGCGTCATGGGCTCCTGCACGGCGGGCGGCGCCTATGTGCCAGCCATGTCGGACGAATGCGTGATCGTGCGTGGGCAAGGCACGATCTTTCTGGGCGGTCCGCCGCTGGTGAAAGCCGCCACGGGCGAAGTCGTCAGCGCAGAAGATCTCGGCGGCGCAGATCTGCATGCAAGGCGCAGCGGCGTGGTCGATCATGTCGCGGAAAACGATCTGCACGCCCTCGAAATCCTGCGCCGCATTGTCGCCAGCCTCGGCCCTGACCCAAATCAGAAGTCTGTGACACCGCCTCAAGAACCTCTCCATCCCGCCAGCGACCTCGACGCCGTGGTTCCGACCGATCTGCGCAAGCAATATGACGCGCGCGAAATCATCGCCCGGTTGGTGGATGGCTCCGCCTTTGACGAATTCAAAAGCCTTTATGGCGAGACCCTGGTGACGGGTTTCGCAGAGCTTTGGGGCATGCGGATCGGCGTCATCGCCAACAACGGCGTCCTCTTCTCGCAGAGCGCGCAGAAGGGCGCGCATTTCATTGAACTGTGCTGCCAGCGGGGCGTTCCCCTGCTCTTCTTGCAGAACATCTCCGGCTTCATGGTGGGCGCCGACTATGAGGCGGGCGGAATCGCCAAGGATGGCGCCAAGCTGGTGGCGGCGGTGTCCTGCGCGCAAGTCCCCAAGGTCACGCTGATCACCGGCGGCTCTTTTGGCGCGGGCAATTACGGCATGTGCGGCCGCGCCTTCTCGCCGCGCTTTCTCTATGCCTGGCCCAACGCCCGCATCTCCGTCATGGGCGGCGAACAGGCCGCAAGCGTTCTGGCCACCCTCCGCCGAGACAATCTGGAGGGCGCAGGCAAGATCTGGAGCCACGAGGATGAAGAGGCCTTCAAGGCGCCCATTCGCGCGCGCTATGAGGAAGAAGGAAATCCCCTCTTCGCAACTGCGCGCCTGTGGGATGACGGGATCATTCTTCCCGAAGAGACCCGCCGGGTGCTCGCCCTCTCCTTCGCGGCGACGCTCAGTGCGCCCGTGCAGGACACCCGCTTTGGCGTCTTTCGCATGTAAATCGAGGCGGAATAGGCACGGGCCTGCTTTTCCCTTACAACAAAGCTTCAGCCGCCGCCGTCATTGGAACGCCCTTGCCCTTTCTTCAAACCCTCATGCGCCGCATCTATGACAACCCGTGGCTCTTGATCACGCTGACCTGCGTCTTCTGGGCGGGCAATGTGGTTGCGGCGCGCGTGGCGATTGGCGAAATTTCGCCCATGTTGCTGGTGTCCGGACGCTGGGCCGCCGCCAGCCTCATCCTGATCGCCGTGGCTCGCCGCCCTTTCATCGAGGACTGGCCTGCGCTGGCGCCCCATTGGCTACGCGTCTTTCTGATGGGCGGTTGCGGGTTCACGCTGTTCCACGCGATCTATTATATCTCAGCCTATTATACGACAGGCGTGAATCTGGCGATCATCCAGGGGGTGAGTCCCGTCTTCGTGCTCATCGGCGCCTGGGTCATGTGGCGCACGCCGGTCAGGGGCGTGCAGATCGCAGGTTGCGCGCTGACCATAGGGGGCGTGATCATCGTGGCGACCCATGGCGATGTCTTCGCCTTGCAGGATCTCAATTTCCGCATCGGGGACCTTGGCGTGCTCTGCTCCTCCATGATCTATTCGGGCTATGCGCTTTCCCTGCGCAACAGACCGAAGACTTCGAGCCTAGGCTTTTTCGTGGCCATGGCCTTTTCGGGTCTGCTCTCCTCCTTACCCCTTGTTGCGCTGGAAGCCATGGCGGGACAGCTGGTCTGGCCCACACAGATCGGCTGGGCGCTGCTCTTCTACACCGCGATTTTCCCATCCCTGCTGGCGCAACTCTTCTTCATCCGCGCGGTTGAACTGATCGGACCCGGCCGCGCCACGCTCTTCTACAACATGACCCCTGTGCTCGGCGCCATCTTCGCAGCAGTGATGCTGCATGAGCCTTTTGAGCTTCACCACGCCGTCGCGCTCGCCTTCGTCATTGGGGGCGTCACCATAGCGGAACGATTGGGGCGACGCCCATGAGCGACGCCGCAGGCGAGCGATCCCTGGCCTCGCGCCTCACCGGCAACCCCTGGCTGCTGCTGACTTTCAGCACGCTCCTGTGGGGCGGCAATGTGGTGGCGGCGCGCTGGGCGGTGGGGGAAGTGTCGCCCATGGTGCTGGTGGGCCTGCGCTGGATCTTCGTCTGCACGCTCATCCTGATCTACCTGGGTGGGCGCAGGCGCGCGACGTTTGAACAGCTGCGGCCACACTGGGGCTATCTGCTGCTCATGGGCGTGTTTGGCTTCACCATTTCCAACGCCATGCTCTATGAGGGCGCGCGCTTCACCAGCGGGGTGAATGTGGCCATCATCCAGGGCGTGCTGCCGGTTCTGGTATTGGCGGGCGCAAGGGTCGTCTATGGAACCCATGTTGGCGTCATACGCATGGTGGGCGTGGCGATGACCATCGGAGGAATCCTGCTGATAGCCTCCGAGGGAGAGCCCGCGCGCCTTCTCGATCTTAAGATCAACAAGGGCGATTTCTTCGCCTTCCTCAGCGCGGCGCTCTATGCGGGTTTCACTCTGGCCCTGCGCAAGCGCCCGCCTATGTCCGCCATGGCCTTCTTTGTCGGCCTCGCCTTCGCGGCGCTCGTCACCGCCGTTCCTTCCATGGTGGTGGAGGCCATGCTCGGCGCCGCCATCTGGCCAGGCTGGATGGGCCTGCTGGTGCTGACCTATGTGGCGCTCTGCACCTCGATCGTCGGCCAGATCTGCTGGATCCGCGCCGTAGAGATGATCGGCCCGGGACGTGCGGGCGTGTTTCAGAACCTGGTGCCTGTGTCAGGCGCCATCCTCTCGGTGCTGGTGCTGTGCGAGACCTTTCAATGGCACCACGCGGCCTCGCTGGCGCTCGTGCTGACCGGCCTGTTCATTTCGGAGCAGGGCAAGCGCTAGCCGAGGCGAAAAACCTATTCGCCGCCCAGACCCGCATCCGCGATGATTTTCTTCATCGCCGCATAATGGTCTGTGAGGAGCTCGGTGTAAGCGGGGGAGCTCAGGGGCAAGGGCTCGATGCCCTGTTGCGCGATATTGGCCGCCACATGGGGCATGGCGATGACCTTGGCCACCGCGCTGTTGATCTTCAGCGTCACGTCCGCAGGCATATTGGCGGGGCCCAGAAGCCCGAACCAGGACGTGAACTCAAACCCGGGCAAACCGTTTTCACTCACGGTCGGCACATCAGGCAGCAGGGCTATGCGGCTCTTGGAGACGACCGCCAGCAAACGCAGGGCCGGGGTCTCCATGAAGGCTTGCGACCCAAGGGTGGGGACGATGAGCATGTCCGTATCGCCCGCCATGATGCTGTTCAGCGCTTCGGCGGTGCTCTTGAAAGGCACATGCACGATGTTGATCGCCGCGCGATTGGCGAAATAGGCCATGGTCAGATGCGTGGCGCTGCCAACGCCCGCGGAAGAGTAGTTCAGGCGACCGGGATTCGCCTTGGCGTAGGCGATGAGCTCGGCGACTGATTTCACGGGCAAACGGGCGTTGACGAGCAGGATATAGGCGCCATTGCCCACATGGGCGACGGCGGTGAAGTCCTTCACGGGATCGAAGGGCGTCTTGCGGTCAAGCGCTGCGGTGATGGTGTGGCTGGAGGCCGCCATGAGAAGCGTTGTTCCATCCGGCTTTGAACGCGCCACAGCCGTCGCGCCCACGGCGCCGCCAGCGCCCGCCCGATTTTCAATGATGAAGGTTTCACCGAGCAGAGCGCCCAGTTCAGGCGCGATCACTCGCGCCAGAACATCCTGCCCGCCCCCAGGAGCGAAGGGCACGATGATCTTCGAGACCGGGCTTTGCGCCTGCGCCAGCTGAAGGCCTGCGACGAGCGCGACCATGGCGCAGGCGAGTCTTTTGAAGAAAATCATCATGGCTTCCTGCCCTTGGATTACGCCCGGCCTTGTGACCGGGTCGTGATTTAATCAGCGCGCCAGCGAGGGATAGAGATGTTCCGCCGTGCGATGGAAGATCCACGCGCGCTCGTCTTCCGTCAAGAAAGCCATGGCTTCCCGACTTTCCGCGACGATGCGCGAAAGCGACGAGTCGGACGTGGGGAAATTGGACCCCCAGGCGATGCGCGAGGCGCCGAAGACATCGACAACCCTGCGGAAATAGGGCTGGAAGTCGCCGCCGCCCTCCGCAATCATCCGCACATTGCGGATGGTCACCTTGAGGAAGACATTGGGATTGGAGGCCAGATCGAACAACGGTTGCGCCGCCTTGTAGGGCGCTCCATCGCGTGCGTCGGGCGAGGCCAGATGATCTAGGATGATCACCGCGCGGGGAAAATTCTTCAACAATGTATGCAACTGACTCATACCCTGCATGTGCATCTGCACGCAGACCGGGATGTTCAATTGCTCCACGCATTCCCATGCGGGAAACGAGCGGGGATCGTCAAGCCAGCCCGCCTGATCCGGCATGGTGCTGCCGGTGGTGAAAAGGCGCAGACAGGAGAGGCCCAGATCGACCCATTTGCGGATCTGGGCGGGCGCATCCTCGCGCAGCACATCCACTGAAAAGACGCCTGCAAAGCGATCAGGATATGCGCGCACGGCGTCGACGACGAGAGAGTTGTCATATCCATAACAGGTCGAGGCATGGACAAGGGCGGAACGCGTCACGCCCGCCTCGTCCATGGCCTTGATCATCTGGTCCGGCGTGATGGGGCGATCACGCGCCCAATCCGAGAGGATTCCCCCGAGCGGGGCGCGCGGATAGCGCGCCTCATCGGGCGAAATCACATGGGGATGGATATCAATCAGCGTACCAGCCATCGGCGCTATTCCTTACTCCACGCGCCTCGGCGCGATGCCCTCGCGCAACTCAGAACTTGAGCGCCTTGGCCTGCTTCACCCCGGGAATCTGCTGCACCTTGGAGAGCACCTGATCGGGCACGTTTCCATCCACTTCCACAAGAGCGATGGCCGAACCGCCCTCGCGGTCGCGGCCCAGAGCGAAGGTGGCGATGTTGACGCCCGCATCGCCCAGCATGCCAGCGAAGCGGCCGATGAAGCCCGGCTTGTCCTCATTGGTCACATAGATCATGGAGGGCGCGAACTCCGCATCCACCTTGATGCCCTTGATCGCGAGTATGCGCGGCTTGCCGTCCTGGAAGACCGTGCCTGCGACAGCGCGTTCCTGGGTCTGGGTGGTCACCGCAAGGGTGATCAGCGATTCATAGTCGCCCTCAGCCGCGCGCGAGACTTCGTCGATGACGATGCCGCGCTCTTTGGCGACGGTTGGGGCGGAGACCACATTCACGTCCGACAGCAAGGGCCGCAGCAGACCCGCGATGGCGGAAGCGGTGAGCGCCTTGATCTTCAAATCAGCGACCGCGCCTTCATAGGTGATGGTGACCTTGGTGATGCCGGTTTCCGTGAGCTGGCCAGCGAAAGAGCCAAGCTTCTCGGCCAGCGCGATGAAGGGCTTCAGCTTCGGCGCTTCTTCAGCGGTGATCGAGGGGAAGTTCACCGCATTGGAGATGGCGCCGCGCATCAGATAGTCGGACATCTGCTCGGCGACCTGCAGGGCCACGTTTTCCTGCGCCTCTGACGTGGAGGCGCCGAGGTGCGGCGTGCACACCACATTGGGCAGACCAAACAGCGCATTGCTGGTGGCGGGCTCGTCGGAGAACACGTCGAAGGCGCCGCCAGCCACATGGCCGGACACCAGCGCGTCGCGCATCGCCGCTTCATCAACCAGCTCGCCACGCGCGCAATTAATGATGCGCACGCCCTTCTTGGTCTTGGCGATGTTTTCCGCGTTCATGATGCCGCGGGTCTGCGGCGTGAGGGGCGTATGCAGTGTGATGAAATCAGCGCGGCGCAACAGATCGTCCAGCTCCACCTTCTCGACGCCCATATCGCGGGCGCGCTCGGGCGACAGGAAGGGATCGAAGGCGATGACGCGCATCTTGAGACCGAGCGCGCGGTCGGCGACGATGGAGCCGATATTGCCGCAGCCGATGATGCCCAGCACCTTCGCGGTGATCTCCACGCCCATGAAGCGGTTCTTCTCCCACTTGCCCGCCTGGGTCGAGGCGTCTGCGGCGGGGATCTCGCGGGCCACCGCGAACATCATGGCGATGGCGTGTTCGGCCGTCGTGATCGAATTGCCGAAGGGCGTGTTCATCACGATGACGCCCTTGCCCGTAGCGGCGGGAATGTCGACATTGTCAACGCCAATGCCCGCACGACCAATGACCTTGAGGCGGGTCGCCTTTTCCAGCAGCTTGGCGGTGACCTTGGTGTTGGAGCGGATGGCGAGGCCATCGTAATCGCCAATGATTTCGGCAAGCTTGTCTTTGTCCTTGCCGAGATTGGGCTGGAAATCGACTTCCACGCCACGGTCTTTGAAAATTTGCACGGCGGCAGGTGACAGTGCGTCGGAAATCAGAACGCGCGGGGCCATTGTATTCTCCCGTTATGCGCCCTTCTCACTCCACGGGAGATGGTTCGCATGATGATTCAGGTTGGATGATGAGAGGGGAAAGGCCCTCTCCCGCCGGGGGAGAGGGCCCAGAGATCAGGCCTTCGGCAGGGCCGCTTTCGCCGTGGCGAAAGCCCAGTCGAGCCAATGGGTCAGGGCCGCCACATCGGATGTCTCCACGGTGGCGCCGCACCAGATGCGCAGGCCAGGAGGGGCGTCGCGATAGCCATCGATGTCATAGGCCACCTTCTCCTTGTCGAGCAGAGCGGGGATCTGCTTGACGAAAGCGGCCTGCTGTTCGGTGGAGAGGGCGGTGATCGCGGGATCGACGATCTTCAGGCAGACGCTGGTGTTGGAGCGAATGGCGGCGTCGCCCGCCAGAAAATCCACCCAATCAGTTTTCGCCACCCAGTCGGCCATGGCCTTCAGATTGGCGTCGGCGCGGGCGATGAGCCCATCGAGGCCGCCGATGGACTTCGACCATTGCAGGGCGTCGATATAGTCCTCGACGCAGAGCATGGAGGGGGTGTTGATCGTGTCGCCCTCGAAGATGCCCTTGATGAGCTTGCCGCCATTGGTCATGCGGAAGATCTTCGGCATGGGCCAGGCGGGCTGGTAGCTCTCGAGCCGCGCCACGGCGCGGGGGGAGAGGATCAGCATGCCATGGGCCGCCTCGCCGCCCAGCACCTTCTGCCAGGAGAAGGTGACGACATCGAGCTTGGGCCAGTCGAGACGCTGGGCGAAGGCCGCCGAGGTGGCGTCGCAGATGGCGAGGCCCTGACGGTCGGCGGGGATCCAGTCGCCATTGGGAACCTTCACGCCGGAGGTCGTGCCGTTCCAGGTGAAGACCACGTCATGATCGAAGTTGACGCTGGAGAGATCGGGGATCTGGCCATAGCCTGAGGTGATGACACGAGCGTCCTTCAGCTTGAGTTGCTTGACAACGTCCGTGACCCAGCCCTCGCCAAAGCTTTCCCAGGCCAGCATGTCGACGCCGCGGGCGCCGAGCAGCGACCACATGGCCATTTCGACCGCGCCGGTGTCGGAGGCGGGCACGATGCCGATGAGATAGTCGGCGGGGACCTGCAGGATTTCGCGGGTGAGGTCGATGGCGAGCTTCAGCTTCACCTTTCCGACCTTGGCGCGGTGGGAGCGGCCGAGCGGCGCATCAGCGAGGTTCTGGAGGCTGTAGCCGGGGCGCTTGGCGCAGGGGCCGGACGAGAAATTGGGATTGGCCGGGCGAGCCGACGGATGCGTTATTGTCATTCTGTACCATCCTTTCAGATGGGCGCCGCCCGTTGGGGGGCGGTGTCCCGCACCCGCGATACGCTGACGCAGCCACGCCCGTCAAGTGTGCGCCGCACACGAAAAAAGCGGGCAACGCCCGCCTTTTGAGCTGGATGTGTTCAGGTGGCCGCCGGGGCGATCAATCGATCATGTAGCGGAAGCCCAGCTGCATCTGATGCGAGTCGATCTTGGTCTTCACCGATCCGACCAGCGGGCTCGAAAGGCTCGTGAAGGTTCCCGAGTTGAGATAGCGATAGCCCAGTTCCGCCTTCAATTGTGGCGTGATGTCATAGGCCACGCCGCCCATCAGCGACCAGGCGAGGTTATAGGAGGTTTTGGAAGCGTTGCGGGTCCAGACGCTTTTATCGAAAGGAACTTGCGGATTGCCCTGATGCACGACGCCTGCGCCGTCTGTCCATGAGGTGATCTGATGCCCACCGGCGTCAACCCACACATCCGGGTAAGCCCCCGTCGGCGTTTCAGTCATTTCATAAACGTTGCCGTCGGATGTTTTCAGATATTTCAGTGAAGTACTACTTTTCAGAACAGAAACGCCGGCACCCGCGCCTAAATAAGGACTGAATCCACTCCAAGTGCCCAAATCAACATAGGCGTTGAACATCAAGTCCATCTTCCTGAGTTGAGACGTGGATACAGGATTGCAGGTATCGTGCACCGTATCCCAGAGGTAGCCATACAGCGTGGTATGCGTCGGGTCATCAACTCCCAAGAATTTATACGGGCACGTGACCGTATACCCCGTTCGGTTGATATCTCGCGGCTTGTTCCAGGTCAGCGTCGCGTCGGAGCGCAGCCAGTTATTGAATTTGTAGCCGGCGCCCAAGTCGATGGCCCAGTTGACATGCCTCGCTGAGGGAGCATCAGGAACCAGCAAAGGCCCCTTATCGTTGCTAGCGCCCAGACCGCCGCGCAGATACCAGCCAGAACCAAGCTCGACCGGCTTGATCGCGAAGGCCGGCGCGGTCTCGACGGGAAAGTTCAGATAATCGGCCGCCCGGACCTGATTGGCGCCCAGCGCGGCCAATCCTGCGAGCGCGACGGCCCTGAGCCAAGACCCTGAATGACCCATCGTCAAAATCCTTCATCAAGCGCAAATCAAATCGCCTGAGCCAGAGCTTGGCATTAGGAATTTAACAATTGGTAACTATAAAAATAAAACTGACCCTACGGGATCGCTGCGGCGCAGGCCGCCTGCAGAGGGGGAAGAAGATAAGCTTCAGTCCTGCGCAGACCGGTTCGAAAGCGCATAACGCAGGCCGATGCGCAGGTCATGGGCAGAAAGACCGATGCGCTGGGTCTGGCCCACGCAGGCGCCTGCTGCGGGCGCGCAGGCGATGGCCCCGCTTTGCGCCGCGCCCATGTTCAGATAACGATAGCTGGTCTCCACCTTGATCTGCGGCGTCAGATCATAGGCGAGGCCCGCCATCAGCGCGAAGGCGAAACGCGTCTGCGTCGCAACTGAAGACTGGCCGACGCCATGCCCGTTGCTCAAAGGCAGGCTCACAGGCTGAACGGCGTTGCGCGCGAAGCCCAGACCCAGCCCCACAAAGGGGGTGACATCGAACCAGGAGCCGATTTCTCCATAGGCGTTGGCCATGACCAGCGTGCTGCGGATGGCGCCCGAATAGGTCTCGGCGCAGCGCGCCGCGCCGCAATTGGTTGCGTCCACATAGGAGGCCGCAGCCTTGTAACGGGCGGAACCGCGCTGTTCGACCGTGAGATCCGTGCGCACAAAGCCATTAAGCTGGTAGCCGACGCCAAGGCCGGTCACGGGGGCCTGGGTGAACCGGGTGGAATCCAGACGAAAGTCAGTGACAGGGCTTGCAAAGGTGGAGTTGGCGTTGCGCGACCGGTCCCATCCAAGGCTCACGTCGGCCCGCACATAGGCGAGGGTTTCCAGCTCGAACCTGCCCCGCAAATCAGAGGAATCGAGGGAGGGCGCCGGAGGCAGGATGTCCGCAGCGCCAGCGGCGCCGGTCGCGAGGGCGAGCAGGCCCCCGAAGATCATGGCTCTCGACACGAATCGTCCTTCCAGTCACGGGCGCCGCGCGCCTCGCCGATGGAAGGGACCATGGAGAAAGATCATTAACTCCAGGTTAACCATACCTAAAAATATGCAAATACGCACCTCAGACTGTGCTTTTGGCGCAACGCTTCAGGCCCCGCCACCCCATAGCCGTCTTGCTGACATACTCCCGCCGTTAACCGGGACTTAACCATAAGAGCCGATGACAGGCTTCAGACGGCTTTCCGCAAGCCTTGGACATGGTTGACGGAACCTTCGATTAACCATCGCAGGGCTAGGTATTGGGCCTGTATCCGGATCAAGAAGGAGTACCGGGATGTTGTTTTTTTCAAGCGGCCGCGGCCTGAAGCTTGTTTTCGCCTTGACGGCCGGCCTTTCGATGGCCGCTTGCTCCAAGAACCCTGAAGACGCCAGCGGCCTCGGCAGCAATCTGGCCGGTCAGGGCGCCGGCATGGCCACCCCCGGCAGCCAGCAGGATTTCATCAGCAACGTGGGCGACCGCGTTCTGTTCGAGACCGACTCGACCGAGCTGACCTCGGTTGGTCAGGCGACCCTCGACAA
>CANGTC010000013.1 GCA_947456505.1 Beijerinckiaceae bacterium
CGTCAAATCGCTCGGATAGCGCAACCTGCTGCGATCATAACGTCCACGATTTTCAGTCGTCCACATCACAGGCTCCCTCGAATCAGGCAGCCTTTCTTGAATCACAAATGATTCAATTAATGCAACATCTCATCGGACAGACACTTAGGGCGCGAAGAACAGGTCTCGTTGCCAGAGCCTCCGCCAGCTGTGGTCAAGCCGATTGCGCCGCCAAAGCATGAACCTGTGCGAACGCCATCCGCAAAGGCGTCAAGGCAAGGGCGCGATGCGGTTGCGGGCGACAACGCCGCGTTGATTGACGCCTATAAGGTGGCAGTTGCATCAAAGATTGCTCGTAACAAGCCTCCCGCGACCACGGCTGCCGCCGCGCAGGGCGTCGTGTTGATTTCCTTCACGATTGGCCCTGACGGAAATGTTGGTGGGCTCAAAATAACTCAGTTCAGTGGGCATAGCGTTCTTGATCAAGCGGCGTTAGCGACGATCAACCAGTCTTCCCCATTCCCACCGCCACCTTCGGGCGCTCCACGGATGTTCACGGTTCCGATCCGTTTCAACATGCGTTGATGAGTTCATTATGACTTTAGAACTGAAGCTTATTTTTGCCTCTTTCGACATTATTGGGTTGCTGAAAAGCTGGGATCAGATAGGCCATCGTTTAAATAAATAAATCCCCTGCTTCAGAGTTTAAAAGCGCCCCATGTGGGCGCTTTTTTCTTGGAAGATGGGTCGCAGCCTCGCTTCACGGCGTAAGACTGGCCGCATAGGCGGCGAGCGCGATCATGTCGGGCAAGGTAAGTTTCTCCACCACCGCCGCCATCTGACCGGCCTGTTCGCCCTTGCGTCGGCCGGTTTTCAGGTCATGGAGCTGGCGAACGATATAGGTGGCGTACTGGCCCACGAGCCTCGGGCCTATGCCGCCTTTCAGGCCCTCGCCATGGCAGGCGGCGCAGGCGAGGCCTGACTCTCCGCCGGTCTCCGCCAGAGCCCGCCCGCGCTCGATGCTGCCGCGCGGCACATAAGCGGTGAAGGGCGCGCGGGTGTCGCGCATTTCAAAGCGGTCGAAATCATCGGGGATTTCGATGATGCGCTGGCCCAGAGGCTCGGTCCCGCCCTCAGGCGCGGGAACAAGAAAGAGGTTGAGATAGGCGGCGGTTTTGGGGACGACATCCGTCTCCACGACCTTGACATAGGACCGAACTGGCAAGCTCGAGAAATAGGCCGCCGCCTCGATCAGCTCCGCATCGGTGACAGACTTCGCCACATGGCCCTTCAACACCATGGGAATGCGCTGATCCGCCGCCGTCCGCCGGGCGTCGGAGCGCATCTCCTGCACCTGCCGGATGATGTAGTCTTTGTCGAGGCCGCTGATGTTGGCGCTGTCAGCGCCGCCCTGCCCTTCCGCGCGATGGCAGAAGCCGCAGGCGTAGGTGTTGGGCTGACGGCCATGGAGCACCGGTTCCGGCATGGCGGGGTGGCTCGTGGGATGCCAATCGTTCGCGAGGAACCGGTTTCGCGTCTGGGTGAGGGTCATGCTCACCTCGCTGCCGGGAAATTTGCGCTGGGCGCCGTCGTCCGCCTTGGCGGGCAGGGGCGGGAGGCCGTCGGGGCTCATGTGATAGGCCCAGGGCGGCGCAGCGTCCTGGGCCTGACCAGAAGCCTGCAAAAGGGGCGTGAGGCATACGACCGAGCAGAAAAGATTGAAGATATATGAGCGCTTCATAGAAAAACTCCATTTTCCGTTGGAGCGGCAGGCCGCCGTCCATCGAACAAAAACAACGCAATCATAACAATAAAGGAGTATTATTGCAAAGTTTCTGTGTATTGCGTCCCGCGTCAGCCCCCATTGTCTTTCCGGCAGACCCTGAGATGATGGCCCCGCGCCGTCCCGCCACAGGCAAGCGAGCGCGACCCATGGGAGGACCATCAGTTGCAGCATCCGCCATTCCGCGCCGAACATATCGGCAGTCTTCTTCGCCCCGCCGGGCTGCTGGAGCTGCGCCGCAAGCATCGCTTCGGACAGGTCAGCGAGGCCGTCCTGAGGCAGGCGGAGGATGAGGCCATCGGGGAGGCCGTGGCGCTGCAGGAGCGGGTCGGACTGCGCTTCGTCACCGATGGCGAATTTCGCCGCCACTCCTACCACAGCTTCTTTTTCTCCCAGCTGGGCGACATCGAGCCGGCCTGGGTGCCCGCCGATCAGCAGGGGACGGCGATGGTCCCGCGCCGGGGGGTGCAGCCGCAGGCGCGCATCCGCTCGCGCCTGCAATGGACCCGGCCGATCCATGTGGAGGACTTCAAGTTCCTGCAATCCCGGACGAAATTGACGCCGAAAATCACCATCCCAGGGCCCTGCGCCCTGCATTTCCGGGGTGGCGATCAGGCGGTTCTGGCCAGCGCCTACACGGACACGGACAGCTTCTGGGCCGATACTATCGATGCTTTTGTCAAGGAATTGAGGGCTTTGGCGGATGCGGGCTGCGCCTATGTCCAGATCGACGAGACCGCCTTCGCCAAATTCGGCGACCCCCATGTGCAGGCCGAGCTGGCGGCGCGGGGCGATGATTGGTCCGCCCTGATCGACCATTATATCGAGGTGACCAATCAGGTGCTGCGCGCGGCGCCCGCCTCCATGCGCATCGGCATGCATCTGTGCCGGGGCAACCGGGCTGGGCAGTTCCACTCCGAGGGCAGTTATGATTCTGTCGCGGACCGGCTGTTCAATGCGCTGGAGATTCCATTCTACTACCTCGAATATGATTCGGAGCGGGCGGGTGGTTTCGAGCCGCTACGATTCGTGCCCAAGGACAAGAAGGTCGTGCTCGGCCTCGTCTCGACGAAATCGGGCGCCCTGGAGCACAAGGACATGCTGAAGCGCCGAGTGGCGGACGCCACCGCCTTTGTCGATCAGGATCGCCTCGCCATCAGCCCGCAATGCGGCTTCGCCAGCGTGGAGGAGGGCAACCCCATCAGCCCGCAGGAGCAGGAAGCCAAGCTGCGCCTCGTCGTGGAGACGGCGCGCGAGATCTGGAACAACGCGTGAAACCCAACCGAAACAAGGAGCATCCATGAAAATCGAGAAAGTCACCTATTCCGTCGGCGCGCTGAATTGCGAAGGCGTTCTGGTTTACGACGAGGCTGGCAAGAACCTGCCCCTCCTGCTCATGGCCCCCAACTGGATGGGCGTGACGGAGAAGGCCATCGAGGGCGCCAGGGAATTGGCCGAGAAAGGCTATGTGGTCTTCCTCGCCGACATGTATGGCCCCGCAGGCCGCCCCACGGGTCAGGAATCGCCCATGGATTTCCTGGGGCCGCTGATCAAGCAGCCCGCCGAGACCCGGGCCCGCATCAACGCCGCCTTCGACGCCATGACCACCGCCGCCAAGGCGCGCGGCGTCGGCGACGCCTCCCGTCGCGCGGCCATCGGCTACTGCTTCGGCGGCTCAAATGTCCTCGACCTCGCCCGTTCCGGCGCGGATCTGGCGGCGGTCGTCAGCATGCATGGCAATCTCAAGACCGGCATGCCCGCCGAGCCCGGTGCCGTGAAAGCCAAGGTTCTGGTGGTGCATGGCGCCGATGATCCCATCGCGCCCAAGGGCGACCGGGACTTCCTTGAGGATGAGATGCGCAAGGCCGGCGCCCGCTGGACGATCCTGGCCTTCGGCGGCGTCTTCCACAGCTTCACCGACCCCAGCGCCAACCGCCCGCCAGCTTCCCAATATTCCGCTCACGCCAGCTACTACGGCTATGGCATGGCCCACGGGATGATCGCGGACGCCTTCGCGGGGAAGATCTAGGACCTAGGGCTTTTCACCCATCACGATGGCGAGGGCGGCTGCGAAGGCGCCCTCGATGTCCAGGGCTGTGGTGTCCAGCGTCACCGCATCTTCGGCCGCCAGCAAGGGCGCGCTGGAGCGGTGCGAATCCCGCTCGTCGCGCTTGCGGATGTCCTCCAGAACGTCAGCGTAATTCACCTTCTCGCCGCGCCGCGCCAATTCGAGCGCCCGACGGTTGGCCCGGGTCTCGGGGCTGGCGGTGACAAAGATCTTCACCCTGGCGTCGGGGCAGATCACGGTGCCGATGTCGCGCCCGTCCAGCACCGCGCCCTCAGGACGGCTGGAGAAGCTGCGCTGCATGTCGAAAAGCGCCTCGCGCACGGCGGGAATGGCGGCGACCACCGAGGCCGCCTCGCCCATCTCGCGCCCGCGCAACTGCTCCTCATCAAAATCCATCAAGGCGAGGCCACGCGCGGCCTCCACGGCCCGGCGCTCGTCGTCGAGCCGCTCGCCCGCCTCGATCAGCGCCCGCGCCGTGGCCCGGTAGAGCAGGCCCGTATCGAGATGCGGCAGGCCGAAATGTTTCGCCAGCCTGCGCGCCAGCGTGCCCTTGCCCGACGCTGCGGGTCCATCCAGTGCGATGATCATGGATTCACCCGAAGACGGCGCCCAGCCGTTCCATGGCCGGGCGGAAGGTGGGGAAGCTGGTTGCGATCATGTTCGCGTCGTCGATGGTCACGGGCTGCTCGCTGGCCAGGCCCATGACGAGGAAGCTCATGGCGATGCGGTGATCGAGATGGGTGGCGACCGTGCTCCCGCCCGGCACGCTTTTGGCGCCCTGCACGATGAGATCGTCGCCCTCGATGCGGTTCTTGACCCCGCAGGCCGTGAGGCCATCGGCCACGGCGGCCAGACGGTCGGATTCCTTCACCCGCAACTCGTTGAGCCCGCGCATGCGGGTCTCCCCGCTCGCGAAGGCGGCGGCGACCGCCAGAATCGGATATTCGTCAATCATGGCGGGCGCGCGGGCCGCCGGGATATCCGCCCCCTTGAGGGCTCTGTGGCGCACCCGCAGATCCGCCACATCCTCGCCGCCCTCGATGCGACGGTCGAGCACCTCGATGTCAGCGCCCATTTCCATGAGCGAATCGAGCAGGCCGACCCGCAGCGGGTTCATCATCAGGCCCTCGATGGTGACTTCCGAGCCGGGGACGATCAACGCCGCCACCAACGCAAAGGCGGCGGAGGAGGGATCGGCGGGCACGATCACGGGCCGGGCGCGCAGGGTGGGTCGCCCTTCGAGCACGATTCTGCGCCCATGCTCCCCATGGGGCTCGCTGGTGATCTGCGCGCCGAAATAGGCGAGCATCTTTTCCGTGTGGTCGCGGGAGGCCTCGGTCTCGATGACCGTGGTGCGGCCGGGCGAGTTGAGGCCCGCCAGCAGCACCGCCGACTTCAGCTGGGCGGAGGGGACGGGAGTGCGATATTCGATCGGGGTGGGATCGCTCGCGCCCTTGAGGGTGACGGGCACCCGCCCGCCTTCCGCCTCGGACACCACTTCGGCGCCCATGAGGGTCAGGGGATCCAGAATGCGCCGCATGGGGCGCTTGCGCAGGGAGGCGTCGCCATCAAAGGAAGCGGTGATGCCATGGCCGCCGACCACGCCCATCATCAGCCGCGTGCCCGTGCCCGCATTGCCGAAATCCATGGTCCGGGTTGGCGTGGCGAGGGTGCCCAGCCCCGCGCCGTCGACCCGCCAGCGGCCTGGCCCCAGCCGCTCGACCCTGGCACCCAGATCCCGGCAGGCCTGGGCGGTGCGCAAAACGTCATCCCCTTCCAGCAGACCCTCGATCATGGTCTCGCCCACGGCGAGCAGGCCCATGATCAGGGCGCGATGGGAAATCGACTTGTCGCCCGGGGGCCGCAGGCTGCCGCTGAGCGCAGCTGATTTTCGCGCGGTCAGAGGACTGGCGGGGGCGTGGCCATGGGAATGGCCGGGGGCGGGGTGCGTGGGTGCGGCGGACACATGTACCTCTTAAGGACGAGCCAATGGACCGGCTCGTAGCATGGCCTGCGGCCTTCTGTCACGAAAGGTCGGGACGAGGCGGACACGAGAGCTTGATAAAGCATTTTCTCATTTGACAGGCGGCGCGCGCCCGACTAACCGGGGCTGACAACCGCAGCATTCGCGCGCCGAAAGCTCGACGCAGGTTCGCGAATCCAGCCCATTTGCAGAGGTCTTGACCCAGTGGCGAAACCCGAACTCGGCATGAAGCGCCAGTGCCAAAGCTGTGGCGCGAAATTCTTCGACCTGGCCCGCGATCCCATCGTGTGCCCCAAATGCGGAACCACGTTCCAGCCCGCGGCCCTGAGCCGTGCGGCCACACGCACCCCCGCGGCGGACGACGACGCCGAAGGCGACACAGGCAATGTGGAACTGGTGTCGCTGGAGGACGCCGACGCCGGGGACGACAAGGCTGTGGTCGTCGCCGATGACGATATCGAAATCGAGGATGACGCCGCCGACGAAACCTTCCTGGAAGAGGAAGAAGGCGATGCGGACGATGTCGCCGACCTGATCGACGGCGATCTCGAGGACGACGAAGAGGGCTGATCGCCGGTTTTTCGGGCCATCCAGGAAGGAAAAATGTTTTTCCTCCCGGCGGGCTTGTTAAGCCGGAATGATCCAGCTATACACCCGCCCGCACCCTGACTTTTCCGACAGGGCTGCGGCGGTCCTTCCCAAGGGACTGTGCAAGACCGTCTCGCTTGCGAGACAAAAGTGGGGCCATAGCTCAGTTGGGAGAGCGCTTCAATGGCATTGAAGAGGTCGTCGGTTCGATTCCGTCTGGCTCCACCAAATATACCAGCAATATCAACGAATCAGATTGGGCGGATAGAAGTCTCGGTCCGTCTTGAAAAGTTACGATGGGTTGTAATGCCCTTCCACCATCAAAATCCCTGTCGAGATCCGCTGATCGGTCTTATCGAGGGTTTCGGGTTGGGTTGATCCGAAAAACCGATCAAGAATCCATGGATCGATTGATGGTCTACCGCCGGGTGCCGGAGAAAAAATAAGCCGATATGATTGAGCTTGGCCTTTGATCTTTAATCCACCGCCCCCCAACCGCTTAAGCACTTTTGAACCTGCCGCTCATATTCCCGCATTACAGCTAAACCTTTGTCAGTCAGGCACACGACTTTACAGCGTCGGTTTGTTGTATGTTGGCGAAGCTCCAGGTGGCCATCGTTGATGAGCAACTGGAGATTCTGCCTAACGGCGGCAGGTGTCATTCGCATCAGCTTGAATAACTGCCGTAATTCTATTTCTCCGCTGCTGGATGCGACGATAAGCAATATTTCACCCGATAACTCGCTTCGGAGGCAAAGGAGGTCACGGGTGAGTTTGCTCACACTTAGAATAATTTGTGCGTTTTGGTTCCTCATTCGCAATATAAAATGTCATTTTCATAATTCGACAAGACATTCCAATTTACAGCTTTCAACACTATCTATCGGATTAAATAATCGGGAATAAGATTATTTGTCAGCTTAGGCTGAGTCATTTTTCTGGCCGACGGAGGTTTCAGGGCAAAATGAAAGAGGTCCATCCTTAGGATCGCAATTAACCCCTCCTCCTGCGGAGCCGACCTAACCACGAGATGGTCGAAATCGCTGTCAAGATTAATGAACCCACCCAAATATTGAGTTTTTAGCAAAATATCCCGAACCTTTGACCCCGTTGTCCTTTCCCAAACCGGAGGGGGGGGGTCTCTCCTTAATCGAAACGGACGCCATCATCGCACTCGATAAGGCGCTCGCACTCTCTCAAAACACCAAACGGAGGGTTCAAAAAGACGCTGTTACGGCCCGAAGGAACCGCCTGATCACCCGCATCCATAACCAGCTTGAGTATCGCCAGCAGGAAAAGGAAGGCCAGTTGCTGCGGAGAGCCCACCACAACGGACTTCCAGCTCCACAGGTCGTGTCCCCCCACGTGGTGTAGCAGTAGGGTAGCCAGTCGCCCGCGAAGCGCGCTCCCCATCCAGGTTCTGAAAATTTTATGCCATCTCATCACTCATTGGCGGACAATGGGCATAGAACTTCTCAATATGCGTGACCGCAATGTCTGGATTTTTGGCGAGACTGAAGATGTTGACCTTGCCCTCGGAAAGCACAGATCGCAAACTGATCGCTTTGTGTGTGACCTCCGTCATCGCTCGTATGTGCTTCGCTCAAAAGCACGATCAACGGACGCACAAGTCCTCGCAAACTGCGTGGAGTTTGGAGTTCAGCCTCTCTTGCTCCATCCAATAAGGCGGGGAAGCGCCCCCTTTTTTTGCAAGCTTGCTGCGGTTCGACCTGCCCTGAGATGTGACCCCTTGTGAGGACACTACTGCCGTGGGGTGTCACGCAAATGCAATCAATTCTTGGTCCTCAAAACACTACCGCTGATCGCTTCGCGGCCATCTACCGACTCAATCCAATGAGGGAGCGGAAATCGAGCCTCAATGCTGCGCATTTCCGCTTCCGAGCGACGAAGGCGCTTAGCCAGCCGCCAGACCAGCTTCCTGTGGCGCCGGCTTGCGCCTTGCAGCGAGCGCTATGCTCAGGGCGGCGACGGCGGCTATGACGAGTTGTGTCCCGATCGCCTCCCAGGACGGGTTGAGCCCCAAGGAGATCAACCACTCCGGCACATTGGCCACGTTGACCGGCACGATCGTCTGCTCCTGCAACTCCTGAATAGCGCCGCCAATGAACCGCAATCCCATAATGAACAGAAACGCCGAGGTCGCCATGAACAAGGGCCGCAAGGGAATGCGCAGAGCCAGAAGTTGCATCGCCCAATAGATCGCGACCAGGGCGCCCGTGGCGGCGAGCAAGCCCGCCGCAAGGCTTGAATTCCAGCCGCCATGGGAATTTGCGAGCGCCTGAAGAAAAAGGACGGTTTCCGCGCCTTCACGAAAGACAGCGAGAAACGCTATGATCCCCAGGGACAACTGAGTTCCTGAATGAAGCGCTTTTTGCGCTGCTTGATCGATGTCCTTCTTCCACGCGCGTGGGTCCTGACGCAGGAACAGCCAGCCGCTCATGTAAATCATCAGGGCTGAGGCGACGATCATGACGATGGCTTCCAGAAAATCATTGTGGGCGCCATCAAAATAAAGCTCGAAAACGAAGGCGGCCAAAACGCTGCCCAGGACCGCAAGGAAAGCGCCGATGTAAAGGGCGTTCAGAGCCACGACGGACCCGCCGCGCCGCAGGGCGCCCGCAAGTGCGGTGATGATGAGGATGGCTTCCAACCCCTCACGCAGAAGGATCGCGCCTGACTGGAGGACCAGACCAAAATCGTACATGCATATCTCCTGACGCTGACCTGTTTATGAAGGATCGCCCGGGATTTTTGCAAGAAATAGTTAAACTCATGCATCAATTGATAATTAGAATAAATCAAAACTGGAGTGGGGTTGGCTAACAAAAATTACGAAAAATCAGTTACTTCCAGCTTTTGACAGCGCGCGGAACCCGCCAAGGCCTCGAATTGTCGGACTGTCGCCAACAAGAACCAGCCCGCCTCCGGGTCGTAGCGGGGCGTCCTACATGTACGCAGCAATCGATGGGGCGTCGCTTCTCGTCGCCGCTCATATTCCCACAATACGGGGAGCCCCACAGAAGAATGCCCTGGGCCAGTTCGCCTGCACCCCAGCGTGTGACAGCCGGAACCGGAGGAAGGCCACATAAATGGCTAGACCCGAAACGATGAAAGCGTGGCGCCCCTTAGAACAGCCGGTCCAGAAACCACTCCCTAGTTTCTGAGAAGCTTTCTGTGACTTGAATCTGAGGCGACAAGAATTGATTAAGCGGATCCATCGATATTCAGCGCTTTAGGCTTTTCATGGAGCGCTCGCCTTGCCCACATAGGACGTGGCGAATGGTGATCTCTGTGTGCATTTGGGGCCAGGCAGAAATCTTGACGACGCTCAGTGGCGTCTGATTTTCGAGTTGAAATCGTCGGTTTGACGATAAATTCAATTTCTTGAGATCAAGTTTGATTTAACCAATAAATAAATCATCATAAATGAAATTTATAGTCTTGTAGGCGAAGGAGAAAACTGCGGATCAGCTATCCAAATTTGTCCATTTCGACGATTGGCGTGCGGGTATGGTTTGCAGGATGTCCAGGGCATTCTCTGGCGCGATCCCATCTGGACGGGCGGCAATTTATTTGCGAGGTTGATCAACGTTGGGGGATCTGGAGTTGGTAGATGACGGTGTTTGAAGCGAATCGAAAAAAGCTTCAAACAGCTTTTATTCGTCATCAAAAAGGTGATCTGGTTGAAGCAGCGCAGCTTTATTCAGAAATCCTGAGAGATGACGAGTTTCACTTCGACGCTTTGCACCTTTCCGGACTCCTTGCCGGCCAGATGAACGATTTTGCCAGAGCGCATGATTTTTTCGATAAGGCGATCCAGATGAATCGCGAATTTTCCCCGCTGTATTTAAATCGGGCGAACGCCTTTCATACTCAGGGACGTTTTGCAGACGCGCTGGTCAACTATGACCTCGCCATCGCTTTCAAGCCTGATTACGCCGATGCCTACAACAATCGGGGAAATACGCTCGCCAGTCTTAAACGGTACGTGGATGCGCTCGCCAGCAACGCTTTGAGCCTCGTTCTCAAGCCAGACTACGTTCACGCGCGTAACAACCGGGGCGCTCTGTTAAGCGCGATAAATCGCTTGTCGGAGGCTATCAATAGCTATGAAAAAGCCCTCTCGATCCAACCTGATTCGAAGGATTCATATAATAATTTAGGGGTCGCCTTGCAGTCCTTGGGGCGCCATCAGGACGCGATTTTAAACTACGCCAAGGCTATCGAAATCGACCCTCATAATGCTCACATTTATAATAATAGAGGAATATCCCTACATGCTCTTGGCCGATTTGCGGATGCATTGATCAGTTACGAAATCGCGATAGAGTTGAAACATGATTATGCAGATGCGTTTTCCAACGCTGGGGATACGTACAGGGCGCTCAACCAGGCCGATCATGCGCTGATCAGCTATGATCGCGCCCTCGCCATTCGTCCCGCCTTCGCTCAAGCCTACAACAATCGGGGAGTTGCCCTTCAAGAGTGCGGGCGACTTCTTGATGCTCGCGCAAGCTACGAAAAAGCAGTAATTTCTGATCTGGATTATGCCGAAGCCTGGTTGAACCATGGATTTGTTTGTAACGAGTTGAAGCTTTTCCATGAAGCCCTTGATCACTATCGACACGCCATCATTCTAAGGCCAGCCTATCTCGAAGCCTATTATAACTTGGGCAATACGCTTAAAGCGCTTAAATTATTTGATGCCGCTCTGGTGAGTTATGGAAAGGCGCTCCTGCTTGATGGTGATTTCGCCGATGCGCATTATAACGGTGGTTTGACGCTCATGGAGATGAAGCAATTTGAGCGCGCCTTGACAAGCATTGAGAAGACGCTTGAAATAAAACCTGATTACATCGATGCTTGTAATAGTCGCGCTTCGCTTCTGGCGGAATTGAAAAGGTTTGATGAAGCGCTTGCTTGCTTTGATCATGCGCTCGTCATCCGCCCGGATTATGCTCCAGTTTATTCCAACCGCGGCGTTATGTTCTTTGAAATGGGGCGATTTGAAGAAGCAATTGCAGATTATGCGTCAGCTCTTTCGTTGAAGCCAGATCTGGAATTTACAGATGGCGCCTTGTTTTCGACCCGGATGAAAATTTGCGACTGGTCCCGTTATGATCAAACCCTCAAGACAATCGTTACAAGTCTGAATTCCCGGCAGCGCGCTTTCCACCCCTTCCATGTGTTGGGAGCCATCGATGATTGCGGCCTTCAGAAACAGGCGGCTGAGATCTGGTGCGAATCCCGAAATTTATCGTCAATCATAACACTTGTAAGACCGAAATATGGAAAGGATCGCAAGATTCGGATCGGCTATTTTTCGCCGGATTTTCGCAATCATCCTGTTTCTTACCTCACCGCCCGAATGCTGGAACTGCATGATCGTGAGAAATTTGACGTGATCGGATTTTACTATGGTACGATTGCGACTGACGAAATGCACGGACGAGTCCGCAAGGCTTTTGACCGGTTTTACGACGTGCGGTCCTTATCTGGTTTCAAAATCGCTGAGCTTGCCCGTGAATGCGAAATTGATATCGCCGTCGATCTGTGTGGATATACGCTAGATTGTCGGCCCGAGATATTCGCTCACCGAGCGGCGCCGGTTCAGATTTCCTATCTTGGCTTCCCTGGTACGATGGGGGTCAATTTCATTGACTATATAATTGCTGATCACGTCTTGATACCCCCGGAAAAAACAGCCTCTTATTCCGAGAAAGTCATCTATCTGCCCTGTTTTCAGGTCAATGACTCACAGCGCGTCATCGGGAGTGAGGAGGTTGTCCGGGCCGAACTTGGACTTCCGCAGAATGCATTCGTATTCTGCTGTTTCAACAACACCTATAAATTCAATCCCGCTATCCTTGATCTTTGGGCCCGCATTCTGGGCGCGGTGGACAAGGCAGTTCTCTGGATGTTCGCAGATACGCCGGCGGCCAGGACAAATATTTCCCGAGAATTCCGTAATCGTGGTCTTTCGGACGATCGTCTGTTCTTCGTCGAAAAAGCGCCGCGCACCGAATATCTGGCGCGCTACAGGCTCGCGGATCTATTCCTCGATACCCTGCCCTATAATGGGGGCACGACGGCAAGCGACGCATTATGGGCGGGGTTGCCGGTCCTGACGTTGCAAGGTGAAAGTTTCGCAGGCCGCATGGCTGCAAGTCTTTTATCGGCGCTTGATTTACCAGAATTGATCGCGGGTTCTCCCGAGGACTATGTCAGGATCGGAATTGATCTGGCTATGGACGCCCAGAAAATTTCGAATCTTAAATCCAGATTGGCCGCGAATATTCGAACAAGCATCGTTTTTGACTCCCTGAAGTCAACCCGGCTTGTTGAGGCTGGTTACCGCGCCGCCTATGAACGCCATCATGCGGATTCGCCGCCGGATCATATTTTTATTCATGCTTAGGCCCTCGGCTTTTGCTGGCGAGGGCCGTCGGAGTAAACCTTGGGTTGGCGGGCTTGCCGCAGGTGGCTGACATGGCGCGAATGCAGAGGAATAATCGCAAAAAACCCCGTTTCCGGAAAGAAGGAAGCAACGGCGCTGATGCGAGCCAAACAAAGTTCGATGCGGCCCTGGCGTTTCATCGGGATGGAGATCTATCCAACGCCATGGTTCTGTATGATGAGATCCTGAAACACAACCCGCATCATGTTGGCGCGCTCCATTTGTCAGGGGTCATCTGCTTCGAAGAGAAGAGGATGGAGCAGGCGCAGGATTACTTCGCCAGAGGGCTGGAAACGGCGCCCGATTTCGCACAGCTTCGTTTGAGTTACGGGGTGATTTTGTTCGAATTGGGACGGGCCGAAGATGCACTTTTTCATTATGGCGAAGCAATTGCGATTGACCCTGGTTTGGCCGAGGCGTTTTACAATCGGGCGAATGCATTCATGGCGTTACGCCAGTTCGAAGAAGCGGTCATTGATTATAGTCAGGCGTTCGTGCTGGAGCCTCAGAATGAGCAATGTCTTTCCAACCTTGGGGATGCGCTTCAGGCATTGCGCCGGTTTGGGGATGCTTTGCCAGTTTATGAGCAGGCCATTCACATCAATCCTGGTTATGCGCAGGCATGGTCCAACCACGGTTTGGCGCTGCATGGATTGAAGCGCCTTGAATCGGCGATAGCCAGCTTGGCGGAAGCGATCAGCATCGACCCCGGGCTTTCAGCTTTTTATTTTAACCGCGGCAATATTTTCAGGGAACTCGGACGATTTGAGGAGGCTGCTGGCGATTATGCGCGGGCCATCAGAATCGAGCCGCACCATGCCGAAGCGTGTTCCAATGAGGGCGATGCGCTTCAGGGGCTCTACCGTTTCGAAGATGCATTGATCGCCTATGAGCGGGCCTTGTCGATCAAGCCTGATTTTGCTGAAGCCTGGTCGAACAGGGGCGCTTGCCTCAAGCAGATCAGGCGTTTTGAACAGGCGCTTGCGAGTTTTGATCAATCGATTGAACTAAATGCTGTTTTTGCCGAGGCCTATTGGAACAAGGCTTTGACGCTGCTTTTATTGGGCCGCCTCGAAGAGGGGTGGGATTTATATGAATGGCGAAAGAAGACCAAAGACCCCGTTGGAGGCCGGGTTTTTCACCAACCTGTCTGGACCGGGACGGAAGCGATTTCCAACAAAACCTTGTTGGTCCATGCAGAGCAGGGCTTTGGGGATGCTATTCAGTTTTCGCGTTATCTGGCTTGGCTGACCGCGCGGGGCGCAAAGGTTTTGTTTGCGCCGCATCCGCAACTGCGTGCTTTGTTTGGGTGGCTCGATTCGCCCTGCTGCATCGTGGATGAGAATGACGCCTCTCTGTCCTTTGATTATCATATATCCTTGATGAGCCTGCCGCGCGCTTTGAAAATCGATCCTTGGAACATGCCCGCAGGTCTCGCGTATCTTCATGCTGAGGATTTTCTCGTCGAGAGATGGAAGCATAAAATTGGTCAAACGGGGTTCAAGGTCGGGATCTGCTGGCAAGGAAATTCGGGGACGATTGATGCCGGCCGGTCTTTTCCGGTAGGGCTTTTTTTTCAACTCTCGCAAGTGCCGGGTCTTCGCTTGCTCAGCCTTCAAAAGGGACCGGGCGAGGCGCAGTTGCTGGATTTGCCGAGGGGTATGGTTGTGGAGACCCTTGGCGAAGATTTTGACTCGGGGCCGCAGGCCTTTCTGGATACAGCTGCGGTCATGAACTGTTGCGACCTCGTCATCACCTGCGATACGGCTGTAGCGCATTTGGCTGGCGCGCTTGGGGTGAGAACCTGGGTGCCTTTGAAATATGTGCCGGATTGGCGATGGTTTCTGGATCGTGAGGACAGTCCCTGGTATCCGTCCATGCGGCTGTTCCGCCAGGAGACGCATGGCGATTGGGATGGCGTGTTCGCCCGCATGCAAGCGGCGCTTTGCATTGCGATGCGCGATCAAAATTGACAGACCTGTGGTGCGCTCTGTCGTTCCGGCGCCAAACGAGTGGTTCGTCGCAGTGCGCCCCTGCGCGCGTCCGTTAGCGAGGTGGTATCTGGATGAGCCCTTTGAGTTCATCTGACGTCAAAGGCTTCTGAAGAAACTTGAAGGCTATGGCGTCCTGGGTGACGGCGTCGACGCCCGACACCACATCCGGGTTCATGGCGGCCTTGGGCATGAATTCATCGCGAATGCGCGCGGCCAGGTCGATGTCGATCTGCGCATAATCAGCATAATGGCGCAGGCCCTCGGGGGTGTTGTAGAGATAGTCGAGGCTCTCGCGGTAGGCCTTGGCGTAACGCTCCATCACGGCGGTTCGCGCCGCCAGCGCCTGGGCATTGACGATATGCACGCGCACGGTCTGGTCGCGGGTCGAGGGCGCGTCCGAGCCGCGCGCGATCACGCGGATGTCCCCGTCGCGCAGTTGCTTGAGGCCGAAGGGGGGCGAGGCCCAGCCCACGTCGATCTGCCCGCTCATGGCCTGGGTGAGGGTCACGGCGCCCGCGCCTGTGGCGGTTGGTTTGGCCGTGATCTTGAAATGATCGATCAGCGCCAGCGCTGTCGTATGGGTGGAGGCGCCATTGGTCGAATAGGCGATCGTCTTGCCATAGGCGTCTGCGAAGGTTTTGATCGGCGAATTGGTTGGCACATACCAATAGAGGTCGCCTGTGCCGGTGGCGCCCGCGAGCAGGATGCGCACTGGTGCGCCCTTCACATAGGCCGCCATGGTCGCCGCTGTGCCGGCGGCGATGCCGATGTCCACGCTGCCGGAGATCACGGCCTGCATGGTCTCCCCGCCGCCGTTGGTGAAGAGCGTTTCCAGCTCCAACCCATGTTTGGCGAAGATGCCCGCGCGCTTGCCCACTTCCGAAACGCAGGTGTCCCAATTGCCAGGCGCGCCCACGGCCAGTTTCAGTTTGTCTTGAGCGAGGGCGCAGGTGGCGGCCAGGCTCAGGCACAGGGCGGCGAGGGCGGGGCGCAGCAGCATGGCGATCTCCGAAGCAAAATCCGATGGGAGCGCAAGGTCGTCCCGACGCGCGTGAGTGTCAACCGCCTTGCGCCAAAAAGGAAACGTCAAATTTTGCTCATTTTCAATGAAATTTGGTGCTTTTGGGCATTGGCTGGGCAAAACGTGCCGATTTTGGGGCAGCGGTTTGACAGGGCCCGGCGATCAGTAGAGTCTAGCGGCGATCAGCCTTTTGCGCCCCCGGGGACCGCCTTTGAAGCCCGCTCCATTCACGCTCCACCGACCCGCCACTCTCGCGCAGGCGACGACCCTTCTGCATGATCTGGCGGACGAAGACGCGCGCCTGATCGCCGGCGGCCAGAGCCTTGCGCCCATGATGGCCTTTCGGCTGGCGCGTCCCGGCCATCTCATCGATCTCAATGGTGTCGGAGAACTGGCGCACTTCAGCGAATCAGGCGGCATGATCGAGATCGGCGCCCTGATTCGCCATGTGGACATCGGGCGCCTCCCGATCCCCGGCGTCACCGGCGATTTGCTGCGCGCGGTGCTGCCCCATATCGCCCATCATCCGATTCGCACGCGCGGCACTTTCTGCGGCAGCCTCGCCCATGCGGATCCCGCTTCCGAATGGTGCCTGACGGCAGCCACTCTGGATGCGGTGTTGGTGGCCCATAGCGCCTCGGGCAGGCGCGAGATCGCCGCCCGGGATTATTTCGAGGGGGCCATGGCGACGGCCCTGCGGGCGGACGAGGTGCTGAGCAGCGTGCGTTTGCCGCAATTACCTGAGGGCGCACGCTTCGCCTTCGAGGAATTCTCCCGCCGCTCCGGCGATTTCGCCATCGCCGCCGCGCTCGTGGTCTTCGAGCTGCGCGATGGCCTGATCGCAGCGGCGCGCATCGGCATCGGCGGGGCCGAGGATCGCCCGCGCCGGATCCCGGAGGCGGAGGCCGTGCTGAATGGGCGCAAACCCTCGCCGGAACTATTTGTGGAGGCGGGGGCCGTTGTCGCCGCCGCGCTCTCCCCCATGGAAGACATCAGCACCAGCGCCGCCTATCGGCGGGAGCTCGCCGCGACCCTGACCGAGCGCGCGCTGGAAGAGGCCGCCCGATGAGCAAGACGCCCCTGCATTTCACCCTGAACGGCCGCGCCTTCGATCTGGAGGTCGAGCCCCGCCGTACGCTCATTGACGTCATCCGCGACGACTGCGGGTTCACCGGCACTCATGCGGGTTGCGAACATGGGGTTTGCGGCGCCTGCACCATCATCGTGAATGGCGAGACCGTGCGCTCCTGCCTCATGTTCGGGTTTCAGGCTGAGGGGGCGACGATTCGCACGGTGGAGTCCCTGTCCCAGGGCGGTGCGCTGCATCCCCTGCAGGAGGCCTTCGTGGAGCATCACGCCCTGCAATGCGGCTTCTGCACCCCGGGCTTCCTGATGCTGGCGGTCGGCCTTCTGGAGGCGAACCCCGACATGGACGAGGCGGGGATGCGCGACGCGCTCTCCTCCAACCTGTGCCGCTGCACGGGCTACGAAAACATTCTGAAAGCCGTGAAGGATGGCGCGCAACGCATGAAGGCCTCCCATGACTGAGACGCGCCAGCCGATCATCGGCCAGAGCCTCACCCGCCTTGAGGATCCCCCGCTGGTGCGGGGCAAGGGGCGCTTCGTCGCCGACGTCAGCTTCCCCCACCAGCTCCACATGCGCGTGGTGCGCTCGCCCCTAGCCCATGGCCGCCTGCTGGGCGTCAGGGCTGAGGCCGCGTTGGCGCTGAAGGGCGTCCACGCCGTCTGGACCGCGCAGGACATCGCCGACATCGGCCCCATCGATTTTCGCGAGGGCAAGATCGAGAAGCTGGAGCCCTATCGCCAGCCCGTGCTGGCGCAGGACTTCGTGCGCTATGTGGGCGAGCCGGTGGCGGTGGTCTTCGCCGAGGACGCCTATGTGGCGGAGGACGCCGCCGATCTGGTGGCTCTGGATATCGAGGAGCTTCCGGCTATCGTCGAGGCGGACGCGCCGCCCGGCGTCTTTGCGCCAGGCCTGTCCACGGAAGCGGCCATCGTCACCCAGGGCTTTGGCGATGTGGACGGCGCCTTCGCCTCCGCCCATGCGGTCGTCTCAATTGATTTGCAGGTGGGGCGTCATTCGGGCGTGCCGCTGGAGACGCGCGGCGCCATCGGGCGCTACGACAGCGCGCGCGATGTGCTGGAGCTGCATGGCGCCGCCAAGGTGCCCCACAAGAACCGGGAGTCTTTGGCGCGCATGCTCGGGCGCACGACGACCACGCTGCACCTCTTCGAATATCACGTGGGCGGCGGCTTTGGCATTCGCGGCGAGATCTATCCCGAGGACATTCTGGTGCTCGTCGCCGCCCTGCGCCTGGAGCGGCCGGTGAAATGGATCGAGGATCGGCGCGAGCATCTCATGTGCGCCAACCAGTCCCGCCAGCAGCGCCACCTTGTCAGCGCGGCGGTGGATGCGCAGGGGCGCATGCTCGCCATCCGCAATGAATTCTACCATGATCAGGGCGCCTATCCCCGCACCCACGCCCTGCGCATCGCCGAGACCACCTGCGGCATCCTGCCGGGGCCCTATCATGTGGGCGCCTATAGCGCGACGGGCTACTACCGCCTCACCAACAAGACCCCCTGCGCCACCTATCGCGCGCCCGGCCGCTACGAGACCAACTTTGTGCGCGAGCGCCTGCTGGACGCCATCGCGCAAAAGCTCGGGATTTCGCGGGTGGATGTGCGCCGGGTCAATCTCATCAAGAAGGAAGAGATGCCCTATGCGCGCCCCCTCAGCGTGCTGGAGGATGATGTCTCCTATGACTCCGGCGACTATGAAGGCCTGCTCGACCAGTCCCTCAAGGCCATGGATTGGGACGCGCTGCAGGAGAGCCTGAAGGCGCGCCGGGCCAAGGGCGAGATCGTCGGCGCGGGCTTCGCGCTCTTCATCGAGAAGAGCGGCCTGGGCCCGACCGATGGCGCCCATGTGAATGTGGACACCGATGGTGTCGTCGAAGTCATCACCGGCGGCGCCTCCGTGGGGCAGGGCTTCGAGACCGTCATGGGGCAGGTCTGCGCGGATATTCTGGGCGCGGACTATCGCAAGGTGCGTGTGGTCCACGGGCGCACGGAGCGCATCGAATTCGGGATTGGCGCCCATGCCTCGCGGGCCACGGTGATGACCGCCAATGCGGTGGCCGCCGCCGCCGCCAAGGTGCGCGCTAAGGCCCTCGATATGGCTGCTGAGTTGATGCAGGCGCAGCCTGCGGATCTCGACATCGCCAATGGCCTCGTCTTCCGCCGCGACGCGCCCAATGGTCCCACCATGAAGCTTGGTGCGGTGGCCAGCGCATTGCGCCCCATGGCCAAGACGCGCGGCGGGCGCGAGCCCGGCCTCAGCGCCGACGGATGGTTCGAGAGCGAGCATCAGGTCTATCCCTACGGCAACCAGTTCGCGGTGGTGAAGATCGATCCGGCCACAGGCTCCATCGCCATCGAGCGCTATCTCATCGCCTATGACATTGGAAAAGCTATCAATCCCATGCTGGTGCGCGGGCAGATTCTCGGCGGGTTCGCGCAAGGGCTGGGCGGCGCGATCTATGAAGAGTTCCTTTATGACGAGCGCGGCGAGCCCCTGTCGGTCAGCTTCGCCGACTATCTCATGCCCACCCTCAGCGAGACGCCGGACGTCGAGGTGCTGCTGACGGAGGACGCCCCCAGTCCCCGCAATCCCCTGGGAATCAAGGGCGCGGGCGAGAGCGGCATCGCCCCCGTGGGCGCCGTCATCGCCTCCGCCGTCGAGGACGCCTTGCAATGCGCGGGTCTGGTGCGTCAGTTGCCGCTGACCCCCCAGCGGGTGAAGGTCATGTTGAAGGAATTGCAATCGCGGCGCGTGTCCGCTGCATGATTTAATCCGAAGACCGCCATAAGGAGCGAACAATGATCCGTAAAGTGATCAAGGCATTGGCGTTGGGCTGCATCGGCCTTCTGGGGCTTGATGGGGCGGCGCAGGCGCAGGACCGCCTCAAGGTCGCCACTGGCGGGCGTGGCGGCTGGGAGGTCTCCGTCACCGAGCTGGGCATCGGCGCGGGCATGTTCAAGAAACATGGTCTCGATATCGACCTGTCCTATACGGAGGGCAGCGGCGAGACCATGCAGGCGGCCATCAGCGGCGCGGTGGATCTGGCCCTCGGCATCGGCCCCTTCGGCCTCATGGGCGCCTATGCGCGCGGCGCCCCGGTGCGCATCATCGGCGCCTCCATGACCGGCGTGAATGACCAGTTCTGGTATGCGCAGACCTCTTCGCCCATCAAGGCCGGGAAAGACCTCGCAGGCCGCACTGTCTCCTATTCCACCTCTGGCGCTTCCACCAATGCGGTGGTGCTGGGCTTCAAGCGCACCTTTGGGGTGGACTTCAACGCCGTGGCGACAGGCGGTCAGGCGGCCACCCTGACCCAGGTGCTCAGCGGGCAGATCGATGTGGGTTGGGCTGCGGCGCCCTTCGCCTTCAAGCATCTGGAGGCCGGGACCATCAAGATCGTCGCGCGCGCCAACGAAGTGCCGGAGCTCCGCCAGCAATCCGTGCGTGTGATGACCGCCAATGTCGCCATTATCGGCGCCAAGCGTGATCTTATTGTCCGTTTCCTGCGCGGGTATCGGGACACCGTCGATTGGATGTACACCAGCGACGAGGCGGTGGAGCGTTACGCGAAGATCGTCGATTCCACTGTCGAACAGGCGCGCCGCACCCGCGATGAATTCATCAAGAAGGAGGACATCAACCCCGACCGGGTCGAGGGCCTTGATCTCCTGATGAAGGACGCCATCGCTTTCAAATTTCTGACCGCGCCCCTGAGCGCGGAACAGTTGCGCGAACTTGTGGTGCGGTTTGATAAATAACCCAGATCGCTCCCGCCGACCGGCTTGACGCCGGTTCGGCGGGGCCTTGTCTCAGCTCACCAGCCCGGCGGCAGCAGGTCGCCGAACTTGGCGCGCACGACGCTTTCGAGGTCGGCGCTGTTGCGCACGGTCTCTGGCCAGTCCTTCATGCGGTTCCAGGGCTTGCAGGCGTCGATGATCATGCGCGAATTCATGTTCTGCCGCTCGGGCGGATAGGACATGGGATCGAGCGTGGTGCTCCAGCAGCCATTGAGAATCTGCACATCGTCGCGCGGATCGCAGCGTGTGCAGATGGACCAGACGACCTCGTTCATATTGGCGGGATCGATGTCGTCATCGACCACCACGACCACGCGGTTGGCGTAGGCGCCCGCATGGCATTGGGAGGCGATGAGGCCGGCCTGTTTGGAATGGCCCGCATACATCTGCTTGATGGAGATCGTGAGCCACATGCGGCTGCCGCCGGCTTCGTGGGACCAGACGCCCTTGACCTCGGGCACGCCCGCAGCCTCGACCTCGTGCCAGACAGCGCCGGAGCGCGCGGTGCCGCGATAGAAGGTGTCGTCATTGGGCGGCACGCCGGGGATGGCGCCCGTGAGAACCGGGTTGTCGCGATGCCAGAAGGTCTCGACGCGGATGGCGGGTTCGCGCTTGCGCCCGCCTGCGAAATAGCCGGTCCATTCGCCCAGCGGGCCTTCGTCGATCAGATCGTCCTTGTGGACGAAGCCTTCGAAGGCGATTTCCGCGTCGGCGGGGATCGGCAGGCCCGTGACTGGGCCGTTCACCGTGCGGATCTGCTCTCCGAGCAGGCCGCCAGCCGCTTCATATTCATTCTTGCCATAGGGAATTTCGAGGCCCGCCACCGCGAAGAGGCCGGGATGCACGCCCGCCACCACGGCGATGGGGCAGGGCAGGCCCTTGTCGTGATATTTGCGCATGAGGATGTCCCCGTGCTTGCCCTTGGAGATCATGACCGAGGCCGTGCGGCGGTCGTGAACCTGGATGCGATAGGCGCCATAATTGATCCAGCCGGAATCCGGATCCTTCATGATCACCATGCCGCCGGTGCCGATGTAGTAGCCGCCGTCGCCCTCATGCCAGCGAGGCGTGGGAATCTTGAGCAGATCAATGTCGTCGCCGGTGAAGGTGTTCTCCATCAGCGGCCCGGTGTTGACCTGCTTGGGCGGCAGGGTCGGCGCGTTGCGCATGTAATCGCGCCAGTACCGCACCAGTTCGACTTCGCTGGTGTTGGCGGGCAGGCCAAGGGTCAGGGCGATGCGTTTGACGGAGGTGAAAAGATTGGCCACCACGCGAAAGCTTGGATCGTAACCGGGCACCTTGTCGAACAGAACCGCCTGGCGGCCCATTTTCCGCATGGCTATATCCACGACGCCGCCGATCTCACGCTCCCGGTCAGCCCCGCTCACTTTGAGCAGTTCGCCTGCAGCCTCCATGTGGGCAAGCCAGTCGCGAAGATCCTGTCCGCGCGCCGTCTTTCCTGCCGTTCCCATCTTCTGCTCCCGGTTTGAAATCCAGACCCGACCCTCGGACGAGCCTTCTGTGCCAAATTTGGATCACTTTGCCGGTGCAGGTCAATGGCTGTGCGACATTTGCCCAAAAATCCGCTGAATGCTGATTGATTATGCGTTTTTCCAATCTTTTCCGCATTCCCCGCCACCCTTGCGGCCCATTTGCCGCATGGGTTTTGCTGTTGCATGCGTGCCAAAAGTTGCTAAAATTCAAAAAATGGCCTGACTGCCGCGCGATAAGGATCACTTTATCCGCCCAAGGACCACAAAGCGACCGCCGACCAGCGACTGCAAGGACAATCGAGGGATGAAGTCTCCCGCCTTCGGATACCATGATCCAGGAACCGTCTCCGAAGCGGTTGGTCTGCTTGCGACTCTGCCCAATGCGCGCGTGCTGGCGGGCGGTCAGTCCTTGATGCCCATGCTCAACATGCGCGTGGTGCTGCCTGACCATCTCATCGACCTCAATCATGTCGCGGAAATGTCGGGTGTCGCGATCCGCGATGGCCTGCTGGTCATCGGCGCCATGACTCGCCAGCGCGACATCGAATTCAGCGACAGCGTCATGGCTCATTGCCCCATTCTGCCCGAGGCGCTGCTGCAGGTCGGCCATCGGCAGACCCGCAACCGGGGCACGGTCGGCGGCTCCCTGTGCCATCTGGACCCCTCGGCGGAACTGCCCTGCCTTGCGGCGGTGATGGACGCTGTGATCGAGTCCGCCTCGCCGCGCGGGCGCCGCCAGATCGCCTTCGCCGACTTCGCCTCAAGCTACATGACGACCTCGCTGGAGCCAGACGAAATCGCCACTTCAGCGCAGTTTCCCCTATGGCCGCAGGGTCACGGTTACGCATTTCTCGAATTCGCCCGTCGCCATGGGGATTTCGCCTTGGCCTCGGCGGCCGTGCTGATGACTACGGACGCGCAGGGGCGTATCACTCGGGTCGCGGTGGCCCTGTCCGGCGTCGGTCCTGTCCCCGTGCGCATGCAGGAGGCCGAGCAGGCCTTGCTGGGGCAGGTGGGCGGCGCCGAGGCGTTCGCGCAGGCCGCGAAAACCTGCGCCTCCCTTGAGCCGCAAGACGACATCCACGCGCCCGCCGCCTATCGCAAGCGCCTTGCGGGGGTGATGATGCGGCGCGCTCTTGAAAAGGCCTTTGGCCGGGCGGCGCGCCAATGACATCCGCCTTCACACGCACGGTCGAACTCGAGGTGAATGGCGCCTCTTTCGCGCGGACCATCAATGTGCGGCGCAATCTGGCGGATTTCCTGCGCCATGACCTTGGCCTCACGGGCACCCATGTGGGGTGCGAGCACGGGGTCTGCGGCGCCTGCACGGTGCTGGTGGATGGGCAATCCGTCCGCGCCTGCCTGATGCTGGCCGTGCAGGCCCATGGCAAGGCGGTGACCACCATCGAGGGGTTGGCGCCTTCGCCTGGTGTGCTGCACCCCCTGCAGGCGGCGCTGCACAAGCACCATGGCCTGCAGTGCGGGTTCTGCACCCCGGGCATGTTGACGACCTTGGTGGAGCTGCTCAACACGACGCCCAATCCCACCGCCCATGACGTGCGCATCGCCATCTCCGGGAATCTGTGCCGCTGCACGGGCTACGAGGGTATTGTGGCGGCCGCCTTGGAGGCCGCCGAGGTCATCGCCGCTTCGAAGGAGGCGTCCAAATGACGACCGTCGTCGGCGCCGATGTGCCCCGCCTCGAAGATGGGCCTCTGCTCATTGGCGCGGGTCGTTATGTGGACGATTTGTCCTTTCCCGGGACCCTGCATGTGGCCTTCGTGCGCAGCCAGCACGCCCATGCGTTGATCACGGGCGTCGATACGGCCGCCGCCAAGGCCCTTCCGGGCGTCGTGGCCGTCTGGACCATGGCCGACATCGCCCCCCACCTCGCCGACCGGCTGCTGCGGGTGGCCCTGCCAAGCCCCGCCTATCGACAGGAATTGCATCGCCCTATTCTGGCGGAGACCGAGACCGTCCATGTGGGTGAGCCCATTGTCGCCGTCATCGCCAACGATCCCCATGTGGCCGAAGATGCGGCGGATCTGGTGGTGGTGCATTACGACGAACTCGTCGCCGTGACAGATTGCCGGGCCGCGCTGGAGCCCGGCTCCCCCACGGCCCATCTCAATGCTCCGGGCAATCTGGTGGCGGAATTTGAGCTCGGATATGGCGACCACGCCGGCGTCTTCGCTTCCGCGCCTCATGTCATTCGCGAGAGCTACTGGCAGCACCGGGGCGTCGCCCATTCCATGGAATGCCGGGGCGTGCTGGCGCGCTTCGACACGGTCGATGAACGCCTGACCATGTGGAGCTCCACCCAGACCCCCCATGCGGGCAAGCGGGTGCTGTGCGATCTCTTGGGGCTGGACGAAGACCGCATCCGCGTCGTCACCCCCGATGTGGGCGGCGGTTTCGGGCCGAAGCTGGTGTTCTATCCCGAGGAGGCCATCGTCGCCCTGGCGGCGCTGCGCCTCAAGGCGCCGGTCAAATGGATCGAGGATCGCCGCGAGCACTTTGTCTCCACCACCCAGGAGCGTGACCAGTTCTGGGACATGGAGATCGCCACCGACAATGACGGGCGCATTCTGGGTCTGCGCGGGCTGCTGATTCACGAACACGGCGCCTATACGGCGCGCGGCGTGAATGTGCCCTATGGATCGGGCGCGGCGATCACCCTGCCCTATGTCGTGCCGAGCTATCACCTGGACATCAAGCTCGCCCTCACCAACAAGGTCTCCGTGACGCCCATTCGCGGCGCGGGCCAGCCCCAGGCGGTTTTCGTCATGGAGCGCCTGCTGGATCGCGTCGCTGAAAAGCTCGGGCTTGATCGGGTGGAGGTGCGCCGTCGCAATCTCGTGCAGCCCGAACAGATGCCCTATCGCACGCAACTGCAGACGCGCGGCGGCATGCAGGTGGTGCTCGACAGCGGCGATTATCCCGCCTGCCTCGAGGCGGCGCTTGAGAAGGCGGACTGGCGGGGCTTCGCCCAGCGGAAAGCAAAAGCGCTGGCGCAGGGCCGGCATCTCGGCATTGGCCTCGCTAATTATGTGGAAGGCACGGGGCGCGGGCCTTTTGAACCCGTGAGCGTGCGCATCGCCGAAAATGGCCGCATCCATGTGGCCAGCGGCGCAGCCGCCATGGGCCAGAGCACCAAGACCATGCTGGCCCAGGTCGTCGCCGAGCAGTTGGGCTGCGACATGAGCAATATCTCCGTGATCACCGGCGACACGGCGGCTATCGAGCTTGGCATGGGCGGCTTCAACAGCCGTCAGGCCGTGATGGCGGGCTCCTCGGCCCATGCGGCCGCGCTGAAGGTGCGCGAGAAGGCGCTGCATGTGGCGAGCCATATGCTGGATGTCGGCGTGCAGGCGCTGGAGATCGAGGGCCGCGCCATTCGCATGAAGGGCGAGGGCGGCAAGAGCATCGCGCTCGCCGAAGTGGCGCGCGCGCTGGCGGGTCTGCCGGGCTATTATATCCCCGGCAATGTGGCGCCCGGTCTCGAAGCTGAAGAGCGCGTCATCATCAACGACATGACCTACGCAAACGGCACGGCTGTGGTGGAGCTGGAAGTCGACGCGGAAACCGGTGGCGTCACCCTCTCCAACATCGTTCTGGCTCATGATTGCGGGCGCATGCTGCATCCGCTGATCGTGGAAGGGCAGATTCTCGGCGGCATAGCCCATGGAATCGGCAACGCGCTGTATGAATGGATGCGCTACGACGATGCGGGCCAACCGCTGACCACGACCCTCGCCGACTACCTGCTGGTGAGCGCCACGGAAATGCCGCCGAAAATCCATCTGGTGCATCTGGAGTCGCCGACCCATCTGAATGAACTGGGCATCAAGGGCGTGGGCGAATCCGGCGTCATTCCCATGGCGGCGGCCATCATGTCCGCCATCGACGACGCCCTGAAGAGCTTCGGCGTCCACATCACCAAGGCGCCCATCACCCCGCCAGAAATCCTTGACCTCATTGATCAGGCGATCGAGTCATGACCCAAAGGCTGACCATCCGCAAACCCGACGACTGGCACCTGCATGTGCGCGACAACGAGATGATGCGCGCTGCGCTGCCCTATACCGCGCGCAATTTCGGCCGCGCGATCCTCATGCCCAACCTCCTGCCGCCCGTGCGCACCACGGCGGAGGGCGCTGCCTATCGCCAGCGGGCGCTGGTGGCCTTGCCTGCGGGCTCCACCTTCACGCCTCTGATCACGTGCTACCTCACCGATGACACCGATCCCGATGATGTCGAGCGCGGCTTCAAGGAGGGCGTCTTCACGGCGGTGAAGCTCTATCCCGCCAACGCCACCACCAATTCGGCGGCGGGCGTCACCGATTACAAGCTCATCGAGCGTGTGCTGGCGCGCATGGAAAAGATCGACATGCGCTTGTTGATCCATGGCGAGGAGGTTGATCCAACCGTCGATGTGTTCGACCGCGAGGCTGTCTTCATCGAGCGCAAGCTCATTCCCATGACGAAGCAGTTTCCGGGCCTGAAGATCGTGCTCGAACATCTCTCCTCGAAAATCGGCGTCGAGTATATCCGCTCCGCCGGTGGACAGGTCGGCTCTTCGATCACCCCCTATCATCTGCAACTCAATCGCACGGATTGGCTGGGCTGGGGCAATCGCCCCTATATGTATTGCATGCCCGTCATCAAGACCGAGGCGGATCGGCTTGCCCTGCGCGACGCTGCGACCTCTGGCGAATCCTGCTTCTTTCTAGGCACGGATTCGGCGCCCCATTCGGTCGCCAAAAAGCTCGCGACCACTGGCGCCGCAGGCCTCTTTAATGCGCCCGTCGCCATCGAAACCTATGCGCAGGTCTTTGAAGAGGACGGCAAGCTGCATAACCTCGAAGCCTTCGCCTCTTTGAATGGCCCGAAGCATTATGGCTTGCCGCCGAACGAAGAGACGATCACGCTGGAGAAGGTCTCCTGGATCGCCCCTGAGCAGGTGGATGTGGAAGGGCCCGAGGAACGCGCGCTTGTCTATCGCGGGGGCGAGTCCATCCCCTGGCGCGTGGTTCACGAGGGGCAGGGGGGCTGAATGGCTGCCACGCGCGCACCCAACGAATTATCCGCCATCGAGGCCGCGCAACGCATCGCGTCGGGCGAGCTGACCTGCGAGGCGCTGGTGCGCGCCTGTCTCGACAGGGCCGAGGCGCGCGAGAGCGAGGTGGGGGCTTTCTCTTTCCTTGATCCCAAGCTCGCCATCGAGACGGCGCGGCGCATGGATCAGGCGACTGGTCCGCGCGGCCCGCTCCATGGCCTGCCCGTCGGCGTGAAGGATGTGCTCGACACTGATGATATGCCGACCGGCATGGGCTCGCCCATCTATGCCGGTCATCGCACGCGCACGGATGCGGCGATTGTCGCGAAAACCCGCGCGGCTGGGGGTCTCGTGCTCGGCAAGACGGTGACTTGCGAATTTGCAGGCGCGGCGCCCGGCGGCACGCGCAACCCCCATGATCTCTCGCGCACGCCCGGCGGCTCCTCGAGCGGGTCTGCGGCGGCGGTCGCGGACTTCATGGCGCCGCTCGCCTTCGGCACGCAAACCGGCGGCTCCATGCTGCGTCCCGCGTCCTTCTGCGGCATCGTCGGCTACAAGCCGACCTATGGAACCTTCAGTCGGCAGGGGCTCAAATTCGCCGCTGAAAATCTAGACACCATCGGCCTTTTCGGGCGGACGGTGGAAGATGTGTTCTACTTCGCCGACGCGCTGCTGCATCGCCCCTATGCGCCGCCAGCGCCCCTGACGCGGCCACGCCTTGGGCTCTGCCGCACCTTCCTGTGGGAGGCGAAGGCGCAGCCTGAGATGCGCGCCGCGCTTGAGGCGGCGGCGCGGCAGGCCGAAAAGGCGGACGCCATCGTCACCGAGTTCGATCTGCCCGCAGGCTTCGCTGACCTTTCGCCCGCGCGCGACATCATCAATGACTTCGAACGCACCCGGTCCATGACCTGGGAATGGGCGCATCATCGCGAAGCCATTTCGCCCCAGCTCACGGGGGCCATCGAGTCCGGCCTCAAGATCTCCTTCGAGACCTATGCAGCCGCCCTGCGCCGCGCCGAAACCCTCCGCCGTGAGCTGGATGTGCTGCTTGGCGATGTGGATGGGCTCATTGCGCCTTGTGTGAATGGCGAGGCGCCGGTAGGCCTGCACTATACCGGCGATCCCGCCCTGCAGGGGCTCTGGACCATCCTGCATGTTCCAACCCTGGCGCTTCCAGCCGCGCGCGGTCCATCCGATATGCCCCTCGCCATTCAGATCGTGGCGCCCCGCGATTCTGACCGCACCCTTTTCGCCCTCGCCGCCTGGCTGCGTGACGCAGCTGGCGTTCACCTTCCACAGCCCCACAAGGGATCCTGAAACACCGGCCCATCAGAGGCCAAAACTTGAACTGGAGTGAGATGCATGTCCGAGAAATGGGATGTTATTGTCATTGGCGGCGGCAACGCCGCTTTCTGCGCAGCGCTCGCCGCGCAAGAGCGCGATCTGAAAATTCTGATGCTGGAGCGCGCGCCTGAGGAAGAATCCGGCGGCAATTCGCGTTTCACCGCCGGCGCCTTCCGCATCGTTTACAACGGCGTCGATGACCTGCGCGCCCTCATGCCGGATGTGACCGATGAAGAGGCCGCAATCTCTGATTTCGGCACCTACACGAGCGATCAGTTCTTCGACGACATGTTCCGCGTCACGCGCTTTCGCACCCATGGCGATCTGTGCGAGCGCCTCGTCACCAAGTCCTATGAAGGCGTGATGTGGCTGCGCAGCAAGGGCATGCGCTTCCAGCCGATCTGGGGTCGTCAGGCCTACAAGATCAACGGTCGCTTCAAGTTCTGGGGCGGCCTGACCGTCGAGTCCTGGGGCGGTGGCCCCGGTCTCGTCGAGCAGCACACCACGATCGCCAAGAAGCGCGGCATCGAGATTCGTTACGGCGCTCGCGCCCTCTCGCTGATCTATGACGGCCATGCGGTGCAGGGCGTGAAGGTCAAGCAGAACAACGAAATCTATGACGTCTACGGCACCTCCGTCGTCATCGCGAGCGGCGGCTTTGAGTCCAATCCCGAGTGGCGCACCCGTTATCTCGGCCCCGGTTGGGAGCTCGCCAAGGTTCGCGGCACCCGCTTCAACACCGGTGACGGCCTCAAGATGGCCATCGACATCGGCGCCTCCACCTGCGGCAACTGGTCTGGCGGCCATGCGGTTGGCTGGGACTATAATGCGCCGGAATATGGCGACCTCAGCGTGGGCGACAATTTCCAGAAGCATTCCTATCCCTGGGGCATCATGGTCAACGCCACCGGCAAGCGTTTTGTCGATGAGGGCGCCGACTTCCGCAACTATACCTATGCACGCTATGGCCGCGTGATCCTCAACCAGCCCGACCAGTTCGCGTGGCAGGTCTTCGACAAGAAGATCATCCCCATGCTGCGCGACGAATATCGCATCAAGCGTGTCACCAAGGTCTCGGCCAATACGCTCGAGGAACTGGCGCACAAGCTGGAAGGCGTCGATCCCGAGGGCTTCCTGAAGGAGATCGCGGAATATAACGCCGCCGTGAAGACCGATGTGCCCTTCGATCCCAACGTCAAGGATGGTCGCTGCACTGAAGGCCTGCCGGTCAACAAGTCCAACTGGGCCAACACGATCTCTGAAGCGCCCTTCGAGGCCTATCAGGTCACCTGCGGCCTCACCTTCACCTTCGGTGGTCTGCGCACGGTGGCCGATACGATGGAAGTGCTGGACGTCGATCACAATGTCATCCCCGGCCTCTATGCGGCGGGCGAGCTTGTGGGCGGCATCTTCTACTTCAACTATCCCGGCGGTTCGGGCCTCACCTCGGGCACCGTGTTCGGCCGCACGGCGGGCGACGCGGCGGGCGATTACGCGCGCTCGAAACGCTGAACGCATCGGGAGAGTTGTGTATGCCTAACACGATGCTGACATCTTTGGATGCTGTCCAGATGCGGGCCTTTTATGCGGCTGGCTATTGGCAGTCTGATACGATTTTCAGCAGCGCAAAGGCGCAGGCTGTCGCGCGGCCCGACAAGATCGCCATTCGCGATCGGTTTCGCGCGGTGACCTATTCGCAACTGATCGAGGCCGCCGACCGCCTCGCCGCCGATCTGGCGGCGAGCGGTTTGCGGGCGGGCTCGCGCGTCGCGGTCTGGTTGCCAAGCCGCATCGAGACTGCGGTGGCTCTGCTGGCCTGCTCGCGCAGCGGCTTCGTCTGCTGCCCCTCGCTGCATCGCGATCATACGGTGGGCGAAATTCGCGATCTCATGGTGCGCATGCGCGCCAGTGCGCTAATTTGCGAAACAGGCTATGGCGCGGATGCAGATCGCCGCGACATCATCGCTGAAGCTGCGGGCGTCAGCAGTCTGAAAAAGATCTATCGGCTCGATCCCTTGCGCGCCGAAACGACGGCGCTCTTCGCCGATCTGCCGGCTGTCGAGCCCCGGCCTGTTGATGAAAACCCGGATACGGTCGTCTATCTCGCCTTCACTTCCGGCACCACCGGCCAGCCAAAGGGCGTGATGCATACGGACAATACGCTGCTCGCCAATGCGCGCGCCCTGTCCCATGACTGGAGCCTTGGCGCGGAATCCGTGATCTATTCCATGAGCCCGCTCAGCCATAATCTGGGCTTCGGCGCCGCCATCATGACCTTTGCGCGGGGCGGCGAATTCGTCATTCATGATGTGCCCAGAGGCGGAAGCCTGGTGGATCGCATCGTCGAGACCGGCGGCACCTTCATGATTGGCGTGCCGACCCACGCGATTGATCTTCTTGCGGAGGTGCAAAGGCGCGGCCTGCAGAAACTGGGACGCGTGATGGGCTTTCGCATCTCCGGCGCCTCTGTGCCGCCCAGCGTGGCGGCGGGGTTGCTAGCCCATGGCATTGTGCCCCAGAGCGGCTTTGGCATGACGGAAGCTGGCTCCCATCACTACACCCTGCCCGGCGATGACGCGGAAACCATCTGCAACACATCAGGCCGCGCCTGCGATGGCTACGAGATCCGGATCTTCGATCAGGACAATGTCGACGTTGAATTGGGCCCCGGGCAAAACGGCCAGATCGGCGGGCGTGGCGCAAGTCTCATGCTCGGCTATTTCGATGATCAGGAGGTCACCGAATCCTCCTTCAATTCCACCGGCTGGTTCATGACCGGCGATATCGGCTGGATGGATGAAAAGGGCTATCTGCGCGTCACCGGCCGCAAGAAGGACATCATCCTGCGCGGCGGGCATAATATCTATCCTGCGAAGATCGAAGCGTTGGTGATGCAGCACGAAGGCATCGAACGCGCCGCCGCCATCCCCGTGCCTGATGATCGTCTCGGCGAGAAGGTCTGCCTCTCGGTGGTCATGAGGCAGGGGCTGGAGTTGTCATGGGATGATATCCTCGCCCATCTCGACCGCCTTGGCCTATCGAAATATGACATGCCCGAATATGTGCTCAAGCTTGATCAGATGCCGCTGACGCCCAGCGGCAAGATTCTGAAACGCGAGTTGGTGTCGGCCGTGGTCGATGGAAAGCTGACGCCCGAGCCTGTGCGGTTCAAGGCCGGTCAGTCAGTGTAAATGTGATTGAAATCTCCGGGGAGACGAGAATGCAAGCGGTTGTGGTGAGCGCATTCGGACCCTACCAGGACGCGCAGATCGCCGACATCCCCTGTCCGCAGATCGCGCCCCACGAAGTGCTGATCGAGGTGCGCGCTGCGCCGGTAAACTTCGTCGATCTCATCGTCATTGCAGGCAAGTATCAGTTTCTCCCCAAACTGCCCTTCACGCCTGGCAAGGGCCCTTCGGGCGTCGTGCGCAAGGTGGGCGCGGAGGTCTCTGACCTGAAGCCCGGGGACCGCGTGCTCGCCATGGCCGAGGTGGGCGGCTATGCACAATTCGTCAATGTCGCTGCGAACCAATGCTACCGTTTGCCGGAGGCGCTCACATTCAGCCAGGCGGCGGCGATTTCGCTGACCTATGACACCTCATGGTTCGCGCTGCACGACCGTGCGCGGTTGGCTGCGGGCGAGACGGTGCTGGTTCTCGGCGCGTCAGGCGGCGTCGGCGGCGCAGCGATTCAATTGGCGAAGGCCAAGGGCGCGCGCGTGCTGGCGGCGGTGTCTTCGCCAGACAAGTTCGAGCGTTTGAAGCAGATGGGCGCCGACGCCATGGTGGATCTGTCGGCGCCAGATATGAAGGAGTCGCTGCGCGAGCAGGTCTTCGCCTTGACCGATGGCAAAGGCGCCGATGTGATCATCGATCCCATTGGCGGCGATTTTTTTGATGCGGCGATCAGGGCGCTCGCCTGGCGTGGCCGGCTTGTGGTGATTGGCTTTGCTGCGGGTCGCATTCCCCAGATCAAGGTCAACTATCTCCTCGTCAAGAATATCGAAGTCTCCGGCCTGCAGGTCAGCGATTACCGCAAGCGCCGCCCCGAGCAGGTGGCCGAATGTTATCGCGATGTCTTCTCGCTTTTCGAGGCTGGGCGGCTGACCATTCCTGAGCCGACGGAACTGCCGCTGGGCGACTTTCGCGAGGGCCTGCGCCTTGTGGACGAGCGAGCGGCTACGGGACGCATTTTGTTGATTCCGCCTCTGGCGACAGCCGAAGCGATCCCAGCATGAGCTTTCGCTATGATGAAATCGGCAACAGGCTGAAGGCCTTTCGCATCGCCTCCGGATTGAGCGCGGATGAGATAGCCCGGCGCATCGGCATCTCGCGCACGGCGCTGTATCGGTTCGAGCGCGGGGAATTGGCGAAGATCGAAACGCTTGATAAACTCGCCGAGCTTCTAGGCGTTTCCATCCCCACCTTACTGGGTGTCGGGATCGAGTTCATCTCCTCAGCGGTCGCCTATTTCGAACGCTTGCGACAGATCGAGGAAGAGGCGCAGCATATCATCGTGCTGGCCGGACCGATTTCCTTCTTGCTGGCCTCCCCCAATTTCGAGTCCATGCTTGAGCAATTGCTCATCGAGAGCATCTCGCCTGAACTCGCCAATGGAACCCGTCTGCTGGCGGATGTGCGGACCATTCTGGGTATTTTGAAACAACGCAAGGAGACTTTCTTGCGGCGCAGGCCTGCGGTGGTGAATCTCATTTCAGGCCTCGAAATCGAACGGCTCTTGCGCAATGGCTTTGTGGGCAAGGCTCTGCTGCCGCCTGCAGAACATCAGAAGCGCGTGGCGCTGGCGCGCGCTGAGATCAAGCACTTTGCTGACCTTGTGGCGCAACAGCCCATCGGCGTGCAGATCGGCGTTGTGCGCGACGCGCTGCCGCAAACGGGCTTTCAGATTTTTCGCCTGACGGATCGGCGCATCATGACCCTGAGTCCCTTCCGGCTTGGCGAAAACCCCAATGTGCGTGTGGGCGTGGCGATGATCACATCCGCCGAAGAGGCGCTCGCCCTGCATGAAAAGGCCGCCAACGAGATGTGGGAAAGCGCGCTCAAGGGGCAGGACGCGAGCAATTATCTGCGCAGCCTGATCGCCGCGACGGAGGGCTCCGGCCCCAGTCGTCGCGCGGCGACGCAATAGAGACAAAGAACAGGACGGGAGTTCGATATGGCGAAGCTCAAACTGACCCTCGCATGCGGCGACTACGAAATCATCAGGCCGCTGAAGGAGGGCACGGTCCAGCCTGATGGCATCGAGCTCAATGTGCTCACGGATATGGATTCCACCACACGCCACTGGCGATTTCTGCGCAATCAGGATTTCGACGTGGGCGAGGTCAGTTGCTCCTCCTATATCGCCTCCAAGGACAAGGGATTTCCCTTCGAGGCGATTCCGGTGTTTCTGCATCGTCGCTTCCGCCATGGCTTTGTCTTTGTCAACACGACCAAGGGCATCAAAACGCCGAAGGATCTCATTGGCCGCAAGGTGGGCCTCAAGCAATATCAGTCCACCGCGATCCTGTGGCTGCGCGGCTTGCTCGACCATGAATATGGCGTGCCCTTCAAATCCATCGATTGGTACACGGAGTTGGCCGAAGCCATCGATTTCACGCCCCCTCCCGGCTTGCGCCTGCAACGCATCCCCGATGACAAATCCATCGAGACAATGCTGGCTGAAGGCGAAGTGGATGCGCTCATTCATCCTGATCTGATTCAGCCCCTGGTGGACAAGGATCCGCGCGTCGGGCGTCTGTTTCCAAATTACAAGCAGGAGGAGATGGCCTTCTTCCAGCGCACCGGCACTTTCCCCATCATGCATGTGATGGGGCTCAAGCAGGAGATCGTGGAAAAATATCGCTGGGCGGCGATGAACCTCTATCAGGCCTTCGAGAAGTCCAAGGACATCGCCATGAAGCGCATGGCCAATCCGCGCATTGCGCCGCTGGCCTGGTATCGCGAAGCCTGGGAAGAGCAGGAAGAGGTGCTGGGGCCCGACCCCTGGGAATATGGACTCACCGAGCACAACGCCAAACAGCTCGACCAGCTCGCCACCTTCGCCCACGAGCAGGGGCTCACCAACCGCAAGCTCACGTTGGACGAACTCTTCCTTCCGGTGGCGCAGGGCCACAAGCGCGGCAAGGTGTTCCGAATCTGACCGCCATAGACTGCTCATTCGCGAATAAAGCGCACCTCGAAATTCGAGATCAAAAATGAAGCTGCCGGACTTCGATTATCACAGCCCCACAAGCCTTGAGGAAGCGATCACCCTCATGGCGACGCCTAATGCGAGGGTGCTCGCAGGCGGGCAAAGCCTGCTTCCCATCATGGCCTTTCGCCTCGCCGCGCCCTCGGCCCTTGTCGATTTGCGCAAGATAAAGGGTCTCAACCAGATCGAGATCACCCAGGACGCCATTCATCTTGGCCCCATGGTGCGCTGGCGTGATGTGGAGCGCCATGAAGGGCTCGCCACCGCCTTGCCGATGCTGACGCAAGCAATGGAGCATGTGGCCCATTATCAGATCCGCAATCGCGGTACGGTGGGCGGCAGCCTCGCCCATGCGGACCCCGCAGCCGAATTTCCCGGCATCGCCGTGACTTGCGATGCGCGCATTCATCTGGCGAGCGCGAGCGGACAGCGGGTCCTGGCTGCGACTGATTTGTTTGTAGGCCCGCTGGAGACCTGCTTGCAGGAGGGAGAAATCATCACCTCCATCGAATTTGCAGTTTGGCCGAAAGCGCGCCGCTGGGCCTTTGAAGAGTTTTCTCAGCGGCGCGGCGATTTCGCGCTGGCGGGGATCGCGGTCTTTTATGACCTTGATGGCGGAAACCACGCGCAAAACACTCACATCGGTGTCATCGGCGCCACGGATCGCCCGCGCCGTCTGCCGGATGCAGAGGCGGCGCTGAATGGTCATGTCGTCAGCGAAAAGGTCATCGCGCAGGCCTGCGCCGCAGCTTCCGCAGAGGTCGATCCGCCCAATGATATCCATGGATCCGCCGCTTATCGGCGGTCTCTTGTCGGTACGCTATTGCAGCGCGCCCTTGTCAAAGCGTCCCGCTGAGGTGAATGCGATGTCAGTGAAATTCGTAATCAATGGCCGCAAGGTTGAAGTGGATCCTCCAGCGCGCATGACGCTTGCTGATTGCCTGCGCCAACAGGTGAAGCTCACGGGCACCCATGTGGGATGCGAGCACGGGGTCTGCGGCGCCTGTACCGTGATCGTGGATGGCGAGGCCATGCGCTCCTGCCTCATGCTGGCGGCGCAGGCTGATGGCGCTGAGATCATGACGATCGAGGGCCTTTCGTCAGATGCGGAACTGACGCCCCTGCAGATGGCGTTCAAGAAGAACCATGGGTTGCAATGTGGCTTTTGCACACCGGGCGTTCTCATGACACTGCATGCCCTGCTCACCCAGGAGCCCTATGCGAGCGAGGAGCGCATTCGCGATGTGCTCTCGGGCAATCTTTGCCGGTGCACTGGTTACATCCCGATCATCGAGTCCGCCCTGGAGGCGCGCGCCGCCTATCAGGATCAAGCCCGGAGCGCCCAGGCATGAAAACCGTCAACACCTATATCGGAAGCCCCGTCGAGCGCGTCGAGGACTATCGGTTCCTGCGCGGCGAAGGGCAATATGTGGGCGACCTCGTGCGCGAGGGCCAATGGCATGCGGCCTTTGTGCGCAGCCCTGTTGGTCATGGGGTGATTAGGAACATCGATTATTCTGCGGCCCTTGCATGGCCCGGCGTCAAGGCCGTTCTCACGGCGGCCGACATCGAAGGCGAAATTCCCAAGATCCCCTTCCGTCGCCCCAACCCCACCATCGGACCTTTCGCGCAACCGATCATCGCGAGCGGCAAGGTGCGTTATTTCGGCGAGCCAGTCGCCGTCATACTTGCGGAGTCGGCTGAGATCGCCGAGGACGCGCTGGCGGCGATTGTGCTCGACATCGAGCAATTGCCCGCCGCCGTTGATCGCCAGACCTGCATGAGCGATGCGGTGGTGCTCTTCGATCATCCTGGCAGCAATATCGCAACCGTCTTTCATGCCAACAAGGGTGAAGCGGATGCGGCTTTTGCGGCGGCGGACGTGACCGTTCGCGGCCAGTTCTCCACCCAGCGTCAGACCGCGCTGCCCATGGAGACGCGCGGCCTGCTGGCGGAATGGGATTCGCAGAGCAACCATCTCACTGTCTATGGCGCAGCCAAGCTGCCCTTCTTCAACCGCAAGACCATGGCGGATCTGATGCATCTGCCGGAGTCGGCCGTCGATTATATCGAGGTCGACGTGGGCGGGGGCTTTGGCGCACGCGGCGAATTTTATCCCGAAGACTTTCTAGTGGCCTTCGCTGCGCGCAAGTTCAACAAGCCCGTGCGCTGGATCGAGGATCGGCGCGAACATCTCACCGCCATCGGCCATTCGCGCGAAGCCGAATGCGATGTCGAGCTCGCGTTCAGCAAGGATGGGACCTTGCTGGGCATGCGCGGTGACCTCTACGTCAACGTCGGCGCCTATGTGCGCCCCAACGGCATGACGCCCGTGCGCAACGCCGCGCAATTCATGTCTGGCCCCTATCGCATTCCCTCCATTCACCTGCAGGCTCACGCCTATGTCAGCAATAAAACCCCGGCTGGCACCTATCGCGGTCCTGGGCGCTATGAAGGCTCCTTCTTCATCGAGCGATTGATGGACCTCGCCGCCGCGCGCCTCGGCATGGATCGCCTTGCCCTGCGTCGGCGCAACCTGGTGACTGACGCGGAAATGCCCTATCCGCTGGCGCCGGTGTTGCCGAGCGACGGACGCGCCGAAACCAACTGCGACAGCGGCGACTATCGTGTCTGTTTCGACAAATGCCTCGAGGAATTCGGCTGGGCGCAAAAGGCCGAGCTTGATGGCAAGCTGATCGACGGGCGTTATCACGGGCTCGGCATCGCCTGCTTCATCGAAGGCGGCGCCTCGGGCCCATCGGAAACCGCGCGCATGGAAATCGAGCCGGATGGTTCAGTTGCTGTCTATGCGGGCTCATCCGCCATCGGCCAGGGCCTTGAGACCGTGCTCTCGCAGATCGCTGCTGATGCGCTTGAAATCTCCATTGATCGCATCAAGCTCTATCATGGCTCCACCACCTATCTGAAGGAAGGTTGGGGTTCCTATGGCTCTCGTGCGACGGTCATGGGCGGTAGCGCTGTGATTGATGCGGCGACGAAGTTGCTTGAGGCTTTTAAAGTTGCAGCCGCGTCGCGGCTCAAGATCGACCCTTCCGAACTCACGGTGGTCGATGGCGTCGCGCGGGCCAAGGATGGGCGCAGCGTGCCCTTTGAGGAAGTGGCGAGCATGGGCGTCCGGGCCGATGGCCGCTTCGACAACTGGAAGCCCACCTATTCCTACGGCACAAGCGCCGTTCACTTGACGGTGGATCCCGGCACCGGCCATGTGGAGGTCCTCGACTATACGATTGTCGATGACGTCGGGCGCATCATCAATCCTCTGACACTGCATGGGCAGGTCATGGGCGCGGTGGTGCAGGGGCTTGGCAGCGCGTTTAGCGAAGAACTCATCTATGACTCCGATGGCACGCTGCTCGTGGGATCGCTCGCGGATTACATGATCCCGCTCGCGACCGATTACCCCCATGTCCACTGCGTCTCGATGGAGTCTTTCCCCTCGCCCATCAATCCGCTTGGCGCCAAGGGTGCTGGCGAGGGAGGGATCATTCCGGTCGGCGGCGCCGTCGCCAATGCGGTGGCTTCCGCTCTGCGTGATTTTGGCGTTCAACCCTCTCGTATGCCGCTCAATCCGCAAAGGGTCTGGGAACTGATTCAGGATGGAAAGAAGGCGCTCGCTTCGGTCTGAAGCGGGCGCCCGTCTCACCAACCCAGTATGGTCGCAGCTTTCTGCAGAACCGGCTTGGGGATGGCGCTCGCTTCACGCACCATGCGTTCCAGTTGCTCACCGGTCTTTGGTCTGATCTCGAAAGATTGTTTTCTGGCTTCTTCCCCCAGCGCGGGATCCTTCATCGTCGCCGCGAAAGCTTCGCGCAACATCTTGACGCGGTCTGCGGGAACCTCCGGCGCAAGCCAGTAATTGTAGCCGATCGCGACGGGAAGCGTGACGAGGTTGGCGATCTGCCGGTCCTCTTCATTTTTTACGAGGTCGATGAGCAAAGGCACATTCGGCAGGTCGGGCTCTTTCTCGAAACCCACCTGCGTCAGAATAGAGATCTTACGATCTCTCAGCCATTCCGGACGTGTGCTGACGAGGCTTGAATAGGCGCCGCCGCCGCGTCCCTCCACTTCGCCTCGCTCAAGCGCGAGGTTGCTTTCGTTGGTGCCCGTGTAGCCATTGATGATCTTGAACTTCGTACCCGCAAGCGCGTTCAGGATCGCGGGATAGATATTGGCGTCTGAAATGATGCCGCTACCCGCCATGGAAGTTTCGAATTTTGTTGCATCGTCGATGGTTTTGACGCGCGACGTGTTCCAGACATAAACCGTGTTGTTGGACCAGGCCATGCTGCCGAGCCAGTTGAAGCGCGCCGGATCATATTGCGCCCCCTTGCCGCCAAGAAGCTGGAACATCGCGGCGCCCTGATTGACGGCGGCGATCACGGTCCCATCCTTGGGCGCAATGGAATACACATGATTGGCTGCGCGAACGCCGCCTGCGCCCTCCATGTTCTGGACGATGACATTGGGCGATCCGGGGATGTGATGGCCAAGATATCTGGCCAGCAGACGCGCATAAAGATCGTAACCGCCGCCTGCGCCGAAGCCGACCACCAGCGTGATCGTCTTTCCAGCGAAATAGGGCGCTGCGTCCTGCGCCTTGGCGCAGGAGGCGATGACGCCTGTGAGGAAAGCGATCAAAATGCGACTGGCTGTTTTCATGCTCAGCGACCCCGGCGATTTCAAGTCAGTTTCATGCGCTTTGGAGGAAAATGCAAGCATTCGCGCGGGCGCCATAAAAGCGCACAGGATGCGCGATGTGGCGGCATGACTGATGTTTTTCAAAGCTTGCGCCATCAATTGTTCCTATGAAGGAATCGTAGCGCATGCGCCTGCTTACGCCTTGTCAGATGTTTTTTCATCATGATAGCTTTACATTCAACCGCAATGCTCCGTATGGCATAAGGCAATCGCCCATGACTCATGATCGCAAACAGAAGCTGGCGCGAATTGTCTGGGTACTCACGCTCGCACTTTCCAGCGGTTTAGCCCCTTCGCCAGGCCGAGCCGACGATGTCGCCGATTTTTATCGGGGCAAGACAGTGACCATGATTGTTGGTTACAGCGCAGGCGGCGGTTATGATATCTATGCGCGCGCCGTCGCTCGCCATATGAGCGAACATATTACCGGCGCTCCAAAAGTGATTGTCCAGAACATGCCTGGCGCGGGAAGCATCGCCTCCGCCAATTATCTGTATAACGTCGCGGCTAAGGATGGCACGGTTTTTGGGACCTTTGGGCGCGGCGTTCCCATGGAGCCGCTCATTGGCGCCGCCAAGGTGCAATATGACGCGAGCAAGTTCACCTGGATCGGCTCCGCCGCCAATGAACTCAGCGTCTGCGCCGTCACGCAGAGGTCGCAGGTGAAGACTTGGGAGGATGTGACCCGAAAGGACGCGGCAGTTGGCGGCGAGGGCTCCGGATCCGATCCAGACACCTACGCCATGATGGTGCGTGGCTTGTTTGGCGCGCGGTTTCGCATCGTCACTGGCTATCCCGGCGGCAATGACATGACGCTGGCTATCGAGCGTGGTGAAATCGATGGTCGCTGCGGTTGGTCCTGGGGCTCGATCAAGGCCACGCGTCCTGACTGGACCAGCGGGCCCAATCGCCTGAATGTGCTTCTCGTCATGTCCACGGAGCGTAGCGAGGAATTGCCCGGCGTGCCCACCGTTCTGGAAAAGGCGAGCACTGATCGGGATCGCGACATTGTGCGGCTGATCGTGAGCCGCCAAACCGTGGCAAGGCCCTTCGCCGCTCCGCCTGGCGTTCCATCTGCGCGCCGGGACGCCCTGCGCAAGGCCTTCATGGCCACGCTCAACGATCCCGTCTTTTTGGCTGACGCCAAGGCTGCCTCCCTGGAGATCTCGCCCCTGTCGGGCGAAGAGGTCGAGAAACTGATCGGCGATCTTTACAAGGCGCCAGCCGAATCTATTGCACAGGCGAGAGCCGCAATCGCATCGGGCAGCGGCGGCAATTAAAGCGGCGTCGTAGACCCGTCTTGCTTGTATGCGTGTAAGATGCTGCAATCCATGTTCGCCAGCGGGTATGAAACCCGGGCTTTGGGAGAGACATTATGCGGATTACCTTTTGCTCCTGCCATCAGGCGCAACTCGCCATCCCTGAGTCTGGCGCGCAGTCCGCGCCTTCCCCAGCCTCGGGAGGCGCCTATCCCGCCCAACTGCGCGAGGATATCGCCATTGGCAGCCGCATCTGCGCCGCCGAGAATGTGTTCGACGCCTATGGTCATTTGTCGGTCCGCCATCCATCGGCGCCTGATCGCTTTCTCATGACGAAGTCCATCGCGCCCGCGCTGGCGCGCGCCGAGGATGTGGTCGAGCTTGATCTTGATGGCCGTGCATGCGGGGACGAAAACAGACCGTTGTTTCTTGAACGCTTCATTCACGGCGAGATCTACAAGATGCGCCCGGATGTGAACGCCATCGTCCATAGCCATTCCCCGTCCGTCATTCCCTTCAGCGTGGTCGACAATCCCATGCGCGCCATGTTTCATACGGCGGCCTTTATCGCGGCGGGGGTTCCGGTTTTCGATATCGCTGCGGAATTTGGCGATACGGACATGCTCGTCAGCAATCACGCCAAGGGCGAGGCTCTGGCGAAATGTTTGGGCGATGCGCCGGTATGTCTCATGCGCGCCCATGGCTCTGTGGCGGTAGGGCCGAGCCTGCAACATGCGGTCTTCCGGGCAGTCTACACCGAGGTGAACGCCAAGCTGCAATTGCAGGCGACCATGATGGGCATGCCTCTCGCGGCGCTTAACCCGAATGAGGGCAAGCTCGCCGACGCAGTCAACCTTGCGGGAGTTGGGCGACCCTGGGATGTGTGGAAAAAGAATGCGCTCAAGGCCATGCGGGCCGAGGAAGAATGAGCGGCGCCATCTTAAATGAACCTTCGGGATCTCTCATGATGTCTGGTTGCGTAAAGTCTGTTCAAGGCAAAATATCCGTCGGGCTCATGGGCGCCTTGCTCGCCTGCACCTTTGTTTCAACGGTTCGCGCGGCCGATGAATTCTACAAGGGCAAGACCATTGACCTCGTGATTGGTTATACGCCCGGCGCTACCTATGATCTTTATGCGCGCCTGGTTTCGCGGCATCTGGGCAATCATATTCCCGGCAATCCGCGGGTTGTGCCGCGCAATCTTGCGGGCGCTGGCAGTCGCGTGGCGGTGAACTATATTTACAACGTGGCGCTGCAGGATGGGACGGCGCTTGGAACGGCGGATCAATCCCTCGCAGTCGAACAGGCCATGGGCGACAAGCAACTGGCGGTTGATGTGAATAAGTTGCAGTGGATCGGCAATCCCGTGGTCAGCAACAACACCTCCGTCACCTGGCATGCGTCACAAATTCGCTCTGTCGATGACGCCCGTGCCAGAGAAGTCACCATGGGCGCCACGGGGTCCAGCACATCTTCGCAATATCCGCGGCTGATGAACGCGCTGCTAGGCACCAAATTCAAGGTCATCCTCGGTTATCCCGGCGCCAATGACATCAACCTCGCCATGGAGCGCGGTGAAGTCGCAGGCAAGGGCAGCGATAGCTGGGCGGCCTGGAAAGCCACGCGGCCGGATTGGTTGCGCGACAAGAAGATCAATATACTCGTCCAGATCGGCCTGACGAAAAATCCGGAAATGGGTGACGCGCCGCTGCTCATGGATCTGGCGAAAAGCGATGAGGATCGGCAGGTGATGAAGCTGCTTTCGACCTCTGTGGTGATCGGGCGTCCCCTGTTTGCGGGGCCTGGCGTTCCGGCGGAGCGGGTGACGATGCTGCGCCGCGCCTTCGATGAAACCATGAAAGATCCCGAGTTCATCAGGGATGCGAAGGAAGGCAAGATGGATCTTGATCCGGTTTCCGGCGAAGAGCTTCAGAAACTGATCGGGGAGATAGTCGCCACGCCCAAACATATTGCGGACCGTCTCACCTACATCATCGGCGGGGTGCAATAAATCTCGACCGGTGAAGGTCAAGTCTACCTCTATTTCAGGGCTGGAACCTGTCTACAGTTGAGGTCTCATCAGGGGCGTTCGCCGCAGGGCGCGCGAGACTGGACCTTTGCTGATGGCCAAGAAATCTGATGCGCAAAAGGGCGCCAAAGCTGACGTTGGCGCGTTTCGGCCAGGGCCCGTCGTGGTCGCTGGCGAACTGACCCATATGCCCATAGTCTTCACCAATGCTCGCGACCCCGCTTATCCCATCATTTTTGCAAATGACAGCCTGTTATCGCTGACTGGCCATCATCGCGCCGAATTGCTGGGTGAGAGTATCTTCGCATTGATCGCCGAGGATGCCGATGTCGGCGTGGTATCCGCCATCAAACGCGGATTTCAGCGAGGCTCAGGCGTCGGTTGCGAAGTGAAATGTCGCCGCAAGGATGGGCGCAGCTTCTGGGCCGCGCTTTTCGTCAACCCGATAACTGATGGCCATGGAAACATCATTCAATATTTCGTCTCCTTCATTGATCTGACCAAACACAAGCAAGCTCAAACGCAAGCGAAGATGCTGATCGATGAAATGAACCATCGTGTGAAGAACACTCTGGCCACAGTTCAGGCGATCGTACGGCAAGCCTTGCGAGCGGATACGGATCGCCAGACCTTGCGGCAGATGATCAAGTCGCGTCTCTCAGCCCTGGCGAGGTCCCATGATTTGTTGACGCGGGAAAAATGGAAAGGCGCTGGTTTGCATGAGATCATCAATGTGACGGTGGCTCCCTTCAAACCCAATGACGGAGAAGAGCAACGCTTTATCATCACTGGCGCGCCCATGAGATTTGCGCCCAAGGCTGCGCTTGATCTTTGCATCGTGTTCAACGAACTCGCCACCAATGCGCTCAAATATGGCGCGCTCTCCAGTGTTGGAGGCAAGGTGCATATCGACTGGAAGGTGGAGCCGTCGCTGGAAGGGGCGCGCCTTGTGCTCACATGGCGCGAGCTTGGCGGGCCTGCGGTCAAGGCGCCCACTCATCGCGGTTTTGGCTCACGCGTGATCGAGCGGGGTCTCGCCCATGAACTCGAGGGGACCGGACGTCTCGACTATCGACCAGAGGGCCTGGTTTGCACCATGAATATTCCCGCGCCGGTCAACAAACATGGATAAGATTGGCAAAGTCCATCGCTTCCTTGTGGTTGAGGATGAAATGCTGGTGCTTCTCATGATTGAGGACATGTTGTCCGAGCTTGGGTGCGATGTCGTCGCCTCCGCAGCCACTGCGGAGCAGGCGCTTGGGCTGATCGCATCGCAGTCTTTCGACGGCGCTCTGCTGGATATGAATTTGAATGGCGAAAAAGGCGACAGGGTCGCTGATGCGCTGGCGGCCTCTGGCGTACCTTTCATCTTGTGCTCGGGGGGCGATATGCTGGATGTGGCGCCGCGATTCAGCAGCCGTCCGTTTTTGCGAAAGCCCTTCACCTTTGAAGATCTTGCAGACAAACTCTCGCGACTTTACCTGCAGTCGCGTTGATCTATCGCGCCTTTTATCGGTTTACGAAACCTGCGCGCTGCAGACGCACCAGCGCAAGGTCAAGCGCTGACAGAAAGTCGGAGCGCTGCCTGGGCGAGAAGGGCGTGGGGCCTCTGGTCGTTTCGCCCTGCGAGCGCAGTTGATCCATAAGATTGCGCGTCGCCAGCGCCATGCCTATGGATTGGTCGGTGAAGGCGCGGCCGTTGGGGGCGATGACATTGGCGCCCGCCTTCATGCAACGCGCCGCCAGCGGCACGTCGGCTGTTATCACCACCACGCCCGGGCGCGCCCGCTCGGCGATCCAGTCATCGGCCACATCGGGGCCTGCGGGCACCACCACGCGCTCGATCATGGGGCTGCGCGGCACATTGATCCAGCTGTTGGCGATGACGAAGGTCTTCACGTCATGGCGGTCGGCGACCCTGTAGGTCTCGTCCTTCACCGGGCAGGCGTCGGCGTCGATCATGATGAGGATCGGGCCTTTGTCAGTGGTTTCGTCCATCGGGTCTTCCGGCGCCTTTCATCGATTGCTTCCCTGATGGTAGGCGATCCCTGTATGATGGTCGATCTTTTCAGCAGATGGCGCGCGGAAACCAGTGATGAGCGATAAATTGGCCGAAGTTCTGGCGAGGCTGGACGATCTTGAAGTGCGAATCGCCCATCAGGACCACATGGCGGCGGAGTTAAACGAGGTGATCACGGCCCAATGGGCCAAGATCAGCGTGCTCGAGCGCCAACTCGCCCATTTGCGCGAGGAGGTTCAGAACAGCGCGCCCCAGCGTGAGGGCCCGGAGCCGCCGCCGCCCCATTATTGAGCGGAGGCCCGGCTTGCGGGAATCGCTGGGGCGGGCGATGATGGATGAATAAAAATGGGGGAAACGAAATGACTATTCTGCGTCCGGATTGCGCCTGCGCGGAGCCATTGCATCACGGGGGCGTCGCTTTGCGCTCGCGGCGCTCGTTCCTGTCGGGCTCCATCGCCTGTGCGGGGCTCGGGGCCTTTTCGGGAGGCGCTTTTGCTCAGGACAAGCCTGCGCAGCCCAAGCCCCGGCGCATCGACATTCACCACCATTTCATGCCGCCCAAATATATCAAGGAAGAGCATGACCGGCTGAATTTCGCCCATAACCTGCCCCCTGACGCCCTCATGGCTTGGACCCCCGAGCGTACCCTTGAACAGATGGACGAGGCGGGCGTGGAGACCGCCATCGCCTCCATCTCCACCCCCGGCGTCTGGTATGGCGATGTGGCGGCGGGGCGGCGCCTGGCGCGCATGTGGAATGATTACGCCGCCGAGCAGATCAAGACTTGGCCCGGCCGTTTCGGCCTCTTCGCGGTGCTGCCCCTGCCCGACATCGAGGGCAGCCTGAAGGAGATCGAATATGCGCTGGACGTGCTGAAGGCCGACGGCATCGGGTTGCTCAGCAACTACGATGGCAAATATCCCGGCGACGCCGCTTTCAAGCCTGTTTTTGAGGAATTGAACCGGCGCAAGGCGGTGGTCTTCTTCCATCCCACGCTGTCGCCCTGCTGCGGCAATGTGATCCCTGACCTGCCGCCGCAGACCGAGGAATATCCCTTCGATTCCACCCGGGCCATCGTCAGCCTGATGATCAATGGGGCGGTGCACCGCTACAAGGACATCAAGTGGGTCTTCTCCCACGGCGGCGGCGCCACGCCCATGCTGACGGGGCGGCTCGAGGACAATATCGGCAAGAACAAGAAATACGCCGAATATTTCCCCGAGGGGCTCATGCCCGAGTTGCGCAAGCTCTACTATGATACGGCCAGCGCCAACTCCGAGGCCTCTCTGGCGGCGCTGTCGATCATGGCGACCAGCAAGCAGATCCTCTTCGGGTCCGACGCCCCCTTCGGCACCGTGCAGAAGGCGGTGAAATATATGTCGGAGCGCACGCTCACCCCGGAGATCCGCGCGGCTGTCGACCGTGGCAATGCGCTGCGATTGATTCCGCGACTGAATACCTGAAGACGGGTGGGGGCGCCTGGCGCGCCCCCTATTCCGGCTCGATGCCGACGGATTTGATGATGGCGCCGAAACGGTCGATGCCGTCCACCATCATGTCATGCAGCCGCTGGGGCGGCCCGCCCAGCATGGCGTAGCCCGCATCCTGAAAGCGCGCCTGCATGTCGGGGGTGGCGAGGATCTTGGCGATCTCCGCATTGAGTTTGGCGATGATCGGCTCGGGCGTGCCCTTGGGCGCGAAGAAGCCGAACCAGGTCGGCGGCTTGCGGAAGGCGGGGATCGCCTCGGTGATCGAGGGCGTATC